>JBIIZD010000020.1:0-30681 GCA_044346445.1 Caulobacteraceae bacterium
CGTGGAATAGCCGCCCTGGGTGGCATCGGCATTATTGAACTCGGTGAAGTAAACCCGGTCCTGCCAATTGATATCGCCGTGCAGGTTCAGGCTGCCAATCTCGCCGACGGGCATGTCATAGCTGGCAGCCAGACGCACCGTATAGTCGGGTGCATTGGACAGGTGGTTGCCCTTCAGATCGACCTGGGTGAAGTTCTGGCGATAGTCGCCGCTGGTGAACTTGCGATAGCGGGCGTTCAGATAGGTGGCGAACAGTTCGACTTCCAGGCCCGTGATCGGACGGGCGCGCAGCTCAATTTCCGCACCATAATTGCGCGCCGCAGCCGCATTGACCGTGGTCACAACACTGTCGGCACCGACAAAGCCAACCTGAAGATTGGTATAGTCGATATAGAACAGCGAGGCATTGGCCGAAACCTTACGGTCCAGGGCATAGGTCTTGATGCCGGTCTCATAACCCCAGGCATATTCAGGATCGATAACGGGGTTCTGCGAGCCGACATTGATCACGCCAGACTTGAAGCCGCGGGTCACCGAGGCATAGACCAGGGTGTCATCGGTCGCCTGATAGTTCAGACCTGCCGTTGGCGTAAACGCGCCCCAGCCTTTCGACTTGTCGGTTGGCACATAGCTCAGGAACTGGAAGGAACCCTTGCCCTTGCGCTCCTCATAGCTGTAACGCCCACCAAGGGTCAGCTTCAGCTTGTCGGTGATCGCATATTTGACCTGGGCAAAGACACCATAGGCATTGGTATCGACCGTGCCCGATTGCAGATAGTTGAAATCATCAACCGCATTATCCGGTGCACCGGCAAAAACTGGATTTATCAGCCTGAGTAGGACGGCTGCATTAATCAAAGGCACCTTGACGCTGCCGAACTGGTGCTCGTTGAAATACATGGCACCAACCATGACCTCGGTCTTGTCGATCGTATAATTGCCGACAAATTCTTGGCTAAAGGTATTGCTGCGTTCGTCATAATTGTTCTGACCGAACATCCAGGCATTGGAGGCGTCCAGATCGTCGCGGTTAAAGCGCACAAAGCGGTGATAGGAGGTGATCGACTTCACATCCCATGCGCCGGGCGTCCAGGTGACGGTTGCGGTACCGCTGGTGCCATGACGGCGATTGATCGCGTCCTGGTCCGAATAGGTGTTGCGCAGGTTTGGCGTGCCATCCTTATAGGTAAAGATCGAATTGCCGCCAACCAGACTGCCTAGGAAGTTTTCAGGCGCAACCGTTGGGCCGAAATAGTGGAAGGCGTAGTTATTATCGCTCTCGCGGAAGCTCTCGGCTGAAATCAGCACGTTCAGCTTGTCCGACGCCGTATAGAGCAGCGAGCCGCGGATGGCATAGGCGTCACGGTCATCGACAGGATTGCCCGTGAACAGGTTTTTGCCATAGCCGTCATGCTTGTCATACTTGCCAGCAACCCGGAAGGACAGCTTGTCGGCAAGGATTGGGCCACCAATGGCGGCCTCGACGATGCGGGCATTATAGTTGCCGACCGTGACCTTGGCATAGCCTTGCAGGTCGTCGGTAGGGCGCTTGGTGATCAGATTGATCGCACCAGCCGTCGCGCCGCGTCCATAGAGCGTGCCTTGAGGGCCGCGCAGGACTTCAACCCGCTCGACATCATAAAAGCCGGACAATTGCGCGGCGGGGCGGGCCAAGATTGCGCCGTCTTGCAAAAAGGCCACGGCACCATCAGCGCCCAGATCGATGCTGGTCATGCCAATGCCGCGGATAAAGGTACGGTTGACGCCGAACTGGTCACCGACCGACAGGTTTGGAACCGCATTGGCCAAGGAGCCAATATCCTTGATCCCGCCAGCGCCAAGCTGGGCTGCGCCAATAGCCGTTACCGAGGCCGCAACCTTGGACAGGTTTTCACTACGGCGTGTCGCGGTGATAACGATTTCGCTGGGCTCATCGCCCTTGGCCGCTTCGGCCGCAAAGGCAAAAACTGGCGCCGCCGCCAGCATAAGCGCCGCAACGCCGACCGAGGCCCGCAAGGCCGATGACCGCAGGCGCGGCTGAATGTTCTTATTGGTCATTTAATGTCCCCAATTCCCAATGTGTTATAATTCTACTTGTGCGTAGCTAGAACAAGTTTGAAGTAGGATGCAAGGGGCAATCGATAATCAAGGCTATTGATTAGCCGTTGGACCGCCATGCGGCAGCAATTAGCGCCCGACTGCGGCATAGATGCCGCAGGCCCTTGACCGCCCTCGCCAATTTTGTGATTACTGACTGGTAGATTTTAAGGATACTCAGGAAGGCGCCTTTCGAGGGCGCGGCCCAGACGTCCTTCTGATACGATTGATCGATTTAGAGTGATGACCATGACGGACGCAATTCCCGCTACACTAACAACCGATCCCGAACAGCTGAGGCAGGCGCTAAAGAGTGCTGATGCGGCGACCTTGATGCTGGTTCTGGTTCAATTGACGGGTGACGACCATTGGCTGGATCTGGCCAAGCCGCATATTCGCGGCCCGATGAGCTATCATGAGACCATGCCAGAAGCGCTGCGCGACGAGATCCGCACGACCTTGTTTAATGTGCTGATTGACCTGGCCCAGTCGGGCAGGCCTGTGCCGCCTATTCCGGGTGGCGCGCTCTTGACCAAGATGATGACCACCGCGGCGGGCGAGGCGGTCAGTGATGACTATGTCGCCATGATGCGCGCCGACCTGACCCCCCAGACCGACAAGGCCCAGGGCATTGCCTGGCGCAATAAGCCGTCCAAGACCGAACTGGATGCCTTTTCTGTCGTGATTATCGGTGCTGGCATGTCGGGCCTTTTGGCCGCAATCCAATTGCAAGCCGCCGGCATTGCCTTCCAGATCATCGAGAAAAACCCCACCGTCGGCGGGACCTGGTTTGAAAATTCCTATCCAGGCTGCGGCGTCGATACGCCCAACCATTTCTATTCCTATGCGTTTGAGCCCAACCATAATTGGGACAATTATTTTTCCAAGCGCCAGGAGTTGTGGGACTATTTCGAGGACGTGGCCAATCACCATGCCCTGCGCGAAAAGACCCGCTTCGAGACCGAGGTGGTTTCGGCCCTCTATGAAGAGGCGAGTGCGCTTTGGACCGTCACCCTGCGCAAGGGCGACGGGACGCTGGAAACCCTGAGCGCCAATGCGGTGATCTCGGCGGTTGGCATATTGAACCGGCCCAAATTGCCAGACATTCCGGGCCTTGAGACCTTTAAGGGGCCTGTGCTGCATACCGGCAAGTGGGACGATAGCTTTGACTGGCGCGGCAAGCATATTGCCCAGATCGGCACCGGCGCGTCTGGCCACCAGGTCGGGCCGACCCTTGCGCCAGATGTCGAGAGCCTGACCATTTATCAGCGCAGCCCGCACTGGGTTGTGCCCAATCCCAATTATTTTGGCGTGGTCGAGGACGGGGTCAAATGGGTGCTCGCGCATGTGCCCTATTATGCACGTTGGTACCGGTTTCAGCTATTTTGGGCCTTTGCCGATGGGCTGCACGCCGCCTTGAAGATTGATCCGCTCTGGGGCAATCCAGACCGCTCGATCAATAAGGCCAATGACCAGCACCGGGTGTTTATGGAACGGCATATGCGCCGCGAGCTGGGCGAGGACTCGCCCCTGCTGGCCAAGGTCTTGCCCGACTATCCCCCCTATGCCAAACGCATACTGATCGATAATCACTGGTTCCAAATGCTCAAGCGGGACAATGTCGAGCTGGTTACCGACAAGATTGCGCGCATTGTTCCAGAAGGGATTGTGGCGGCTGACGGCACGCTACGGCCCGCCGATGCCATTATCTGCGCCACAGGCTTTCAGGCCAGCCATATGCTCGCCCCCATGCAGATCTGCGGCGCAGGCGGCTTGGATCTGCATCAGGTCTGGGGACCAGATGATGCTCAGGCCTATCAAGGCACAATGGTGCCAGGCTTTCCCAACTTCTTCATCCTGCTTGGCCCCAACACCGCCCTGGCCCATGGCGGCAATGCCATATTCATCGCTGAATGTCAGATGCAACTGGTCATGAATGCGTTGCGCGAACTGATCGAGGGCCATCACAAGGCCATCAGCGTGCGGCCCGAGGCCCACCAAGCCAATGTGCAGGAGGTCGATGATCTGCATGCCGGTATGGTCTGGTCCCATAAGGGGGCCAATAACTGGTACAGGAACCCTCAAGGCCGGGTATTTGCGGTCCTGCCCTATCGGCTTGTGGATTATTGGAAAATGACCACCCAGTTCGAGCCGTCGCATTTCGCATTTGACGACGAGCCGGTTTAGGGGACTTGTTGCGGTCATTGCCGCTTTTGCAATGACCGCAACAAGGCTTCATCTTCGTGCCCAAGATCATGACCACGGCCCAAGGCGTGCCCTTTATCCGCACGCCGGATGAAAACTTCGCCGACCTGCCCGATTATGATTTCGCGTCCAATTATCTGAGCTTTGAAGGCCTGCGCCTGCATTATATTGATGAGGGCCCGCGCCACGGCCCTGTTGCCCTGCTCATGCACGGCATGCCGACCTGGAGTTTTTTGAACCGCAAGATTATAGCTGGGCTGGTTGCCGCGGGCTATCGCTGCATAGCCGCCGACCATATTGGCTTTGGCCGGTCCGACAAGGTAATTGATGATGGTTGGTATTCCATCGCCCGTCACATCGCCGCCCATAGGCTTTTGATCGAGGCCCTGGACCTGAGCGGCATCACCTTGTTTTGCCAGGACTGGGGCGGCCCCATCGGCCTGGCCCAGGTCGCGCGCGCGCCAGAGCGGTTTTCCCGTCTGGTGATCATGAATACCTGGCTGCACCATGAGGGCTATGACTATAGTCCAGCGCTGCGACGGTGGAACGCCCAATGGCAGCGCGAAGGTCTGTTTGGGGCCAATGTGCCGGACAAGATCAGCCTTGGCTGGTTCATGATGATTTCCAGCGGCCATATGCCTGCCAGCGCCCTCTATGCCATGGTGGAGGGACAGGCTGCGCCCGTCTTAGCCCCCGGGCCTGAGGCGGTTCGGCGCGGCTATGACGCCCCGTTTGCAGGGCTTGGCTATCAAGGTCATGCCGGCGCAAGGCGGTTTCCCTTAAGCTTGCCGTTTGACAATCCGATTGGCGGCAATGCCAAGGGTCAGGCGCAAGATTTTGAGGCCCTCAAGGGCTGGACCGGGCCGATCCATTTCATCTGGGGCGGCAGCGATGCGGTCTTTACTGAGGACTGGGGCCGGGCATGGGCCAGACACTATCCACAGGCCAGTTTCGATAGTCTGCCCGGCGCAGGGCATTTCTTGCAAGAAACCCGCGGCGACGAGATTGCGCAAATCTTTCTGAGGCGCGCGCCCGAGGCTTGAGGGGCTTAAGGGGCTTGAGAGGCTTGCACCCTCCTCAATATTGGCACATCCTATGCTAAAATATGAGGAAACCTGTCCATGCTCAATTCCCATGTCTGGGCCCTTGCCCTGACCGTCTATGTCCTGTTTCGGCTCTGGTACAATAATTGGCGCGGACCGCTCAAGGCCGCCGAGATTGACGCCTTTATGGCCAAGCCCGCTGAGGGCAAGTCGGCTGGCCATAATGACCCCTCGATTATCCGCAAATTCCTAGAGGAAGATGACGGCCGCGAGTTCTTCATGGTCAATCTGGTCAAGATTGAACCGGGCATGGTGACCCATCCGGTCACAGGCGAATCCGTCCCTGGCCGGGCCATGATGGATGTCTATAGCAATACCTTTATGAAGCGCCTGTTTATGCGCGGTGGCCACCCGGCCATAGCGGCGCGCAAGGTCGGCGGCTATGTCGATGCTTGGCGGGTCGCGCCTGATCCGGGCTGGTCGATCATGGGCTATATGCGCTATCGCAGCCGCCGCGACCTGATGATCCTGGCCACCGACCCGCGCTTTGGCGATATCCATGCCTTTAAGATCCTAGGCACGGCCGAGACGTTTTCCTTCCCCTCGCGCCCGATCATCATGACCCTGGCAGGGCCAAGGATCTGGGCTGGGCTGGTGCTGGCGCTTGCCGCGTCCCTCGTCCAGATCGCACTTTTGCTGAACCCATAAAGAAAAGCGCCTGGCCCTCTTGAGCCAGGCGCCTCAGTTGTTGAGTTCGAGATATTACTTACCGGCTGCCCGGTCGGTCTCGGCAACCGCCGCCGTCCAGATGATCACGCCAAAGGCGATCTTGTTCAGCACGTCGGCAAAGTTATAAATCACGTTCAGGGCGTTCGCGCTGGTGGCTGGGTCCTGTCCGGTGAGATAGCCGAAGAAATAGCCGACGGGATAAACCGCCCAGCCAATGGTCACGATCAGGCGCATCAGCTTGAAGGCCGACTGAACCGATTCGGGGGCTTCGGAAGCATTGATCTTCCCGGCCTGACCCAAGAACACTTCGTACAGGATATAGGCCCAACCGACCATGCCGATGATGAAGGCAGGCATAACCGCCATATAACCGGCCTCGCCCAGATAGCCGCCCACCAGCATGACCAGCGTACCCAGCATCAAACGCCAGAAGACGCCGCCGGGGACCTTGGTAATGGCCGACAGGATGAGATAGAACTCAACCATCAGCAACGGCACCGTGATCAACCAGTCAATATAACGATAGACGGTTGGGGTAGAGCCGGTAGCGACCCACACATCGCGCATGTAGAAATAATGGACCGCCGCAACCAGGGTCACCAGACCCGAAACCGTCAGTGAGGTCTTCCACTTTCCAGCAACGCGTTGAGTTTCAAGGAAAAAAAAGGCTGTGGACGCGATCAGCGCCATCGAAATCAACCAAAAAGATATGCCGACATAGTCATCGGGTTTCAACATAGCCGTCGAGGCAAACGATTGGCTAGGCAGTGCTAGCAGACCAATCGGTAATAATCCAAACTTAGCTAAACCTTTAAGCATTTCAGTTCTCCCTTTTGCAAAAGAGCTCTTATTTTAGATAGAGTTTGAGCTCTAAGGGGATTTGAATACGATTAATGACGTTTGTCAATTTATGGCTTTTCCGTGGCCAAGCTCAATCGACAGTAAGATTGGCTTCGGATTAAGCATCTGAAATCTGGAGCCTTGACGACAAGGCCTGTGCTTGAGCGCTGTGTTTCTGTTAGATTTAGCCTAAAGGCGCTACCAACTGGCTTTTAGTCCCGCCACGATCTTACGGCGTGGCCCGGCAAACAAACCGTCGACTCGGCTGGCAATATAGGCCGTATCAGCAAGGTTTTGTCCGCTTAAAAACACTGACCAGCCTTTATTGGGCAAGGCATAATTGACGGCGAACCGATAAAGGGTCCGCGCGGGTACTAGGCCGGTCTGGCCATCTGCCGATGAAACAACACTGTTGCTGGCATTGCCAAACTGATCACCGACATAGTTCAGGCCCAGCTCTGCTTGAAGGCCTGCAAGGACGCGGTAACGAAAGCTCAGATCAAACAGGTTTCGGGGGGCATAGGGTAGACGGTTTCCTTTTACATTGGCCGAACTCTCGCCAGCATTGGTGAGGAACCGCGCCGTGGCCAGATTCGAATAGGTTGCCGAAACCTTAATCGGTCCCTTTTCAAGGGTTGTAGCCAGTTCCAGCCCCTGATGCAGGGCGCGGCCTGCATTGACAAAGGTGCCGCTGCGCCCGCCGACCAAGGCGCCTTCGACCACAAGGTCATCCAGATGCATGTCAAATAGGGTTGCCTCTATGCCAAGGCCCGGCAAGGGGTTGCTGCGCAAGCCAATTTCAGTTTCCACACTGCGTTCAGGCCTTACGGCATTGGGCGGCAGGTTTGGATCATAGTCGCGGTCCGGGCGCGGCGGTGCAAAGCCGCGATGAATACCGGCAAACAATGTGATCCGCTCCGATGGCGACCAGGTCAGACCAAGACCTGGCAAGGTGAGCGACTGGTTCTGGGTCACACTGCGATTCAAGGGGGCAAAATTCGCCGTCAGAGCCGTGTTGCGCGTGCGAATTTTCTCAACCCGAACCCCTGGGGTGGCCGTCCATCGGCCGATACTTAAAGGGACCTGGCCGTAAAACGAATACGCCTCAGTGGTTATATCATTGTCGTCACGCAACAGGGTCCCTGGCGTATCTTCCCGGGCATTGGCCAATAGACCATTATAACGCTTGCGGTTCGTATCCTCAAAATGCGCCCTAAGCCCTAAGGTTAGGTTGCCATCGAGGCCCCAGATCTCAATCTCATGATCCAGCCGTGTTTCAACGCCCCAGAATTGGAATTTTCTGGGCCGCATCTTGTTCCCACAAAATTGCGCATAGCCCTCATAATCGAGTCGCTTGGCGCCAATACAACCGGTCGATGGATTGGCGACCATGGAATCGATTGAAGTGTCTGCCTGACGGTAGGAGGCCCGAAACGTATCTGAAAAATAGACTTGGGAAGAAACTGTGCCCTTGGCGCTCAGGTCCAGATCGTAAAGGGCTTGAAGCGCCAGCCGGCGCAGGGTGAATTGATCATTCTGAAATGGATTGGCGTAAGGGTTTTTATCATACCTTGCCTGAGAGAGACCGCCCTCGGTCAGGCGGGTATCTTCCTGTGCATAGCTTGCCTTAAGGGTGAGGGTCTGGTTGCCTGTCAGCGCCAATCGGGTCTTGAGCGCCGCCTCGCGCGCGCGGCTGAAATGGCCAAGCCGGATGCCGTCACTTTGTTTTTCAATGAGATGAAGTCGTGTGCCAAATCTTGCATCGCCTAGGCCCGCCGACAGGCTAACCAGCCGATAATCGCCCTCTCCGCCCGCTAGGGTGAGCGTGGTTTCTGGTTCGCTTGGCACGGCAGCGGTGATGAAATTGATGGCCCCACCGATAGACTGCGGACCATAGAGCACCTGGCCCGAGCCCCGGCGAAATTCTATCCGCTCTATACGTTCGATAGGCGGGTAATAATGCGCAGACGGGTCAGCATAAGGCGCCGGTTGAATCGGCGCCCCATCCTCCATCAATAGGGTTCGGCCCGAGCGCCGCGGGTTTAGGCCCCGAACCGATATGTTTAGTTTCAGCCCCAAAACATCTTCATCAATGATCTGGACACCGGGCGCACGACGCAGCACCTCCTTCATGGTGAGGGGCCGCATCATTTCCAGTTGTTCGTGATCGATCAGATAGGCTGACCCCGGCAGATCGCGCAGGGGCTCACGTAATATGCCATGGACAATCACCGTGCTGTCGACGGATTGGTCCAGCGGGTCGGCTATGGCTGTCATGGGAAACAGGCAAGCGGCGGCCGCGACCACAAACTGGGTCGGACCGGATCGCTTGCGCCGTTTCTTCAGCGTCGGACGGACATGGCCTCGACCATTCATTCGTCTTCAGCTTCCTCTTGGTCCTCCAGATCGAGCTGGAAGGGGCTGAACACGGCCTTGTTCACTTTCGGATAAGGCACACTATGACCCTTTTCCTTGTGCCAGAGAATCCGGTTCAAGGTCGCGCTTGGCACCGCATCGGGCACATCCCAACGCATCGCCGCAGACTTTAGCGCATCGCGGCGCTGGTTTTGGGCCAGACCCGCGGGGTCCTGATTCAGCTCCTGCAAGCTCTGCTGCGGCCTTATCGCGGTAAAGCCGCGCAGATCAGGGGTGTCTTGGAAGCTGGCCCTCATATCATTGGCGATCAGATCGAACATGGAAAGGGTCGGAAGCCCCAGGATTTGCTCAATGGTCTTGAGCATGGACTGGTGCGAATAGAAGGTGCTGTCGACACTGCCACGTTTTGAATAGGGGCTGATGGTCAGGGCAATCGTGCGATGCCCATCGACATGATCAACGCCATTTTGGCTGTCATCCTCAACGACAAAGATCGCCATTTTGGGCCAGAATGGCGACTTGGTCAGGGCTTCTACGATTTGGCCCAGGGCAAAATCATTGTCTGCGACCATGGCCTTGGGCGTATGGGTTTTTGGGCTCGTGCCATTGGTATGATCGGACGGAAGCTGAATAATGGTGAGATTAGGCATCGACCCATTGGTCTCATAGGTCTTTAGCTGCTCAATAAATATCGCTGACCTGATCACGTCCGGAATATTGGTGGAATAGCCCGGAAAATTGCGCACCAAGACACTATCGAGCGGCGGGATGGGCGAGCGCGTATTCCAGGTCTTTGAGAAGGTCTCGCCCGCTTGCCAACGGCTCATCAAGTCCGCCCGTGCCATTGGCGGCACGTCCGACAGGTCGCCAACGCGGGGGGCAAATTCGCCAAATACGGCGACTGATTTCTTCTGTGCCAGCGCCGCGTCCCAAATGAAGCCCGTCGATGCATAGGCGAGAGGATCAGTGCCATCAAAGGGGTAGGATCGTCCCGAATAGCCCGGCCACAGTGTATAGCTGGCCTCATTGGCCTGGGTCACCCACTGGTGGCCATTGGCACTGTTTCCACCGGTCGAGAAAAAGTTGTCAAGCAATCCAAATTCCATCGCCAGCTTGCGCTGGTTTGGCGTGACATCAGCGCCATAGAGCACGAATGACGGCTCACCCTTGCCGCGCGGAAGATCGCCAAACAGCTGATCATAGGTGCGGTTTTCCTTGATGATATAGACCACATGCTCAATCAAGGACGGCTCACCCGCCCGACTCGGCACCGCCTTTGGCGGCGCGGAAAGGTCGGGCTTGGGCGCTTGCGCACTGGCAAAGGCCATGCGGTTGTTCTCGCTGACCGCCGCCGAATAGCTCGCCAACTGGGCGTCATCGGGCAAGGCGATCACATGCACCGTGCCGCGATTGGCATGCACAAAGCGCTTATTCGCGCCCTCGTTCTGACCAGAACCGACGCCAAGCAGGGTCCCGACCACGATGGATTTTCCGCCCTCATCCAGGGCGATCGAGGCAGGATACCAACCGGTCGGGATCATGCCTAAGATACGCTCACTGGCCAGATCATAGACAATGACCGCATTAATGCCGCCGCAGGTCACATAGAGTCTTTGGCGCTCTTGATCGACGACAAGACTATTGGGGGCAATGCCCTTGATAGCCTGATCAAAGGGCTTTAGGGCAAGCGTGGTCTGGACCTGCCGGGTGCGGGTATCGATGACCGATATGGAATCGTCATTGGCGTTTGTGACGTACAGAAGCCCGGTTTTGCGGTTCAAGGCCATGCCCGTTGGGTGGCGGCCCGTCGGTACAGTCCCCACCAGCTTACTGGACTTTAAGTCGACGATGGAAACCGTGCCCGCCATGGCCACGCCCTTGGCATCAATCCGCACAAGATCGGCATCGGCTTCCAGTCCGGTCGGCGCACTGGCCTGACCAGCGACGGGCTTGTCGCCGCCCCAATTTGACACATAGGCAAGGCCATCCGCGACAAGGCTTGCAAAGGGCGCAATGCCAATATTGACCTCGGTCCGAGCACCCGAGGCGCGGTCTATAATGGCAAGGCGATTATCGAACATAAGCGGCACAATGGCCTTGCCACCGGCCAGGCTGACCTCGCCAACATTGTTGCGGCCCAGGGGCGCGCCAATCGCCCGCAGGCCACCAGCACCGGGCGCGGGGGCAGCACCAAGCTCGGCTAGGCGCACGCGGCCCTTTTCAGGGGAAGCTGCGCCTTCGACATAGGCAACCACGCCCTGGTCGGTCTTTCGGTCATAGGCAAGGCCGCGCAAGCCCGCGACACCGGCCCTACCCAGCTCATGGCGCGAAATTACCCGATTTTCTAACCAGTCGAGGCGATAGAGATGGGTTCTGGTAATGACGAAAAGCTCGCCGGCCTTGCCAAACTGAACACCCTGTACCCGCCCCTTGAACACGGTCTGCACGCCGGCCGGGGAAATGGCCTGGCGGGTGGTAATTGTTCCAGGATCAGTCACGGACCGAAGCGGCTGGTCGACCGATTGGGCCAGGGCCGAGACCGATCCACTGGCCAAAAGCACCAATGCAAAACAGCAGCTTGATAAGATCCGGGGCATTTTGGAACCTTCCGTTTGAAAATGAGGGGGCAGACGGGTTTCGAATTTCAATCTCGGCAGCACAAACCTGCTGGCCTCTGTGCGAGGCTAGGTCTGTGGATGACCGCGTCATCGGACAAGAACGACCAGGGCAAGTTGGGCATACAAACCTCTGGGATACGCCTTCGCCCGCCATTGCGCGGCGACCACATGAGCCAAAAAATCCCTGCACAGATCATAAATGAATTAAACTCAATTCAACCATGAGCCTGAAAGGCAGGTATGCGGCACCAACCGCACACGCTTAATATCCTAATAAAATGACACTTAGGTGAAATTTGGGGCAAAATTGTTGGATAGGTGCGCTATTTTGAGCCGATTTGGTAAATTGCAACGCGGGCCGCTTGCGCCTTAGCTGGAGCAAGGCCCTTATTTTATTGAGTCAAATTCAATTTTATAATCGTAATTTTTTGAGTGTTGTCACATGTTTGACACGGTAAAAGACTAGCCACGGTCCATAGTCCAAACAGGCCGAGGGGATAAGCTCATGCTGCGCCGGATCGCATTCGTTGCTGCACTTGCATTGATGCAGACCAAGGCCTTTGCGGCCCCAGCGCCGCTTGGATCCGCCGAGCGGCCCCTGACCGTGATCCTGATACCCGCCGATGGCGGCACGGAAGACGGCACAAGGGCGGACTTTTTGCCGGTGTTTAACGCGGTTTCAAAGACCACCGGGTTGCAATTCAAACTGCGCGTCGGACAGTCCTATAATGCGGTCGTCGAGGCCATGTGTAATGGGTCGGCGGATATCGCATTTTTCGGGCCCGTTTCCTACGTCCAGGCCCATAAGCGCGGCTGCGCTGATCTTTTGGCCGTTGCGGTTGAAAAGGGCTCTTCAACCTATTTCGCCGGCATATTTGTCAAGGCCTCCTCGTCAATCAAGACCCTCAAAGACCTTAAGGGTAAACGGGTCGCATTTGGTGACATCAATTCGGGGTCTTCATTTGTGTTTCCAATGACCATGATCATGCAGGCCAAACTGGACCCGATTCGCGATCTCGCCGCAATTCGGATGACCGGCAGTCATGCCAACAGCCTGGCAGCCCTGACCCAAGGCCAGGTGGACGCGGCCAGCCTTTCGTTCGATTCCTATGAAAAAGCCGTCAATCAGGGCGCTTTGGGGGGCACCAAGATACGGGTCTTGGCGCGAAGTGTTCCCATACCCAACCCACCCTTGGGGATGAATACCCGCTTGCCAAGCGCAATGAAACTTAAGCTAAAAACCGCCTTTGCGAATGTGAACCATGCGCCCGGCGTTACGCCCGACATGATCCGAGGCTATGGCGGCAAGAAGGTGGATGGCTATGATACTGCGTTTCCCGAAAAGAAATATGCTGTCGCCGCAGACATGATGGCCAAGATTGATGACGGCCTAAAGGGTGAGGTGCTCAAAAAGGCCGCCAGACCGTGACGGACCCCTCACCCACCCATCTTGGCTTCAGCCAGGTTACCAAGCGGTTTCCAGACGGCACTCAAGCCTTAAACGGCGTCAGTTTCAGTATCGCGCAAGGCGCATTTTGTGTCCTTCTTGGACCATCGGGCAGCGGCAAATCGACCTTATTGCGCTGCGTCAATGGGTTGGCTGTTCCAACCTCGGGCGAGGTCCTAATCGACGGCGTGCCGGTGAGCGGCAAGGCCCTGCCCGGTATCCGGCGCAAGGTCAGCATGATCCATCAACACTTTGGCTTGGTCGATCGGGCTAGTGTCGCGGAAAACATGATTGGCGGTGCCTTGGCCGAAATTCCAACCTTAAGGGCGCTTTTGGGACTCTATCCAGACCATTTCAAGGCCAAGGCCTGTGAACTATTGGAGTGCGTGGGCTTGTCGCCTGAGCATCTTAAGCGGCGCGCAGGCGATCTGTCCGGCGGCCAACGTCAGCGGGTGGGCATAGCCCGCGCCCTAATGCTGGACCCCCAGATCATCCTGGCCGATGAGCCCGTTGCAAGCCTTGATCCCGCTATTAGCCAGGAGATCATGGGACTGTTGCGTCAGGCTGCACGCCATCGCGGCGTTACGGTTCTGTGCAGCCTGCATCAGGTGGCCTTAGCACGCCAGCATGCCGATCAGATTGTCGCCTTGCAAAAGGGTGTGCTGATCTTTGATTCGCCGACGCAAGCGCTCAAGGATGGCGACTTTTCGGGCATTTATGACCAAGAGGTGGCGGCTTGATCACGCCCAATTCAAGCCTTCAGCGCCCTGCGCAATGGGTATATCCAAAGGCCATTAGCCTTAGGGGCATGCTGATTTTCTGCGCCATTATCGTCGTCCTGCTGGTAACGGGACGCAGTGTCGAGATCGGCAAGATGGCACAGTTGACAGCCGAGGCCGTGACCGTGACCGCAACCGGCCAAGGGCAATCTCAGGTCGCCCAGGGCTTGGCAAAGATTGGCACCTCACTTTGGCCTTTGCAGATTTCTGAGACCACGCAAACAAGCCGAATTGACTCGTTTGATCGCTCACGCCTGCCTTGGCTTGCCCATATCGAAACGCGCACCCAACAAACCCAGGTGCTCAATCCTGAGACGCTAGAACTGGAATCGGTCTCGGAGACTGTCGAGTATCTGGTCGAACCCTTGGGATATTTGCGCCATGTGGCGATCAAGCTGATTGAGACCTTGGAAATTGCACTTTGGGGAACGGTGATTGCGGTTTTGATCAGTATACCGCTGGCCTTTTTCTCCGCCTCGAACATGGCCCCTAACCGGATAATCTATACTCTGGCAAGAAGCGTGGTCAGTTTCTTGCGCGCGGTTCCCGAACTGGTCAGCGCCCTGTTTCTGGTGCTGGCCTATGGGTTTGGGCCGATCGCGGGCGTGCTGGCCCTGGCCCTCCACGCGGCAGGTTTTTTGGGCAAGTTCTACGCAGAAGATATTGAAAATGCAGATATTAAACCGCAAGAAGCGCTGGCCGCCATTGGTGCGAATCGAATAAAAGTGCTGCGTTTTGCCATTCTACCCCAGGTGATGGCGCAGTATACGGCCTATACCCTCTATGTCCTTGATCGCAATTTTCGAATGGCCACCGTGATTGGACTGGTTGGAGCAGGCGGCATTGGCCAGGAGCTAAAGGGCCGTTTTGACATGTATAACTATCATCATGTTGGAACCATTCTGGTCGCCATATTTTGTACAGTGTTTGTGATTGACCAACTGTCGGCTAGAATAAGACGGCGGCTTTTCTGATCAGTGCGCCACGATTTCGACTTCAAACCGATTCATCAAGGCGTTTAAAATCAAAGCGCGCGCCCTAGGTCACGAACAGATATGGACTTGAATTTTGGATAATCTGGTCGAGAAAAAGACAAAAAGCCGTCCGCGGGTTGCCGGTCAGGCACCGGTTGAACACGTCATTGCGCGGATCCGCAGTCGCTATAAGAGCCTGGGACCAAGCGCCCAGGCGATTGCCGATTATGTCCTTCTCGAACCATCCGAGGTGGTGAAGCTGTCTGTTACGGAATTGGCAGAGGCTTGCGGTGTTAGCCAGGGCAGCGTCATCAATTTTTGCCAGACCATCGGCATGTCGGGTTTCCAACAGTTAAAGCTCAGCCTTGCCCAAGAGGTCGTGCAACCGGTCCAGTATATTCACGAAGACCTAAGCCGGGATGACGATACGACATTGGTCTGTCGGAAAATATTTCACGCCGGCATCCAGGCCCTTGGCGACACGCTGTCCGTGCTGGACCCAAAACAGGTTCAGTTGGCGGTGGACATTTTGCGCTCTGCCAAGCGCATCGAAATCTACGGGATCGGATCGTCCGCGCCGATTGCCGAAGACGCGCACTATCGGATGCTAAGGATCGGTCTGGACGTCAAGGTGGTTACCGATAGCCATATTCAAGCCATCAGTGCATCCCGAACCGGACCTGATGTCGCGATCTTGACCATTTCGCATTCGGGCGCAACGCACGAGACCGTAACATCGACCCAATTGGCAAAAGCAGCCGGTGCTAAAACCGTTGTGATTACCAATTTTGCAAGGTCGCCTATTCAAGCCAGTGCCGACGTGACGCTTTTCACCATGGCCCGAGAAACCAAGTTCCGCACAGAGGCCATGACCAGCCGAATAGCCCAACTCTGCGTCATTGATGCCTTGATTGCGGCCCTGGCGCTTGCCGATTACGACCGCGCCACCGAGACCCTGCAACAGACTTTCGAGGTTTTGTCGATCAAGCGGTTTTGAGCCTAGGGCTTGCGCTGATCCAGCGGCGCAATCAGATCCCTGAGGCAAACCTCTGAGCCTGGGCTTACCAAGATTGAAGTCATTCCGAGCTTTTCAGCGCCTGCAATATCGGTAACCGGGTTATCCCCGATCATAAGCGATTTTTCCGGCCTAGCCCCCAGGGTTTCGCATGCCCTCAAAAACAGGTGGGCATTGGGCTTACCAATCACACTCATATCGATGGTGCCCAGATCAACACAGGCCGCAATGGCCGCAAGCAATGCTCCCGTTTCCGGCACGGGTTCGCCCTCTGCGCCGGGATGAGACAGGTCTGGATTGGCCACCACTAGCCGCGCGCCCTTGGACAGGGCCTTAACCGTCCGCTCAAGCTTGGCATAGGAAAACCGCGTGTCGCGCAATAGGACGACAACTTCGGCGCGGTCTCGAACCAGTTCAACACCTAAACGTTTGGCTAGGGCTTTCATCCGTGGCGGCCCCAGCACCAGGGTGGGCCTTGGCTCGGCGATGGATACAAGCCTTAGGGCCTCATATCCGGCGAGCAATATTCGGCTTTTGTCGAGCAGGACGCCAGAGCGGGCGAGGATCTCGGATATGTCGCCCGGAAGCAGCGTGGAATTGTTGGACACAATCACGATGCGAGACCTGTAGCGACCCATAAACTCCAATGCCGCCGCATGCGGACGATTGGCAAAGGCAAGGCAGCCATCCCAGTCTAGCAAGATGGCCTGAGCCTTTAACAGGGCCTGCAAATCTTGGTCCTTGTTCACATTCATTCCTAGAGTCCAGCCTGGTCGGAATCCGCTTCGAACGGACATATCGCCCCCTTAAATATTCAAATATTTGTTTCGTCAAATTGAAATATCTTCATTTTTTTGTCATGGAAATTGTAATCCAGCGTCATGAAACACAATTATCAGCCTAAAATCGATGATTTCGTGCGAACTGCCCACAGCAGCGCGCAGTCTCATGGTGAGCAGAAATTATTTAAAACGAGAGGGAAAAATGAGTAAAACTACAGCGCGACGTCAAAGACGAATCTATGCCTTGCTCATGGTCTCCTGCGCGATTCCAAGCTTGGCCTTTGCAGAAATTAGTGCGGCCGATACCGAAGCCCGCCGCAAGTCGGGGACTGATGACGAAGTCGTCGTGACCGCTGAAAAGAAGGTTTATCAGAGCGTAAAGGCGGCCGAAGCCGTAAAATACGGCAATGCGGTCCAGGTCGTGACGGCAGACGATATTCGCATTAGCGGCGCGGCCAACTTCGCCGAAATGGCTCAGTTTCTGGTCAAGGGCGTGAACGTCGGCTATTCGCCTGACGAGGGTGAATACACCATCCGCCTGGACGGCGGCGGCGACCGCGACACCTTGGTTATTCGCGACGGCGTGCCGCTTTATGATCGTGGCCCAGCCCTCGAAGACATCTGGAGCTCGACCACCATAGATCCGCACATGATCGAGCGGGTCGAGGTGTTCCGCGGCGGCAACAGCCTGTTCTATGGCAGTAATGGCGGCATTGGCGTCGTCAGCCTGGTCAGCAAGAAGCCCGACGGCACCCGCAAGGGCGAATTTGGCATCAGCTACGGCTCTTTCCAGTCGCGTGAAATCTGGGGCAATTATGCCTTCCCACTCGACGCAGAGGCCAAACACAGCGTGATGGCCTATGGCAGCATGCAGGCGACCGATGGCCCTCGGATCTATAATCCCAAGGACTTTGTCGACAATGTTGCGGCGGCTGGCGGCGTTCAGGAATATCCGCTGAACCGCAATGATATCGGCCTGAAATATTTGTGGCAGATCGATAAGGACACGGCCCTACGTATTAATGCTGAATACACCGAATCTTGGTTCCAAGATGCCTTCCCTGATCGCGAAATCCACTCGCCAAATACTGTGCGCTATCCGATCATTGACGCATCGTTCGAAAAGCGTTGGTCCCCGGCCATTATGACCGAGGTCGCAGCCTATTTTACCAACCCCAAGATCTGGAACACCGAGCTTTATCCAGACATTTGTAAGGTCCCAGCCGGTTGCCTTAACCCAGCCACGAACAAGACGGTTCCCTTTGGCTCCTATTCGGGCAAGGTTTTCCCCAATGGGCCGTTTCGCGGCTTCGGGACCAGCAATCAACCCAGGGCGGGCTTCAAAGAAATGGGTATGACTGTCCGTAACACAGTCAATATCGGTGAATATTTGGAGTTCGTTGCCGGCCTTCAATCGGTCAAGTACCAAGACGACTCGGCCAGAGAGTTTCCCGTCGGCAATAAGGCCAATACGACCACGGGCGTCTTCGTTGATTTGCGCCCCAAGCTGCCCTTCAGTCCCGACACCGCCATTTCTGTGGCCGTTAGAACCGACTTTTTGGACGGTTCTGACAATAAGACAATCTGGAAGCTTGGCTTCAAGCAACCGGTTTGGGGCGGTGTCTATGTGCGCGGTAACGGCGGTACATCCTACAGCCTGCCACGCACGACAGAGCTGAACAATGAAACCTCAACCTCGGTGGGCAATCCCAACCTGATACCTGAGGAAACCAAGACCTATAATGGTGCCATCGGCTATAATGGTCAGTTCAAGGATGTCGCTATTGCCTTAGAGGTCGGCGGCTTCAAGACCGAGATAACCGACCGTATCCAAGGCACGACCGACTTCCGCATCCCGGCCGGCAATGGCTTTCCGGCCCGCAATACATTCTTCAACAATACCGCGCTTACCCGTATTTTGGGTGTAACGGCGGATGTGGATGTCAGCGTTGGACGCAATTGGCGTTTGAGCTTGGGCTATACGGCCCAGGACGCGTCCTTGACCAGTGGCCTGTTCAAGGGTGAACAGATCAATGAAACCCCGGCCTGGTTCATCAATGGCACCATGTCCTGGATGTCTGATGATCAGAGACTGAACCTGGTACTGTTGCCACGTATGCAAGGCTCAGAATGGTCGACCGGTGGCCTGACCGTTGCTGGACGCCCTTCGATCCGTAAAAACTTCGGCAACTATACGGTCGTCAATGCAACCGTGAACTATTTCATGGGTGACGAGCGCCAGCACCAGATCCAACTGCGGATCGTCAACCTGTTCGACGAAAAATATGCCGAGCGTTACGGGTTTGGAAATCAACTCTATGGATCGGCCTTTAACCGCGGTGAATATACCGCGTCCAGCCCGAAATACTTTTTCGGCTACCCGTTCGAAGGCAAGCCACGTAGCTTCTACGTGTCCCTGTCCACCAAGTTCTAAACCAAAAGCGCCCTGCATCATCCCCCGTGATGCAGGGCGCGCCCCAATGCCATAAGCAAAACCAAACGCGCCGCCCCCGTGATCAAGGGCGGCGCACTGGTGCGTTAAAACAGGCACCATCGGTCAATTTTGCCAGCTTCATGACCCGGGCCGCCTCTGGTCATAGAGGGCGGCTATACGGCGGCGTGAGGGAAAAAGGTTTGGTAGGCCTGGAGGGACTCGAACCCCCAACCAGACCGTTATGAGCGGTCGGCTCTAACCATTGAGCTACAGGCCCCCGGAAGGGATGGACGAGCGATTAGCATGGCTGGTTCCTTGCTTAAAGGCCCTGTTCATGTTGAATTTCCTAGAAAGGCCAAACCGTTTAAGGAGTCACCGAATGAACCGCTTAATTTGGAGCCTTTTGGCACTCACCCTGTTGGCCGCCCCCTTGCCTGCAAGCGCGCAGGCCGCGGCCACCGCGTCCGAGGTGAGGCTTAATCTGAGCGCCTTTGGCGAGATCAAGGCCGCGCCCGACATGGCCCAGATCACCCTGGCCGTCGAAACCACTGACCCAACCGCTGCCCAGGCCATGGCCAGCAATCGCGAGCGCATGGCCAAGGTGTTTGCAGCCCTTGCCCAGCAGGGCATAAATTCGCACGATATCCAGACTACAGGGCTTAATCTCAGCGTCCAGTATGACTATTCCAAAAGCCTGCCGTCCAAACGGCCCGTCTATCAGGCGACAAATTCGGTCACGATTACGGTCAATGACCTGGGCCGCCTCGGCGCAAGCCTGGATGCGGTGGTCGCAGCGGGGGTCAATCAGATCAGTGGCATAAGCCTTGGCCTGAAAAATCCGCAAGCCATCGAAGACGCCGCCCGCCGCGCCGCCGTTAAGGCCCTGGCCGCCAAGGCCGCCCTTTATGCGCAGGCAACCGGACTTGGCACGCCCAGACTCATCAGCCTGTCCGAGGGCGTCGATATCGCACAGCCCTCAAGGCCTGCCTTCATGACCATGTCCAAGATGAGTTCGGACTCTGGCCCCACCCCGATTGCCGAGGGCGAGCTGAGGGTGCGGATTGACGTCGCCGGGGTTTATGCCCTTGGTCAATAAGGACTGCGACACGCGCTTGCACGTGCGCGGCATGGACGGCCAGATGATTTGACACCCGCCCTAGGGTCGCTAGAGTGCATGGTATAACCATTCTGTTCCTATCAAAGGCCTTTACACACCATGCGTCTTGTTCCCCTAAGCCTTGCGCTCGCCACAAGTCTGGCCTTGATCTCGCCTGCTGCGGCCAAGCCGCCCTTGGTCGATGCTAAACAATCGGCCGAGGCGCTTGAGCTTTGCAAGACAGCGATCGGTTACCGCACCGTCCAAGGCCAGGGCATGGTGCCAGCCTATGCCCAATCGCTAAAACAGGTCCTGATCGCGGGCGGCTTTGCCGAGAAGGATGTGGTGATCGAAAAGATCGGCGAGACCGCCACCCTGGTCGCTCGCTATCGCGGCACGGGCAAGAAAAAGCCCATGCTTCTGTCTGGCCATATGGATGTGGTCGAGGCCAAGGCCGCCGACTGGGAGCGCGACCCCTTCACCGCCGTGGTCGAGAACGGCTATGTCTATGGCCGCGGGGCCTCGGATATGAAGCTGGACGTGACCATGCTGGTCTCCACCCTCGTACGGCTCAAGGCCGAGGGGTTTAAGCCCAGCCGCGACATCATCCTGGCCCTGTCCGGTGACGAAGAAACCGATATGCTCACCTCCCAGGCCCTGGCCAAGCAATTGGCCGGTGCTGAGTTTGCGCTCAATGCCGATGCGGGCGGCGGCGTGCTGGACGAGGCGAACAAGCCTGTGGTCTATGCCCTGCAGGCGGGTGAAAAAACCTATGCCGATTTTGACATCACCATTACCAATCCCGGCGGCCATAGCTCGCGCCCGAACAAGACCAATGCGATTTATGATCTGGCCAAGATGATCGACAAGATCGGGCCCTATCAATTTGCGCCCCAGGCCAATGAGTTAACGCGGGCCTATCTGAAGGCTTCGGGCCTAAAAACCCCCGGAGAACTTGGTCAGGCCATGCTGCGCTATGCTAGTGACCCGTCGGACAAGGCCGCCAGTGACCGCTTGTCGGCCGAGCCGGAATATATCGGCCAGGTGCGCACAACCTGCGTCGCCACCATGTTGCGCGGCGGTCATGCCTTGAACGCCCTGCCCCAGGCTGCGACCGTCTCGGTCAATTGCCGGATCATGCCGGGCGTGGCGATCGAGACCATCCGCCAGACCCTGACGTCCGTGATCGATAACCCTGCCGCCACCATCACGGTGCTGGGCACACCATCCGCAAGCGATGCCTCGCCCCTTCGCGCTGACATTATGGCCGCTGTGCGCAAGGCCGTGGATCGGCGCGCGCCCGGCCTGCCGATTGAGCCAAACATGTCGGCGTTCGCAACCGACAGCCTGTATTTCCGGGCTGCGGGCATTCCCAGCTATGGCGTTTCTGGCACCTTTATGCGGCCCTCGGATGACTTTGCGCACGGCCTGAATGAACGCGCACCGCTTGGCGCCCTGGATGGGGGGCTGGACCACTGGCACACCCTGATCCTTGAGCTGGCCAAATAGGCCTTGAACCGGTGAACAAGCCCGTGACCAACCCGGCCCAGACCAAGGCTTCAGACGCAGATTGGAGCCTGCCCGCCTGGGTCTATAATGATCCAGAATTCTTTGCAGCGGAATCTGTCAAGGTCATGCGCCCGTCTTGGCAGGTGGTTTGCCATGTCAGCGATATTGCCAATATTGGCGACTATCACACCCTCGATTTTCTAGGTGAGAGCGTGCTGGTTGTGCGCGGCGAGGACGGGGTCATCCGCGCCATGGCCAATGTCTGCCGCCACAGGGGCTCGCGTCTGGTTGATGGATCGTCGGGCTGCGCACGCAAGCTGGTTTGTCCCTATCATGCCTGGTCGTATGAACTGGATGGCCGCCTGACCGGCGTGCCCATGCGCGGCACCTATCCGTCCCTAGTAATGGAAAATCTCAGCCTGCCCAGCCTGGACTGCGAGATTTATCACGGCTTTATCTTTGTGCGGCTAGAGACCGGCGGACCCAGCGTTGCCGAGATGATGGCCCCCTATACGCCCCAGATCGAGCCCTACCGATTTGAAGACCTGCGCGCCATTGGCCGGGTCACGCTGCGGCCCCGCCCGGTCAATTGGAAGAATGTCTCGGACAATTATTCCGACGGCCTGCATATCAAGGTCGCCCACCCTGGCCTGACCCGCCTATTTGGTCGCAGCTATGGCGTCGAGGCCAAGCCCATGGTCGATAAGATGTGGGGCGAAATGATGGACAAGCCCTCAACCAACCTATCCGAACGCGCCTATCAAAAACTCTTGCCTAGGGTCGAGCATTTGCCGCAGGCTAATCAAAAGCTTTGGCTCTATTTCAAGCTCTGGCCGAATGTGGCGTTTGATATCTATCCCGACCAGGTCGATTTCATGCAGTTCTTGCCGATCTCGCCGACTCAGACCCTGGTCCGAGAAATCTCATACGCGATCCCGGACGAGCGCCGCGAAATGCGGGCGGCTCGGTATTTGAACTGGCGCATCAATCGTCAGGTCAATGCCGAGGATACGGTCCTGATCGAACGGGTCCAGCACGGCATGGCCTCGCCAAGCTTTAGCGCCGGGCCCTTGAGCGATACCGAGGTTTGCCTGCGCAGCTTTTGCGCCAAGATCCGCGACCTGATCCCGCAATCGCGCCAGGCCCAGCCGCCCGCTCCGGGCTGGAGCCAGGCCTATACCCGCAAACCTGTTTGAATTTAAAAAGAGTTTTCATGTCCCAGTCTTATGATGCCGTTATAATCGGCGGTGGCCACAATGGCCTGACCTGCGCGTTTTATCTGGCCCGAAAGGGGATGAAGGTGCGGGTGCTCGAGCGCCGCGAGGTGGTTGGCGGGGCGGCTGTGACCGAGGAATTTCATCCCGGCTTTCGCAACTCGGTCGCCAGCTATACGGTCAGCCTGCTGAACCCCAAGGTCATTGCCGATATGAAGCTTGCCGAGCGCGGCTTGCGGATTGTCGAGCGCCCGATCTCCAACTTCCTGCCACAGGCCGATGGCGGCTATCTGAAACTCGGCGGCGGGCTGGAGCGGACCCAGGGTGAGTTTCGAAAATTCTCCAACCATGATGCCGACATCCTGCCCGAATATTATGCGGCGCTAGAGTCGGTCGCCGATGTGCTGCGCGATCTGGCCATGAAGACCCCGCCCAATGTCGCTGGCGGTCTGCCCGCCCTGATCGATGCCGCCTTGCAGGCGCGCAAAATGGCTGGCCTGTCCCTGCCCCAGCAGCGCGATGTGCTGGACCTGTTCACCAAGAGTGCGCGGGTGTTTCTCGATAGCTGGTTTGAAAGCGAGGCAGTCAAGGCCGCCTTTGGCTTTGACGCTGTGGTCGGCAATTATGCCAGCCCCGATACGCCCGGCTCAGCCTATGTCCTGCTGCATCATGTGTTTGGCGAGGTGAATGGCAATAAGGGCGCTTGGGGTCACGCCATTGGCGGCATGGGCGCAATCACGACGGCCATGCGCCAGGCCTGTGAAGAGGTCGGGGTTGAGATCAGCCTCGAAGCTGAGGTTGAAAAGGTTCTGGTCGAAAAGGGCCGCGCGGTTGGCGTGCGTCTGACGTCCGGCGGGGACGTTCGCGCCAAGGCCGTGGTGTCGAATGTCGGCCCCAAAATGCTCTATAGCCAGTTGATTGACGCCAGCGACCTGACGCCCGAATTCAATCGCCGCGCCAGCGCCTATAAGGTCGGGTCGGGTACATTTCGCATGAATGTGGCCCTGTCCGAACTGCCCGACTTTACCTGCCTGCCCGGCAAGGCCGTCGCAGAGCACCATCAAAGCGGCATTATCCTGGCCCCGACCCTGGACTATATGGACCAGTCCTTTACCGATGCCCGCGCTTTTGGCTGGTCGAAAAAGCCGATTGTCGAGATCTTGATCCCTAGCACAGTGGATGACAGCCTGGCTCCCGCCGGACAGCATGTCGCCAGCCTGTTTTGCCAGCAATTTGCCCCCATCCTGCCCGATGGCCGCCACTGGGACAATGAGCGCGAGGCGGCCGCCGATCTGATTATTGAGACGGTCAATGATTATGCGCCCAATTTCAAGGCCTCAGTGCTTGGCCGCATGATCTTGTCGCCCATGGATCTGGAGCGAAAATTTGGCCTGATGGGCGGCGACATCATGCATGGGGCCATGTCGCTGGACCAGCTTTGGGCCGCGCGGCCCTTCCTTGGTCATGGCCATTATCGCGGGCCTTTAAAGGGTCTTTATATGTGCGGCGCAGGCAGCCATCCGGGCGGCGGCGTCACCGGCGCGCCTGGCCATAATGCGGCGCAGGAAATCCTCAAGGACCACAGCCTGGTTGGCCAGATCATGGGCCGGGCTTAAGGGCCTTGGCCTATGCGGCAAAATGCGCGGCCATGCGCAAAACAAATGACCGTGTTTTCCAAGCTCTGATACAAGCAGTGCATGAGCGAATTTGATCTGGATGCGATTATTGTCGGGGCCGGGGCCGTTGGCCTTGCGACGGGCTATGCCTTGGCACGGCGCGGCCTGTCAGTTGTGGTGGTTGAGAAGGAAAAAGCCATTGGCCAAGGCGTCTCGGCGCGCAATTCCGAGGTCGTGCATGCGGGTCTCTATTACCCAACCGGCTCGCTCAAGGCCAGGCTTTGCGTCGAGGGCCGCCGCCTGCTCTATCCGTTTTTGGACGCGCATAATGTCAGCTATGACCGCTGCGGCAAGCTGGTGGTGGCCACCCAAGACTGCGAGATTGAGCGGCTTGATGCCATTATGCTCCAGGCCCAGACCAATGATGTCGAGGGCATGCGGGTCCTCACCGCTGATCAGGTTCATGCGCTGGAGCCAGACCTCAAGGCGGTCATGGGTCTTGAATCGCCCCAAAGCGGGGTGTTTGACAGTCACGGCTATATGGTCGCCCTGCAGGGCGAGATCGAGGCAGCCGGGGGCGCTGTGGTCTTGGCCACGCCGTTCGAGCGGGCCGAACCCTTGGCAGGCGGCGGCTTTCGCGTCCTGACCGGCGGGGCAGAGCCTGGCGATCTGACCTGCCGCTATCTGGTGACCTGCGCAGGCCTTGGTGCCCAGGACGCGGCCTCGAGGATTGACGGGTTTGATCCGGGCCAAATCCCCAAACTGCATTATGGCAAGGGGGTCTATTTTGTCCTGTCCGGGTGCAAGGCCCCGTTCCAGCGTCTGGTCTATCCGCCGCCCATACCCGGTGCCTTAGGGGTTCATTATCGCCGCGATCTGGGCGGTCAAGCTGTGTTTGGGCCAGACCTTGCCTATGTCGAGACCGAGGACTATTCGGTCGATCCGGCCCGCGCCCAAGGCTTTTATGACTATGTCCGCAAGTTTTGGCCGGGCCTGCCAGACGGCAGTCTGACGCCTGACTATGCCGGTATCCGCCCCAAGATCCACGGCCCCGGCGAGGTTCAACCCGATTTTCGCATTGATGGGGAGGCCGAGCACGGCCTGCCGGGCCTAGCGGCCATGTTCGGCATTGAAAGCCCGGGCCTGACCAGCTCACTGGCCTTGGGCGAGTATGTCGCCAAGCGTTTGGGGCTCTAGCCAGGGCCCTTTCACCGCCTTGGCGCGGGAAGAAACTAAAAACTGATAAATCTTCCCGCTCTGGGGGAAGTACCGGCGAATGCCGGGGAAGGGGGTTAGGCCAGCAATGTTTGAAGCGCCGCGTCTGGCTCTGCGCCTTCAATATGGATCGCATACCAGAGCGCATAGAACAGAAGGGGCCAGCGGCTGGCGGCGTGGCGCTCATCGCTAAACACGGCGCGCACCGCCTCGATATCGCAGACGGCGGCAATACCAGCACTGGCAGCTATACGGGGGCCAAGTAAGCTTGCGCGCGGCGAGATCCAGGCCGCGACCGGCACGGTAAAGCCCTTCTTCTTGGCAAAGGGCTCAGCTGCGGGGCAATGGCGGGCCAACCACTGGCGCAAGAGCCACTTACCCATGCGCCCGCGCACCTTCATCCTGTCTGGCAGATGAAAGCCAAAGGCGGCGACGGCGGGGTCGAGAAAGGGCGTTCGCCCTTCAAGCCCATGTGCCATCAAACAGCGGTCCAGCTTGAGCAAAAGGTCATTGGGCAGCCAGGTGACAATATCGCCATATTGCGCCGCCTGCAGCCGGGTCAGGCCCCTGGGCGGCCTCGCGGCGCTGCGCCAGCGGGCCAGAGCGCCCTTGCCGCCATCCTTTAGAAAAGGGGCTAGAAATTGCGGTTCAGCCGGGCGGCCACCCAGCCAGCGCGGTCGCAAGGCGCGGCGATAACGACCATAGCCGCCAAACAATTCATCGCCCCCCTCCCCCGTCAGCACGACCGTCAGGTCCGATTTAGCCGCCTCGGCAAGGCGGTAGGTTGGCAGGCTGGCATAGTCGCAGGTCGGATCATCCATAGCCCAGGCCACCTTGGGCAGGATGCGCCAAAAATCAGCCTCGTCAAACTCAACAGCGTGCCAATCCAGGTTCAAGGCCCTAGCGACACGTTCAGCCTGCCCACGCTCGTCGCGTGCCTGCCAATCTTGCCCGTCATGAGCGGTAAATCCGCAGGTAAAGGCTGTAACCGGGCGGGCATTCAGACGGCTCATCATGGTCGCAATGGCCGCAGAATCAATGCCGCCAGACAAGAATAGGCCATACGGCACGTCCGAGCGCTGATGCACGGTGACGCTGTCTTCGAGTACCCGGTCAAGCACCAGCAACAGTTCGGCCTCGCCTGTTGGGAACACGGCCGGCTTGGGCGGCAAGGCTGGGCGGTGGATGGAGCCAAGCCATTGTCCATCGGCAACCTTGCTGATGGCACCGGGCGCCAGCCTTTGGATGCCGGCATAAACCGACCCTTCGGTTAGGCTATAGTTCAGACACAAAAGCTCCTCGATCCGCTCTGACACCGGGCGCGCCGGGCGCGCCAGCAAGAGGGCGCGGGGTTCGGAGGCAAAGGCCAGGCCCTGATCGCGCTTGGTCCAATAGAGCGGCTTGATCCCGAACGGGTCGCGCACCAGCCAAGCGCCTTGATCCTCAGTGATCAGACAAAGGGCATACATGCCCCGCAAACGCTCAAACGCCCGCTCGCCCTCGCTGGCATAGAGATGGAGCAAGGGCTCAAAGTCGGAGCCCGTGACCAGCCGCTTGGCCAGGCCGTGATCGCGGCTCAGCTCCTTGTAATTATAGATCTCGCCATTACCGATCACGACCGACCGTCCCAGATGCAGGGGCTGCCAGCCGCCTTCCAGGTCAATGATCGACAGGCGCGCATGGGCAAGCGACCAGCCTGGCCCTTCCTCAGTCCGGATGCCATTGGGGCCGCGATGGGCAAGGCTCTGAATCATGGCCGCGATCGGCGAGCCATCGGGACCAAACTGGCCGAGCAATCCGGCTATGCCGCACATGACGGCTCGCCCATTTCTGCAAAAAGATTGCGCCAGCGCGCAACGACCGAGGCCTTGGAAAACTCGGCCTGAACCTGGGCGCGGCCGTTTTCGATCAGATGGGCCTTGAGGGCCCGATCACCGAGGATCTGGCCCACAGAGGCTGCCAAGGCGTCTGGATCATCAATCGGCACCAGGAGGCCATCTGTGCCCGGCGCAATCAGTTGCGAAGGGCCTTGA
Source organism: Caulobacteraceae bacterium (assembly GCA_044346445.1). Classification (GTDB taxonomy): domain Bacteria; phylum Pseudomonadota; class Alphaproteobacteria; order Caulobacterales; family Caulobacteraceae; genus CAISGS01. Next base: position 28,023 of record JBIIZD010000020.1, read on the forward strand.
CTGGCTGCGGCGACGATCGGCAAGCCATGCGCCCAGCACTGGATCACCACATTGCCCAGGGGCTCGAACCGCGATGGAAACAGGCAGACATCGGCGGTGCGATAGAGCGCTGAGGCATCGTCGCGCCAGCCCAGGAACCGCACCCGGTCCAAAACGCCAAGTTCAGCCGCAAGGGCCTTGAGCTGCGCCTCAAGCGGTCCGGTGCCCGCGATCCACAAATAGGCCCCCGGCAGGCCTTGCAGGGCGCGCAGGCTGACATCATGGGCCTTGACCGTATGCAGACGCCCCATCGAGAGCAGCAAGGGTGCGTCTTCGGGCGTATCTAGGGCACTACGGTCCAGGGCCTGACCTGGGCCAGCCTCGGCAAAATTGGGAATATAGACGGCCCGGTCGGACGGCCAGCCTTGGTCAATTATCCATCTGGCAATGTCGGGCGTATTGGCGACCAGCATATCAAAGCCGCGATAGTTTTTCAGATCATAATAGCCGCCAAGCCGTCCAATCCGCGCCCAGGGTCCAGCGGGGGTATGGCGCGCCGCCCGGTTCATCCAGGCGACCAGAACCTTGGCCTCGATCTTGCCCGCCAGTATTGCCAGCCTTGGCCGGGTGAATACATCCAAGGGACCGCCAAAACCGAACACGGAAAAGCCAATGCCGGTCGCCGCAAGCGCAGCCTGTCGACCGGCATGGGCCCGGATTGCCGCATGCTGGTAAAGGCCAGACTGGCCAAGGGCCGCGACCAGATCGCTAAAATAGGTCTCCGCCCCGCCATCGGCGGACGAGCCCAGCAGGTGAAGCACGCTCATGGCTGCGACCCTAGCGGCAACCGATCACAGGCCCAAGCCTCGTCTTGCCCAGTGGCCATATTTTCCATGCAAAAGAAGGCCAATCTTGGCCTTGAAGCGGGCGGCTTCAACCCCTATAAGCCATGCCTCGCTTGGCGATACCCTTGGCTGGGTAGCTCAGATGGTTAGAGCGGTGGATTCATAACCCACAGGTCGGCGGTTCGATCCCGCCTCCAGCCACCAAGGGTGCCCCACAGCCGGGCTTTCCCTTTCAGCACACCTATAGGCGCAGGGTTGATCCGTGCGCCTGGCCCTGCCCTTTCCAAACAAAAAGGGCCGGTGGATTGCTCCACCGGCCCAGGTCTTGGTTATATAGGTCGCTTAGAACGACTTTTGGATGCTGATCCCGTAGGTGCGGGGCTCAAGAATGAAGCCATTCTGGAACAGGCCCGAAGAATCGTCGGTCAGGTACAGGTCCGTCAGAGGCGAGTCATCAAGCAGGTTCTTCACATAGCCTTCGATCTGAAGTCCCATGCCATCATTGCGGACCTGCAAGGTCGCATTGACGTTCTCCCAAGCATTGAGACGGTCTGCCGCGGCGTTATAGATCCGGGAATAGGTCTCGCCCTGACGGTAATAGTCACCGCGCAGGTTTGCACTCCAACCGTTTGGCAGATCCCAGGTGTACTGGGCGCCAACCGAAAGCGTCGACTTGGGCGAGTTTGGCAGATTGTTGCCCTTCAGATTTTGCGCAATGCCGTCACTGACAGGGATGTTGATACCAAAGCCAGCCAAGGGGTTCGCCGGCCCCGTAAAGGCACCCGAACAAATGCCCAGCATGTTTGTTACTGGGAAGGGAATACCTACGCCAGGCACCGTGCCGCCATTGGCCGCTGTCACATTGATCAGGTTCATCAATGCAATCACGCCGGCCTTGTCAGCGACGCAGTTGCTGGCGTTCGAAGCCTTAACCAACAGCAAGGTTGGATCGCCTTGAGTACGGTTGGCCGTGTCTATCGACGAGGATTCCCCGATCTCGGTGTCCAAAAGACCCAGATTGGCATTGAAGCGCAGATTATTGATGGGCTCCCAGATGGATTCAATCTCGAGGCCCTTGATCTTGGCATCGATGTTTTCGTTGACCGAGGTGCGGTTCACGATCTTGGAAACCTGATAGCCCTTATAGTCGTAATAGAAGGCGGTCGCATTAAAGACCAGGCTACCGTCCAACAGGGTGTTCTTCACGCCGACTTCGAACGAGTTAACAAACTCAGGCGCGAAGGTGGCTTGAACAGCGGTGAAACCAGCACCGGCCGATTGCGGCGGGTTGATACCACCACCCTTATAACCCTTGGAATAGAAGGCATAGACCAAGGTACTGTCGGTGAAGGACAATTCAGGCTTCCAGTCGAAACCAACGCGGCCCGTATATTCCTTGAAATCAGCGATCAGGACGGGGTTGACTTGGTCTGGGGTGTGACCGATGCCGGGCGCCAAGAGCACGACAGGCAGATTGATCTGTTCCTTACGGTCATGCGTATAACGCAGACCGCCGGTCAGCTTGAAACTGTCTGACAGCTCATAATAGACTTCGCCGAAAGCCGCCTGGGACTTCAGGTGATAAGGAGAGCGGTTGTTATAATAGTTGTGGCCGGAACCGTCTGGCTCTTGGTTCAGGTCAATACCAACACCGGCACTGGTACCCGCCGCATTCCCGCAAAGTGGAGCGCCAGCATTACACGCCAAAGCCGCAGCGGTAAGCGTGTTACCATAGACATAGTAGTCGCCGTTCGATTTAAAGTCGACGGCAATAGCCCCGACGTTAAAGTTGAATGGGCCAGCATATGATGATTGCAAACGCAGTTCTTGCGACC
>JBIIZD010000007.1:0-39716 GCA_044346445.1 Caulobacteraceae bacterium
GGTTGCAAACTTATTGGACGGACCAATCTGAGGATCAGTAAACACACCGCCTGGGCTCAGCGGCGTTACGTTAAAATCATTGTTTGGCGTCGCACGGTTATAGTCAGCTTGGCTGTACAGGTCGCCTTTGGAATAACCCGTCAATGAGGTCAAGGTCAGGTTGTCCGTGAGCTCATACTTCATGCTCAGGTTATAGACATCGGTCGTCGCCCTATAGATTGGATCCTTAAGGGACTCACTGCTACGCAGATCGCGATCCTGAACCTTGCCGGCATATGAATCGCCGGAGATAAGGCCGGTCAGATTGCCGAGCAGGCCGCCCAAGGTGGCCGATGAGTTTGGCGTGCCGAGCGAGTCTGGATCATAAGCTGACGCTTGCTTACAACCTTGGCTCAGGAAACCACTTTCAAATGCCGCAACCGCGGCGATTGACGAGTAAGGCACGCCGGTCGGGCCAGTATCTTTCTTACAGAACTGCTTGCCGATCCGCGAGCGGTTGTCATCTTCGTTGAAGTGTTCCCACATCAGGTAGGAGCTGAACTTTTCTGTAGGATTGAAGGACACGGTGGTACGAACGGCGTACAGGTCACGACCATCAATATCATTGCCCGTCACGAGGTTGGTACCAAAACCACCCCGGTTTAGGTAAGAGCCTGCAACCCGCAGGGCGATCTTGTCGCCGATTGGCACATTGACCATGCCGCGAACCTTGCGGGTGTCAAAATTACCAAGCTCGGCCTTGATCGAGGCGGCAAAATGATCAACCGGCTTGGCCGTGATCACATTGACCACACCGCCCGTGGCGTTACGGCCATAGAGCGTGCCTTGTGGGCCGCGCAGGACTTCCACCCGCTCGGTGTCATAAAACTCGGCTTCGAACAGGTTGCTGGCGGTCAATGGAACGTTATTGATGTGAATGCCGGTCCCGGCATCGCCGGAAGTCGCCACGAGCTTGGAGCCAACGCCGCGAATCTGGAAGTTAAAGCCGGTGAAATTGCCCTTGGAGAAGGCCACGTTCGGGATGGCCAGTTGCAGATTTGGGCCGCCGTCGATCTTGGCTTTTTCGAGCGTGTCCTGGCTAAAGGCCGAAACGGCGATTGGCACGTCCTGAATGGCTTCTTCGCGCTTTTGCGCGGTCACAACCAGTTCTTCGATCACATTACCCTTGGCCGGTGCCGCAGGTGCGGTTTGGGCAAAGGCGGGCGCGGCTACGGCAGCGATCGCGATCGCTGATACGCCCATGGCCAGATAGCTGCGCATGCGCAGTGAGTTTGACATTTAGTATCCCTCCCAGAACGTCGCGAGCGCTTATGTGCGCCCTGCGACAGTTGTTTCCTCGGCATTGCGCTTGTTAGTGTTACGTAAGATGCGCAACAGACTCTCCGTAACATGTCGTTAATGCATACCGATGCGAAACATCTGTCAATATGCGTAACGATACAAATTGAGCATAAGTTACGAAGGCGACATCTGCGCCACACGCCCAGGCCTGGCCAAGGCCCTGGGACCGAAACCAAAAACAGAGGAAAAGCCTTGGCCTTTCCCCTGTTGGTGCACCCTTAATGGCCCCTGCAAAACCGGTTAGAAATTGACCCTCAGCTTGGCACCATAGGTGCGCGGCTCACCGGGATAGACGGCAAAATTGCCGGGCTGTTCGGGCAGTTGGAAACCGCCGACCGTATAATACTTGTCCGACAAGTTGCGAATAAACACTTCTGTGCTCCAACGCCCCCTCTGGTCGCCGACAGCGAAGCGGGCATTAAAGATCGCATAGGCGGCATTGTCGGTTGAGCCTTGCGGATCACGCATCAGGTTCTGGGTGGCATAGCTGGTATTGAACCGGCCATCGACAAACACCAGGCCTTCAAGCTCGGTGCCTGGAATCGGGCGCCTATAGGTCACGGCTGAGGTCATGGTCCATTTCGGTTGACCGGCCAAGGCATCACCGGCCTGGATCGACTGCTCGCCAAAATGGACGGCCCGGTCAAAATAGGCCTGATCATACAACAGCCCCGCTTGAATGGTCAGCCCCGTCATGGGCTTGGTCACCGTGTCCAGCTCGACCCCGCGCGAGATCAGCCGGGGGGCATTACGAACAAGGCTGGCATAACCGGTCGAGCCTTGCAGCTGGAAGTCGGTAATCTTTTCATAGAACAGGTTCAAATTCAGACCGGTCATGCCGTTGAACAGGCTCGACTTAACCCCGACTTCAACAGCATCAGAGACCTCTGGATCAAAGCGAAGGTCTGCGATCAGCGGCTTGGCGGTCGCAGTGGGCAGCAGGTCAAAGCCAGAGCGATCCAGATTATAACCGCCCGACTTATAGCCGTGCGCATAATTGCCATAGAACAGATAGTCGTCATTCATCCGATAGGTCAGGCCCAGCGTGCCCGTCCAGGCCGTGGATTTAAGCGAGTCTGAATAGGTCCCATTGGCGACGGGATTGACCGATGAATTACAGATATAACGCAAGAATGGTGCCAAGGGGCCCTGTAGCAGGGTCTGGGTCGTGGCTGCATAGTCCGGGGTCGATATAAGCGCGCCGCAGGCCGGGGTTGTCGCATCCAGATTGGCGGCCACCGACTTGGTTTCCTGCGACCAGCGCAGGCCGCCCGAAACGGTCAGCTTGTCCGTGATCGCGTATTCATTATGCGTAAACAGGGCGAGATTTTCGGTGTGGGTTTCGAAAGCATCAGCGTTCTGGCCGCTACCATCCACAGGAATCCCGATCGCCACGGCCATGGCATAGGCATTGGCATAGTCCAGTTGCGCGCGGGTTGAGGCCACAACAGCCGGATCGCTGCTGTTTAGTCCAACCAGGCTCGCGGGCGGCATAAGCGCAGCAGCAAACACCTTACAGCCGGGATAATAATAGGCATGCGGGCCACAGGCCGAATTGGCGAGGGGGCCAAGGCTGCCAAACACATTGTACTGGCCAGAAAACTGGAACATTTCGGAATCGATATAATGGGCGCCGTCCGTACCAAACCTGACCTTGTCAGTATGGTTCAGGGTCTCATCGGCATAATACCCTCCGACCATCCATTTCAGCTTGTCGGCCTGGCCGCTTAGCCGGACTTCCTGGCTAAGGGTCCTGGCACTGTCCTGCGCACCGGCGCGGTAGAGCCGGTCAATATCGCTAAGATCCATGTCCTGATTGCGCAAGGCTTGCCAATCACGATAGGCGCTGATCGAGGTCAGATGAACCGCGCCGATATCGCGGTCCAGCGTGATTGAAATCCCCGAATCCTGGACATCTTCGGTCATGTCTCTTGCCGGCGTCAGCGTCGTCAGATGCGCCGCGGGATCCGGCGGCATCAGGCCAATGCCACTGCCAAACAGCGCCGCCACGGAATTGACCGCCGGCATAAAGCTGCCCAACTGGCTGGACACAGCCGAACAGCATTGCTCGTCTGTGCGGGCCGTATCGGCAATGACGCGCAAACTGCCCGCATCAAAGGTCCAGAGCACTTGCCCGCGCAGGTTCCAGCGATTGCGGTCATTGACGTCGCGATTGCTTCTGGCATCCGTGATCGAGCCATTGCGGACCTGGACATTGCCATCAAGGCTTGCGGCGAGGCGCTCGTCAATCACCGCGCCGGTCAGGCCGAAGCTGGCGCTCTTATAGGCGTAATTGCCGCCAGCCACCGAGACAAAGCCGCGGCGCTCGAAACTGGGGGCCATTGTCGTGACACTGATCGCGCCTGCGGTGCTGTTTTCACCAAACAAGGTACCTTGCGGGCCGCGCAGAACATTAATGTGCGAGACTTGCGGTAGTTCGGACAGGCCAAGCCCGACGCGGCGACGGTGAACACCGTCAATATAAATACCAACCGACCCATTCAGGCCGGGATTATCGGCATTGGTGCCTATCCCTCGGATCGAGGCGGTCGTAGCCAGCACACTAGATGCCCCCGTCTCGAACCGCACGCTTGGGACCAGTTGCTGCACGCCGCGCACATCGGTGATTCCAGCATTTTTCACAGTCTCGGCATTAAGTTCGCTAACCGCGATCGGCGCGTCTTGTAGCGAGGTCAAGGGGCCGGTTGCCGCCAGCATGACCGCCTCGGCTGACGGCTCATAGGCACGAGCGGGGGCCGCAACCGCCCAGGCGGGCAAGCTGCCTAATACCATGGCTGACACGCCCGCAAATAAATAGCGCCGCATGCGCTCAGTCATAACAAGGTCCTTTTTGAACCGGCGCGCCAAGCGCGGCTGTCTGCGCGCTCTTCTTGGCCTGTTAACAATTATTAACATGCAAAACAGCAATTCGTTACCAAACTCTAAATTTGATATTTTATGTTACTTAAATGCATCAATGATACGAAGCCGGGCCTGTCCGCGCAAAACAAAGGGCGGCGAGTTGCCCCGCCGCCCTCGTTCTTTCCAGTCTGCGGGTTAGGCTTAGAAATTGACCCGCACAGTGGCACCATAGGTGCGTGGCTCGCCTGGATAGACGGCATAATTGCCCGTCTGCTCCGGCACGGCAAAACCACCGATCGTATAGTATTTGTCAGCCAGATTGCGGATGAACAGTTCCGCATTCCAACGCCCGGCCTGATCACCCACGCCGATACGGGCATTGAAGATCGCATAGGCCTTGTTATCCGTCGAACCGCTTGGATCGCGCGACAGGTTTTGGGTCGCATAGGCGCTGTTATAGCGACCATCGACAAACACCAGACCATCAAGCTGGGTGCCTGGGATCGGGCGCTTATAGGTCACAGCCGAGGTGACAGTCCATTTTGGCTGACCGGCCAGCTTGTCACCCGAACGGATGGTTTGCGTGCCAAACGTCACGGGCGAGTCGAAATAGGCTTCGTCATACAAGGCCCCAGCTTGGATCGTAAGGCCCGGCATAGGCTTGGTAACCGAGTCCAGTTCCACGCCACGCGAAATCAGCTTTGGCACATTGCGCGTGACAAAATTGAAGCCGGAGAAGGCGTTGAGCTGGAAGTCGCTGACCTCTTGATAGAACAGGTTCAGGTTCAGGGTGGTGATGCCGCTGAACAGGCTCGACTTCACGCCCAATTCATAGGCGTCAATAAATTCCGGATTGAAGTGTGTTTCCGAAATCGATGGCTTAACCGTGGTCGCTGGGCTGATGTTAAAGCCCGAACGGTCCAGATTATAGCCCCCGGCCTTATAGCCATGCGAGAAGCCGCCATAATACATGACGTCATCCGACAGCTTGTAAGACAAGGACGCGGTCCCGGTCCATTCGTTCTCCTCGGTGCCGTCCGAATAGGACCCATTGGCAACCGTATTGACCACGGGGTTACAGACGAACAACAAGAAACCTGCCAAGGGGCTGGCCAGCAGGGCCTGGCTTGCGCCCGTATAGAATGGATTGGCCGTCAGGGCCGAACAGCCCGGCGCGGTGGAATCCAGATTGGCCTTCACATCCTTGGTTTCATGGTTCCAGCGCACACCCGCCGTCAGGGTCAGCTTGTCGGTCAGGGCGTATTCATTGTGCGTGAAGACTGAAAAACTGCGGGTGTGGGTTTGGAACTGGTCAGAGTTTTGACCGGTACCGGGAACCGGAGCCCCCGCCGCAACCGCTTCTGCATAGGCCGACGCGAACGGCGCGGCTGGCGAGCCAGCAAGCGCAGCCTCAAGGATGCGGCAATTGGCATAAAGCGCCGATGCTGGACCGCAACCGGCGGTGCCCAGGCTGCCGAACAGGTTAAAGCCGGTTCCGCCGGGGGCAGCACCGTTCAAATCGACACCAGCGGCCAAGGCATCGACATAGCGCGCGCCGTCTGCGCCAAAGCGGATCTTGTCGACGTGATTAAGCTTTTCGTCGGCAAAGAAGGCGCCAGCCAGCCAGTTCAGCTTGCCCATATCGCCCTGGAAGCGCACTTCCTGGGTGAAGGTCTTAAAGCCGTCGCGATAACCATCACGATAGGCGCGGTCCATGGCGCTGAAATCGATGTCCTGATTACGCAGGGCCTTCCAGTCACGATAGGCGGTGACCGAGGTGAACTTCACGCCGCCAAAGGTGCGGTTGTATTCCGCCGAAATGCCCGATTCCTTGACCTTTTCCGCAAGGTCGCGGTTGGGGCTGATCGTGGTGCGGCGCGCCGAAGGATCGGCAGGCAGTATGCCGGTCAGATTGTTCAAACCGGCGACAAAATTGATCGCAGGGGCAAAGCTACCGAGCTTGCTGGTCACAGCCGAACAGCACTGCTCATTGGTCGCCGAGGTGTCGGCGATGACACGCAAGGAGCCCTCGTCGAAATTCCACAGCAATTGACCGCGCAGGTTCCAACGGTCGCGATTATTGATGTCGCGGTTGCTGGTCACATCGGTGATGTAGCCGTCACGCTTTTGGATATTGCCTTCCAGACGAGCAGCCAACTTGTCGGCGATCAAGGGACCGGTAATGCCAAAGGTCGCGCTTTTGTAATTATAGTCACCGACGCTGACAATGGCGAAGCCGCGGGGGCTGAATTCTGGGCCCTTGGTGGTGACGCTGATCGCGCCCGCCGTGGTATTGCGGCCAAACAGTGTGCCTTGAGGACCGCGCAGGACCTCGATGCGCGACACTTCGGGCAGCTCGGACAAGGCAACGCCCGAACGGTTGCGATAAACGCCGTCAATGAAGAAGCCAACCGCAGACTCAAAGCCTGGATTATCGCCGCCGGTGCCGATACCGCGGATCGAGGCGGTGGTGCCCGCCGCATTGGATTGGCCGGTATAGAATTTGAAGCTTGGTGCGATCTGCTGAACGCTGCGCAGATCGGTGATGCCGGCATTCTTGACGGTTTCAGCGGTCACAGCGGTAATGGCGATCGGCACGTCTTGCAGGCGCGCTTCGCGGCCCGTGGCGGTGACAACAACCTCTTCGATCACCTGGGAATCTTGCGCTGATGGGGCATCAGCGGCAAGGCTTGGGGCGGCAGATGCAGCCATGGCAAGGACCGAGGCACCCGCAAACAAATAGCTCCGCACGCGCAGAGTAATAGACATAGACAAGTTCCTTCCTGAACGGGTTTGGCCGATCTATCTGGCCGACGCCCCGCCAATTCATTGCCGCCTAGATCGGGTAACAGCCCAGGAGTCGGCGACATTGCTCCCAAGCGGGCGCGGGGGATCGCACGGTCACGGGGGGGGCTGTCAACGATATATCCGTCACAAAAACGGTGAAACACACGATATGGCTTTGATTTATGCAAGTACTTTTAAAGTGTTGCTTTTACGTAACATTTTACAGCTCAAATATGAGGCCGGTGCCAAAAAAACGGGCGGCGAGTTGCCCCGCCGCCCGAAGGTTCCAACCCCTAAGGGATGGTGATTTGGTTTGGTTTAGAACGACTTCTGGATGCTGATCCCAAAGGTACGGGGCTCAAGAATGAAGCCGTTCTGGAACAGGCCTGAGGAGTCATCGGTCAGGTAAAGGTCCACGAGCGGTGAATCATCCAGCAGGTTCTTCACATAGGCCTCAACCTGGATGCCCAGGCCGGGGTTAACGACCTGCAAGGTTGCATTGACGTTTTCCCAAGCATCAATCCGATCGGCGAACGAATTATAGATGCGTGAGAAGGTCTTGCCCTGATGGTAGTAATCCCCGCGCAAGGTCGCACCCCAACCCGCAGGCAGTTCCCACGTATACTGGACACCGATCGAGATCGTAGCCTTGGGCGCGTTGGGCAATTCCTTGCCTTTGAGGTTTACCTCAATGCCGTCGCTATAAGGGATATTGATCCCAAACGCTGCCAGAGGGTTCGCTGATCCCGTAAATGAGCCGGAACAGATGCCGAGCATGTTGGTAACCGGGAAAGCAATACTCGTTCCTGGAATATTGCCGCCATTGGCTGCGGCTGAATTGATCAAATTCATCAGTCCATATACGCCCGCCTTGTTGGCCGTACAATTTGCCGCCGTCGAGGCCTTTACGAGGATCAGAGTGGGGTCACCCTGGGTGCGGTTTAAGGTATCAATGGAGGATGCTTCGCCGATCTCTGTGTCCAACAGTCCCAGATTAGCATTGAACCGCAGATTCTGAATCGGTTCCCAGATCGACTCGATTTCCAAGCCCTTGATCTTGGCATCAATGTTTTCGTTGACCGAAGTGCGGTTAACGATCTTTGAAACCTGGTAACCCTTGTAATCATAGTAGAATGCAGTTGCATTGAACACTAGGCTACCATCAAGCAAGGTGTTTTTTGTTCCGATCTCGAATGAATTCACAAACTCGGGATCGAATGTGGTCTTGACGGCCGACAGACCTATGCCGGTCGATTGAGGCGGGTTGATACCGCCGCCCTTATAGCCCTTCGAATAGGATGCATAGACAAGCGTGCTATCGGTGAATGAAAGCTCTGGCTTCCAGTCCACGACAAACCGGCCGGTCATCTCCTTCCAGTCACCAATCTGAATCGGGGTTACCGGATCGAGTGGGTGTCCGCTGCCCTTTACAAACAAGACCACAGGCATGTTGGTTTGAATTTTGCGGTCGTGCGTATAGCGCAGACCAGCCGTCAGCTTCAGGGCATCTGACAATTCATAATAGACTTCACCGAAGGCTGCCTTGGACTTTAGGTGATAGGGTGTTCTGTTATTGTAGTAGTTATGGCCGATCCCGTCTGGTGTGGGTTTGGGGTCGATATAAATACAATTAGCATTACCCAGCGCGCATGCCGCGCCGCCATTTTGCACCTGTGCCCAAGCGGTCAGGGTGTTACCATAGACATAATAATCGCTCACAGATTTGAAATCCAAGACAATGCCGCCAATATTAAAATTGAACGGCCCTGCATAAGCAGACTGCAGACGAAGCTCTTGCGACCACTGCTTAGATTTGGCGCTGGAGATGTCCAGAGTTGCGAGCTTGTTCGAAGCGCCTAGCTGGGGATCAGTAAACACACCGCCGGGGCTGAGCGGCGTGGCATTGAATGTATTGATTGGCGACGCCCGATTATAGTCCGCACCGCTGAACAAATCGCCCTTTGAATAACCGGTGAGAGACGTAATTTTCAAGTCTTCCGTGACATCCCAAGCCATGCTGAGATTATAAACGTCGGTAGTCGCTCGATAAACGGGGTCGACGATGGATTCTATATTCCGTAGATTTTTATCCTGCATCTTGCCTGCATGGGCATCCCCGCTAATCAAGCCTGACAGATTGCCTAACAGGCCGCCCAGCGTCGCCGAAGAATTGGGCGTGCCAAGAGAGTCTGGCGCATAGACTGAGGCCTGCTTACAGCCCTGACTCAAGAAACCACTTTGGAACACGCGTACAGCTGGAATAGCGGAATACGGCGCACCCGTCGGTCCTGTATCCTTGGAACAGAACTGCTTGCCGATCCGCGAGCGATCATCGTCTTCCTTGAAGTGTTCCCACATCAGGTAGGAGCTGAACTTTTCAGTCGGGTTGAACGCGACCGTGGTGCGGACGGCATAAAGATCGCGGCCATCAACATCATTGCCCGTGATCAGATTCTTACCAAAGCCGCTGCGATTCAGGTAGGACCCCGCCACCCGCAGGGCGACCTTGTCACCAATCGGCACATTGACCATGCCGCGCACCTTGCGCGTGTCAAAATTGCCGACCTCTGCCTTGATCGAGGCGGCAAAGCGATCAACCGGCTTGGCCGTGATCACATTGACCACACCGCCGGTGGCGTTACGGCCATACAGTGTGCCTTGTGGGCCGCGCAGGACTTCCACCCGCTCAGTGTCATAAAACTCAGCTTCGAACAGGTTGCTGGCGGTCAATGGCACGTTATTGATGTGAATGCCGGTTCCGGAATCGCCCGAGGTCGCCACGAGCTTGGAACCAACGCCGCGAATCTGGAAGTTGAAGCCGGTGAAATTGCCCTTGGAGAAGGAGACGTTCGGGATGGCCAATTGCAGATTCGGGCCGCCATCGATCTTGGCCTTTTCCAGCGTGTCCTGACTAAAGGCCGAAACCGCGATTGGCACGTCCTGAATGGCTTCTTCGCGCTTTTGCGCGGTCACCACCAACTCTTCGATCACATTGCCCTTGGTGGGCGCTGCATCCTGAGCAAAAGCGGGCGCGGCGATGGCGGTCATGGCGATTGCCGATACGCCCATGGCCAGATAGCTGCGCATACGCAGGGAATTCATCATAGGTAACCCTCCCAGTACGACGCGGCCCTTGTTTGAGCCTTGCGTCCGTTGTTTCCTCAATACCGCAATCAAAACAAAACCTAGTTTTGCGGAACATCCTAGGTCGTAAAGATTATAGTGCGTATAGGGATAGGCAAAATGTCAATAAGCATGAGCAAAAAAATAACCGCTCAGAAGGTAAATTTTCAAATGCAGCCACAAATGCCACAGGTCTAGATCAAGGTTTCGTTAATCAAGTGGTTTTGAGCGGTGGCGAGCTGGTGTAAGACTAAGGCCTTGCGGCGCTTGCCCTGCCATTGATGGTCCCCATGACGGATATGTCTGAGCCCCGGTCCCTAAAGGCCACTGATTCTGCCCTGGTCCTGTTTTCGGGCGGTCAGGATTCCAGCGTCTGTCTGGCCTGGGCCTTGTCGCGCTATGCCCGGGTCGAGACAGTGGGCTTTGACTATGGCCAGCGCCACGCCATCGAAATGCAGGCGCGCGAGGTGGTCCTTGGCGCGATCAGTGACGGCTTTCCGGCCTGGGCGGGCCGCCTTGGGCCCGATCATGTGCTGGAGCTGAAAGGTTTTGGCGCGATTGGTGGCTCGGCCCTGACCACGGACCGCGAGATCGAAATGACCGAGCGGGGCCTGCCCTCGACCTTTGTGCCCGGCCGCAATCTGATCTTTCTGACCTATGCGGCGGCTCTGGCTGACCGGCGCGGCCTGAATGTCTTGATTGGCGGCATGTGCGAGACCGATTTTTCCGGCTATCCCGATTGTCGGCGCGATACGTTGGATGCGCTGCAAGCCGCGCTTAATCTGGGCATGGACCGCGATTTTCGCATTGAGACGCCGCTGATGTACCTAACCAAGGCCCAGACCTGGGCCCTGTCCAAGCGCATCGGCGGTCAGGACCTGGTCGATCTGATCATGAGCGAGAGCCATACCTGTTATCTGGGCGAGCGCGGCAAGCTTCATGCCTGGGGCCATGGCTGCGGCACCTGCCCCGCCTGTGACCTGCGGGCCAAGGGCTGGGCCGAATGGAATGCTGCGGGCGAGCCGGGCGCGCCCTCATGAGCTATGCGGTCAAGGAAATCTTCCTCACCCTGCAGGGCGAGGGCGGCCAGGCCGGCCGGGCGGCTGTGTTTTGCCGGTTTAGCGGCTGCAATCTGTGGAGCGGGCGCGAGCAGGACCGGGCCAGCGCCGTCTGCACATTCTGCGACACAGACTTTGTCGGCATGGATGGCCCCGGCGGCGGCCGGTTTGAGACAGCTGAGCACCTAGCCAAAGCGGTGCTGGCCGCTTGGACGGGCGGCGAGACCGGACGCCTTGTGGTCTGCACGGGCGGCGAGCCCCTGTTGCAACTGGATACAGCAGCAATCACCGCCCTGCATGCGCTCGGTTTTGAGATTGCGGTCGAGACCAATGGCACATTGCCTGCGCCCGCTGGCATTGACTGGATCTGTGTCAGTCCAAAAGCCCAGGCCCCCGTGGTCCAGACCTCTGGCCAGGAGTTAAAGCTGGTCTATCCCCAGATCGGCGTTGATCCGGCCCGGTTTGCCAGTCTTGATTTTGAGCGGTTTTATCTGCAGCCCATGGATGGGCCAGACCGCGAAATGGCAACCCAGGCCGCCATGGCCTATTGCCTTTCGCATCCCCAATGGCGATTAAGCGTCCAGACCCACAAATATCTGGGCATTCCTTGAAAAAAGCGCCGTCCGTGGCGGCGGCGATAAGAGACCATGAACGCACCTGAATTTGAAATCACCAAGGCGGCGCAGTTTGACGCGGCCCATTTCCTGCCCGCGGGGCCGCAGGACAGCCTCTATCGGCGCATGCATGGCCATTCGTTCAAGGTCGAGGCCACCGTGCGCGGCAAGGCCGAGGGACCGGTGGGCTGGGTCTCGGATCTGGCTGGCCTAGATGCCGCCCTGCGCAGCGTGGCGGCAGAGCTTGATCATGGCCTCTTGAATGACAAGCCGGGCTTAGAGAGCCCAACCTTGGAGCGGCTTTGCGTCTATTTTGCAGAAAAATTGCAGCCCACATTTCCGGGCCTGTGCCAGATTGTCGTGTCGCGGCCAACAATCGGCGAGGCGTGCAGCCTCAAGCTCTAGCCCCCTTAGCCGCGCCGCGACCAAGGGGGTCTTGATCGGCTTTAGAAGGTCACGACGGTGCGGATCGACTCGCCGTGATGCATCAGGTCAAACGCCTTATTGATGTCTTCAATCGGCATGACATGGGTGATCAGGTCATCAATGGCGATCTTGCCATCCATGTACCAGTCAACGATTTTGGGCACATCAGTGCGGCCCTTGGCCCCGCCAAAGGCAGAACCCTTCCAGACCCGGCCCGTGACCAGCTGGAACGGACGGGTGGCGATTTCTTGGCCAGCGCCCGCCACGCCGATAATCACGCTCTCGCCCCAGCCCTTGTGGCAGCATTCCAAGGCCTGGCGCATGACATTGACATTGCCAATGCACTCGAACGAGTAATCGACGCCGCCATCGGTCAGCTCAGCGATCGCGGCCACAACATCGGGCGTGTCCTTGGGGTTAATGAAGTGGGTCATGCCGAACTTGCGGGCCATGGCCTCACGTTCGGGGTTCAGATCGACACCGATAATCTTGTCGGCCCCGACCATGCGCGCGCCTTGCAGCACATTCAGGCCAATACCGCCCAGACCAAACACGGCCACATTCGAGCCGGGCCGTACCTTGGCCGTATTGATCACCGCGCCCACGCCCGTGGTGACGCCGCAGCCAATATAGCAGACCTTCTCAAACGGTGCGTCCTTGCGGATCTTGGCCAGGGCAATTTCTGGCAATACGGTGTGATTGGCAAAGGTCGAGGTGCCCATATAGTGCAGCACCTGCTGGCCCTTATAGGAAAAGCGGCTAGTGCCGTCTGGCATCAGGCCCTTGCCTTGGGTCGAGCGGATCGCCTGGCAAAGATTGGTGCGGCCCGACAGGCAGAACTTACAATTGCGGCATTCGGGCGTATAGAGCGGGATGACATGATCGCCGGGAACCAAAGAGGTCACGCCGGGGCCAACCTCCAGGACCACGCCTGCGCCCTCATGGCCTAGAACCGCCGGGAATAGGCCCTCTGGGTCATTGCCGGACAGGGTATAGGCATCGGTATGACAAACCCCGGTCGCCTTGATCTCGACCAGGACCTCGCCCGCCTTGGGGCCTTCCAGATCAAGTTGAACAATTTCAAGAGGTTTCCCGGCCTGAAAGGCAACGGCGGCAGTGGTCTTCATGGATAAGGCTCCAAATCAGTTAGGGATTTTGCCTAGACTAACATCATCAAGGGATCCTGGACCAATGCCTTGAAGGCATTGAGCCAGTTTGCGCCGATTGTGCCATTGAGGACGCGGTGGTCGCAGGTCAAGGTCACGGTCATGACGGTGGCTATGGCCAGGGCCTCACCGCGCACCACGGCGCGCTTTTCGCCTGCCCCGACCGACAAAATAGCGCCCTGGGGCTCATTGATGATCGAGGCAAAGCTCTTGATCCCGAACATGCCAAGGTTTGAGATCGAAAACGTACCGCCCTGGAACTCTTCGGGTTTGAGCTTGCGGGCGCGGGCGCGCTCGGCAAGATCCTTCATCTCGGTGGCGATCTGGGACAGGCCCTTGGTCTCAGCGGCGCGGATGATCGGCGTGATCAAGCCGCCGTCTATGGCCACGGCCACGGCAATATCGGCGTGATGGTGGCGCGCTATGCCGTCTGGGCTATAGCTGGCATTGGCCTCAGGAACCTGTTTCAGCGCCAAGGCGGCTCCGCGAATAATCAGGTCATTGACCGAGACCTTGACGCCGGATGCGGCAAGACCTGCATTGATCCTTGCGCGGGCATCGAGCAGGGCATCGAGCTCAATATCGATGGTGAGCGGGAAATGCGGCACCTCGCGGAAGCTGTCGCTCATGCGCCGGGCAATGGTCTTGCCCATGCCATCGAGCGCGATCAGATCATAAGAGCCCGGCGCTATGCCCATCTGTTCCAGGCTCTGGGCCGGGCGCGCGATGTTGGCGGGCTGGGCTGCCGGGCTGGCGCTCGCAGGCTTTGCGGCCAGTGCATCAATATCGCGCTTGATAATCCGCCCATGCGGGCCAGAACCCGCCACGCTTGCCAGATCAATCCCCGCCGAGCGGGCCAAGCGGCGAGCCAAGGGCGAGGCCGGAATGCGGCTGCCTGCCCCCTCCACCGCTTCGCGGTCCCCCTCCCCCAGGGGGGGAGGATTAGTTTTAGCTAAATCTTCCCCCTTTGGGGGAAGTCCCGGCGCAGCCGGGGAAGGGGGCGCGGCCGCCTCGCCCTCGCCCGCCAACCTCGCAATCACCGTATTGACCTTGACGCCCTCAGTCCCCGCAGGCACCAGCAAGGCCTCAATCACGCCCTCATCGACCGCTTCAACCTCCATGGTCGCCTTGTCGGTCTCAATCTCGGCAATGACGTCACCGGCCTTGACCACATCGCCCACAGCCACATGCCACTTGGCAAGGGTCCCCTCCTCCATGGTCGGAGACAGGGCAGGCATCAGGATTTCCACAGGCATGGGATTAGCTCACATAACAAACGGCGCGGACGGCCTGGACGATCTTGTCCGCCGTCGGCAGCGATAAGGCCTCAAGATTGGCGGCATAGGGCAAGGGCACATCCTCCTGACAGACCCGCAGGGGCGGCGCATCAAGATGATCAAAGGCATGTTCGACCACTCGGGCAATAATCTCAGCCCCAACGCCCATGGCACCCCAGCCTTCCTCAGCCGTGACCAGGCGATTGGTCTTACGCACACTTTGCAAAATTGTGGCATGATCCAAAGGCCGCAGGGTGCGCAGATCAATCACCTCGGCCTCGATCCCCTCAGCCGCCAAAATTTCGGCGGCCTTGAGCGCAAGGCCGACCATGCGCGAATGGGCGGTAATCGTGACATGGGCCCCGATACGGCGGACCTTGGCCTTGCCAATCGGCAAGACAAAATCGTCTAGCTGCGGCACGTCAAACTCTGTGCCATAGAGCATTTCGTGCTCCAGAAACACAACTGGGTTCGGATCGCGGATCGCGGCCTTGAGCAGGCCCTTGGCATCAGCCGCGTCATAGGGGGCCACCACCTTCAGGCCCGGAACATGCGCATACCAGGACGAATAGTCCTGACTGTGCTGAGCGCCGACGCGTGAGGCGGCACCATTGGGACCACGAAACACGATGGAAGACTTGATTTGGCCGCCCGACATATAAAGCGTCTTGGCCGCAGAATTGATGATCTGGTCAATCGCCTGCATGGCAAAATTCCAGGTCATGAACTCAATAATCGGCTTCAAGCCCGCCATGGCCGCGCCAACGCCAAGCCCGGCAAAGCCATGCTCGGTAATCGGGGTGTCGATCACGCGGCGATCACCAAATTCCTGCAAGAGCTCGCGGCTGACCTTATAGGCCCCCTGATACTGCGCGACCTCCTCGCCCATCAAGAAAACGCTCTCGTCACGGCGCATTTCCTCAGCCATGGCATCGCGCAGGGCGTCGCGAACGGTTTGCTTGATAAAGACGGTGCCAGCGGGAAGGTCTGGATCAGACTGTGCCGACCCGGCCCCCTCCACCGCTTCGCGGTTCCCCTCCCCCAGGGGCGGAGGATTAACAACGCGCAAATCTTCCCCCCTTGGGGGAAGTACCGGCGAAGCCGGGGAAGGGGGCGCGGCCGCCTCGCCCTCGCCCGCCAACCTCGCAATCACCGTATTGACCTTGACGCCCTCAGTGCCCGCAGGCACCAGCAAGGCCTCAATCACGCCCTCATCGACCGCTTCAACCTCCATGGTCGCCTTGTCGGTCTCAATCTCGGCAATCACGTCACCGGCCTTGACCAGATCGCCCACAGCCACATGCCACTTGGCAAGGGTCCCCTCCTCCATGGTCGGAGACAGGGCGGGCATCAGGATATCGACGCTCATTGTACGGCCTCGAGATAAACGTCAGTATAAAGCTCAGCCGGGTCTGGCTCTGGCGATGTGCGCGCAAATTCTGCGGCATCGGCGACGATGGCCTTGACCTCGCCGTCAAAGCGCTTCAGCGCCGCCTCATCGGCCCAGCCCTTGGCCTCCAAGACCTCACGCAAATGATCGATCGGATCGCGGGTCTTTTTTACCGCATCGACCTCTTCCTTGGTGCGGTACTTGGCCGGATCGGACATGGAATGGCCACGGTAACGATAGGTCTTCATCTCCAAAATATAGGGACCATTGCCCTGCCGAGCGAAAGCCGCCGCCCGCGCGCCAGCCTCACTCACAGCCTCGACATCCATGCCGTCAACCTCCTCACCGGGAATATTGAACGACACGCCGCGCCGATGCAGATGGGTTTCAGAAGATGACCGCTCAATGCTTGTACCCATGGCATACTGATTGTTTTCAATCACATAGACGACCGGCAATTTCCACAGCGCGGCCATGTTAAAGCTCTCATAGACCTGCCCCTGATTGGCAGCCCCATCGCCAAAATAGACAAAGGCCACCTTGCCATTGGCCTTGTACTGGTTGGCCAGGGCCAGACCTGTGCCAAGCGATACCTGGGCCCCGACAATGCCGTGGCCGCCAAAAAAGCCCGCCTCGGTCGAGAACATGTGCATGGAGCCGCCCTTGCCACGCGACGAGCCGCCCGCCCGTCCCGTCAGTTCGGCCATAACCTCCCGAGGATCCATGCCAGCGGCCAGCATATGGCCATGATCGCGATAGCCGGTAATGATCTGGTCGCCCTTGACCTGGATCGACTGCATGCCCACTGCAATGGCTTCCTGACCGATATAGAGGTGGCAAAAACCGCCGATCAGGCCCATGCCGTAAAGCTGACCGGCCCGCTCTTCAAATCGGCGCACCAAAAGCATATCACGATAGAATTTCAGCAGATCATCCTTGCCCGATGTCTTCGGGCCTGGACCAGCAATCTTGCGCGCTCGCGCCATCGGAGTCTCCCAAGGCTTGGCTTCAAGTCGCCACTATATTGCAAATTTTTTCAGCCATTCCTAGGCTGCAGGCGACAGACGCACCACATAATCCCTTGGATCAGAGAACCCAATTAGAGATCGCGCCCGCTCTTCGAGCAAATCGCGCGAAAGACTGCTGTCCCGCAGGAGTTGCGCCCTGGCCTCAAGCTCGGCCCGTTGCGCACGCAGGCTCTTAAGCTGCTCTGCACGTTGGATCAGGCCTGCTGCATGCCTTGGCCCGGTCAGCAGACCGCTTTCCCCAACCAAGGCATGGAAAGCAAAATAGACGATCAGCAAAAAGATCGTCGCAATGGGCCAATAAGGACGCAATTGTGCAAACACCAGCTCGCTCCGAATCGCTATAGCCATGAAGTTCTAGTCTCCATGACATCGCTTAAGCAATGATTACCAAATCCTTGATGATCGCGGCTCAACGCCCCTTGAGGGCCCCGCGACCGGCATAAATGGCCTGATCATCAAGCTCCTCGGCAATGCGAAGCAATTGATTATACTTGGCCAACCGGTCCGAACGCGCCAAGGAACCGGTCTTGATCTGTCCGCAATTGGTGGCCACGGCCAGGTCAGCAATGGTCGCATCCTCGGTCTCGCCCGAACGGTGTGACATAACAGCGGTATAGCCCGCGCGATGCGCCATATCGACAGCATCAAGGGTTTCGGACAGGGTGCCGATCTGGTTGACCTTGATCAGGATGGAATTGGCCAGACCGGCCTTGATACCGTCCGCCAGGCGCAAGGGATTGGTCACGAACAGATCGTCCCCGACCAGTTGGATCTTGGCCCCCAAACGCTCGGTCAAGAGCTTCCAGCCCTCGAAATCGTCCTCGGCACAACCATCCTCTATGCTGACAATCGGGAAGCGCGCGGCAAGGCCGGCCAGATAATCCACCATCGCGCCCTGATCGAGCACCTTGCCTTCGCCGGTTAGGTGATAGCGGCCATCCTTGAAAAACTCGGTCGAGGCGACATCAAGGCCCAGTACGAAATCATCACCGACCCGGTAGCCTGCGCCCTCGCCGGCCTTGACGATAAAGGCCAAGGCGTCTTCAGCGGACGCCAGATTAGGTGCAAACCCGCCCTCGTCGCCGACATTGGTATTGTGGCCCGCATCCTTCAAGGCCTTTTTTAGCCCATGAAAAATCTCGGCACCCATGCGCAGCCCCTCGGCAAAGCTGTGGGCTCCGGTGGGCAGGATCATAAACTCCTGAATATCGATCGGATTATCAGCATGTGCGCCGCCATTGATGATGTTCATCATCGGCACAGGCAGGGTACGGGCCGAAACCCCGCCAACATATTTGTAAAGCGGCAGGGCAGCGCTGTCCGCAGCGGCCTTGGCCACAGCCAAAGACACGCCCAAGATCGCATTGGCACCCAGGCGACTCTTGTTCTTCGTGCCGTCCAGATCGATTAGAAGCGAATCGATTCGGCGCTGATCTTCAGCGTCCAGCCCCGAAAGTGCGTCAAAGATTTCGCCATTCACCGCGGCCACGGCCTGGAGCACGCCCTTGCCCTGATAGCGACCCTTGTCGCCATCGCGCTTTTCAACCGCCTCATGCGCGCCGGTCGAGGCCCCTGACGGCACGGCCGCCCGGCCAGATGCGCCATCTTCCAGCACCACATCCACCTCGATCGTGGGATTACCACGGCTGTCGAGGATTTCGCGGGCAAGAATATCGACAATCTCGGTCATAGGGGGCTCCTGGGCGCAAAGGTGGCGAATACGGGCTTGATAGGATGCGGAAAACGCAAAACGGCGCGCAAGGCTTTACCTTACGCGCCGCTGATTGATCAACCGTGCAAACGCTACTGCGACAAACCGCAGCCGTGCAAAAGGGCTAAACTAGTCTGCCTTGGGCGTAATGACCTGACGGCCATTATACATGCCGGTCTTCAGATCGACATGGTGCGGACGACGCAGTTCACCGGTTTCCTTGTCTTCGACATAGGAATTGGCACCCAGGGCCTGGTGCGACCGGCGCATACCCGCGCGGGAGGGGGAAACTTTACGCTTAGGAACGGCCATGGAACTTGTCTCTTGCTCGCGGCATAAATTAAGGGTCGACGAACCAAGGCCCATCGAATGAGCGGCGGTGTATGCCCTAAACCGCCGGGGAGTTCAAGTCGGGTAAGGAAACTCTGTTAAACCAACCGGCTCTGAACCTTGGCCGCCCTGATAAAGCTGGCAAACAGGGGGTGGGGCGCGAAGGGGCGGGATTTGAGTTCGGGGTGGTATTGGACGCCGACAAACCAGGGATGGTCCTGACGCTCGACAATCTCGGGCAAGATGCCATCGGGGGACAGGCCGGTAAATTTCAGACCCGCTGCCTCTATCTGGTCGCGATAGCCGATATTGACCTCATAGCGGTGGCGGTGGCGCTCTTGGACGGTTGAACCGCCATAGATTTCGCAAACCTTGGAGCCGGGCGTAAGATGCGCCTCATAGGCTCCAAGGCGCATGGTGCCGCCCAGATCATCGCCTTCTTGCCGCACCTGGCGCTGATTGCCCTGCACCCACTCAGTCATCAGGCCGACGACGGGATTGGCCGTCGGGCCAAATTCGGTTGAGGAGGCGTCCCTAATGCCGGCAACATTGCGCGCCGCCTCGATCACCGCCATCTGCATGCCAAAACATATGCCGAAATAGGGAACCTGATGTTCACGGGCAAACTGGGCCGCGCGGATCTTACCCTCTGCGCCGCGCTCACCAAAGCCGCCGGGTACCAATATGCCGTGCACGCCCTCAAGCCGCGCCGCCGCGGCCCCTGCCTCGCCCTCAAACGTCTCAGATTCCACCCAATCGAGCTGTACCTTGACATTATTGGCGACGCCGCCATGCACCAAGGCCTCGATCAGGGACTTATAGGCGTCTTTCAGTACCGTATACTTGCCAACAACCGCGATCGTCACCTCACCATCGGGATGGGTCATGGTGTCTGATATAGAGGTCCAGCGCGTCAGATTGGGCGCAGGCGCATCGGTCATGCCAAACACGGCCAAGACCTCGGCATCCAGGCCCTGGGCGTGATAATCCAGCGGCACGGCATAGATGTTGGACGAATCCATAGCCTCGATCACGGCCGTTTCGCGCACATTACAGAACAGGCCGATCTTGCGCTTTTCTTCGGGCGGGATCGGTTGCTCGCAGCGGCACAGCAAGATGTCGGGCTGAATCCCGATTGAGCGCAATTCCTTGACCGAGTGCTGGGTCGGCTTGGTCTTCATCTCACCCGCCGTCTTGATGAAGGGCAGCAGGGTCAGATGCACATAACACGATTGGCCGCGCGGTAATTGCTGGCCCAGTTGGCGGATGGCCTCAAAAAACGGCAGGCCTTCAATATCGCCGACCGTGCCGCCGATCTCGACCAGCACAAAGTCAACCTCTCGGCCAAGCTCATCGACCGCGGGGGTCAGGACAAAGCGTTTGATCTCGTCGGTCACATGCGGAATGACCTGGACGGTTGCGCCCAGATAATCGCCGCGCCGCTCTTTTTCCAAAATGGTCTGATAGATGCGGCCGGTCGTGATATTGTCCGCCTTGGTCGCCGAGACGCCGGTAAAGCGCTCATAATGGCCAAGGTCCAGATCGGTCTCGGCCCCGTCGTCTGTGACAAAGACTTCGCCGTGCTGATAGGGCGACATGGTCCCCGGATCAACGTTCAGATAGGGGTCAAGCTTGCGCAGACGCACGGTAAAGCCGCGCGCTTGCAACAGCGCGCCGAGGGCGGCGGAGGCGAGGCCTTTTCCAAGCGAGGAAACCACGCCGCCAGTTATGAAAATATAGCGGGTCATGGGCACTCAGATTAGAGGTGATTCGGCAAAAGCTCTGAGCTTAATCACTCAAATCTTGCGAAAAATCACGGGGTCTTGGACTCAGGCTTTGGCGCGGGCACATTTGCTGGCTTGGCAGGCGCCGGGGCAGCGGATGTCTTGGCCGCCGGGGTTTGGAGTGCCTGGGGTGTCTGTGCCTGTGTCGCCGGGCGGGCTACAGCGCGGACCTGCGGGGTCGGGGCCAGAAGAGCGCCAGCGTCCGAAGCAGGGGCGACCGGTGCCGGGGCCGGCGTCAAGGGCTTGGGGGCGTTCAGGTCGATGCCATCGATCTTGACCCGGTCAACGACTGAAGAGCTGGCGCGGTCATGACCAGCAATCAGGGTCAAGACCAAGCTTAAAACAAAGAATGTAATGCCAAGGCCCCAGCTGGTGCGGGTCAACAGGTCCCCTGTGCCGCGAGAGGACAGTATGCCGCCCCCTGCCCCGCCGCCGCCCATGCCCAGCGCCCCGCCTTCGGACTGCTGCAGCAAGATCACGCCCACAAGCGCAATACATACCAGAATATGGATGGTCAGAAGGATGCCAAGCAACATGAACGAACGCGCCTTAAGGTTTGGGCCTTGGTGTAAGCTGCCCCGTCTATCACCATGCGTCGCCAGACGCAAAGCCCCCTTCGATCGGGAGGGCCGTCTTAGGCCGCCGCTATAATGGGCATGAAGTCGCTGGCCTTCAAGGAGGCCCCGCCCACAAGCGCGCCGCCGACCTCTGGAATGGCCAAGATTTCCGCCGCATTGGCCGCCTTGACCGAGCCGCCATACAAGATGGGCACCCGGCGCCCATCATCGCCAAAGGCCTCAACCAGACCTGCGCGCAGGGCCAGATGCACGGCCTCAATCTCCGTCAGACTTGGAGTGAGGCCGGTACCGATAGCCCAGACCGGCTCATAGGCCACCGCAAAGGCGGCCTTACCAGTGCTCAAGGCTAGTGATCCGGCCAACTGACTGGTTACGACCGCCAAGGCCTCGCCTGCCTGCCTTTGTTCAAGGCTTTCACCAACACAGACAATCGGCTCTAGGCCTGCGGCGATTGCAGCCACCACCTTGGCACTGACCGTGGCATCGGTCTCGCCGTGCCCGGCCCGGCGCTCCGAATGGCCCAGAATGACCAGCCGCGCGCCAGCCTCTGCCAACATGGCCGCGCTCACATCGCCGGTATAGGCGCCAGCGGCATGGGGGCTACAATCTTGACCGCCGACGACCACGGGTAGACCCATCAGGCCTTGGGCCATCCGTTCGACCAAGGTTGCTGGCGGGCAAAGCGCGACCCGCGCACCAAAAACGCCCTGCTCGACCGCAGCACCAATTGCCCGGGCCTCGTCCAGATCAAGACCCAACCCGTTCATCTTCCAGTTTCCAGCAATCAAAGGTCGCGGTAACATGTCATATCCCCCTAAACTCAAGGCCTCAGGCCTAGGCCAAACCGGCCGCCATGTCCATAATTGGCCGTTTTGCCGCGAACAATGACGAGCAAGCCTTGCCCGACCTTGGTCGGCTCTACTATACGTCCTTACCGAAACGCTCTGGCCAGCCATGGCCGGGCCTGTCCATCGCTTTGCAAAGGTCGACACCTTCCATGCTTGCAATCATTCGCTCCTTCGCCAAGTCCTGGGTCGCCGCCGTCCTGATCGGCCTTCTGGTCATCAGTTTTGCCGTTTTCGGCATTACCGACGTGTTCAAGTCCAAGATCACCGATGCGGTGATTACGGCCGGCAGCCGCCAGGTTTCTTCGGCCGACTTCAAGCGTCTGTTCGATAATTACCGGCGTCAGGCCGAGCAGAGTTCAGGTCAGCCCATATCGGTCGAGGATGCGGTAAAGGCCGGGCTGGATGCGCGCATTCTCAACGAGGTTGCCGATAATGAGTCCATGGCCGAATTGATTACCCGCTCTGGGATCAAGCCGTCTGATGCCATGGTGGCCAAGGAAATCCGCAAGACCACGGCCTTTTTTGATCCAATATCCGGCAAGTTTGACAAACAGGCCTATGCGCAAAAGCTGGCTGAAAACCAACTGACCGAGACCAAGTTCGAAGGCTATCTGCGCGACGAGCTGTCTCAGGGTCATTATACCGCCGGTATTGTGGCAGGCCTAAGAGCGCCGCGCATCTATGGGGCCCTTATTGCCGCCTATGGTCTGGAATCGCGCGATCTCAGCTATGTCTCGATCAATCCGCGCATGGTCGCCCCGCTGTCTGCGCCCACCGATGCGCAGCTTCAGGCCTTTATGAAGGCCAATGCCAACCAGTTAATGATGCCCGAAATGCGCGCCCTGACCGTGGTGCGGTTCAGCGCCAAGGCCCTTGCCCCTGGCATGAGCGTTAATCAGGCCGATCTGGACAAGCTCTATGCCTTTAAAAAGGACTCGCTCTCGACCCCGGAAAAGCGCGCCTTTGTTCAGGTTCCGGCCAAGGATGCGGCCATGGCGGCTGTCATTGCGGCCCGCCTGACCAAGGGCGAGGACCCTAGCGCGGTTGCCAAGGCGTTTGGCTATGAGGCGGTGGTTTATCCAGACACGGCCAAGACCGCTATTCCCGACCCCAAAATGGCTGAGGCCGCCTTTTCCATGCGGCCCGGTCAGGTCAGTGGGCCGGTGCAGGGCACGCTGGGCCTCGGCGTGATCAAGCTGCTCGGCGTCACAGACGGGCGCACGGTCAGCCTCGAAGAGATCCGCCCCCAGCTGGAAGAGCAGTTGCGCGGCGATGCTGCGGCCCAAAAAATCTATGACACGGTGCAAAAGTATGAGGATGCCCATACGGGCGGTGCCTCCCTGACCGAGGCGGCGCAAAAGGCCGGTGTCATGGCTGTGTCCCTGCCGCCTGTTTCGCAAAAGGGCGGTGATCGGACCGGCCAGCCCGTCCCGGGCGTGTCGGAAAAACTGTTGCGCGCGGCCTATGGCCTGCCCGAGGGCGGCGAGAGCGAAGTCCAGGATGATGGGACCGGTGAATATTATGCGGTAAAGGTCGACAAGATCATCGCCCCGGCCCTGCCTAGTCTGAATGAAATTCGCGTGCCGCTGGCGCGGGCCTGGCTGAGCCAGGAAATGATGAAGCGGCTGCAAGCCAAGGCCGATGAGTTGATCGCCCGCGTCAAGAAGGGGGAAACCCTCGAAGCGGTCGGCGCATCCATCGGTGCGCCGGTTGGCCGACTGAGCAATCTCAGCCGCTCCGAGGCACAAAACATCCAAACGGTCTCGCCCGACGTTCTGGGCAAGGCCTTCGCGGCCAAGGCTGGCGAGGTGTTTACCGGGCCCGACATCCAGTTTGGGGTTGTGGTGGCCAAGCTCAATAGTATCACAGCGGGCAATCTGGCCCAGGCGGCCAAGATTGCAGAGGACCAGCGTCCTCAGGTGACCATGCAGGTGTTTGACGAAATCGGGCGACTGGGGCGCAAGGCTGCGCGCATCGCCGTCAAGGCCCAGATTGACAGCAATCATGGCCGCAAGGCCCTGGGTCTGGCGCCCTTGGACACCCGCAAGGCGGTCGATGATACGGCCAGTCCCGCCAAGCCCGCTCCGGACAAGGCCAAATGAGTTTTCAGCCGGCCTCGGACGTTTTTGAAAACACCTATGCTGCGGGCCAGGCCCAGGTCGTCTGGACCCGGATCATTGATGACCTAGAAACCCCGGTTTCAGCCTATCTCAAGATCGGCCATGGCCGCACCTTTGCCTTTCTGTATGAGTCCGTCGAAGGCGGCACCTGGCGCGGGCGCTATTCAATCGTGGCCATGAAGCCCGATCTGGTCTGGCGCTGCCGGGGTAACAGGGCCGAGATTGCGGACGGCGAGGCTGCGATTGCCAGCCACACCTATCAGCCAGAAGCGGGCGGCGCTCTGGACAGCCTGCGCGATCTGGTTGCGCGCTCGCAATTTGTCCTGCCCAAGGACCTGCCGCCTATGGTGTCGGGCCTGTTCGGCGCGATTGGCTATGACATGGTCAGGCTGGCCGAGCATCTGCCCGCCGTCAATCCCGATGCCCTGGACCTGCCCGACGGAATCATGATCCGCCCACAGATCGTGGCGGTGTTTGATTCCATAGGTCAGGAAATCATACTGGTTACAACCGTGCGGCCCGGCGCGATGAGCGCCAAGGATGCCCATGCCGCGGCGGTTCAGCGGCTGGAAGCCACGATTGCCGACCTTCGCCGCCCGCTGGCGCATCATGCGCCAAGACCCGCCTATGATCCGGGCGAGTTTACCTCACCGCTGAGCCGCGAGGCCTATAAGGCCATGGTCGAAAAGGCCAAGACCTATATCCGCGCCGGTGACATATTTCAGGTCGTGCCCAGCCAAAGGTTCCGTGCGCCGTTTGCCTTGGACTCGTTTGCCTTTTATCGCGCCTTGCGACGGATGAACCCCTCGCCCTATCTGTTCTTCCTGAACTTTGGCAATTTCCAGTTGGCTGGCTCAAGCCCGGAAATCATGGTGCGCCTGCGCGACGACAAGATCACCATCCGACCGATTGCGGGCACAAGGCCGCGCGGCAAGACGCCGGAAGAGGACATTGCCCTAGAACAGGACCTGCTGAACGATCCCAAGGAACTGAGCGAGCACTTGATGCTGCTCGATCTGGGCCGCAATGATGTTGGTCGCGTCGCCATGTTACAAAAGCCGGGCCAGAATGACCCCAGCCCGCAAATGGCCAAGGCTGGCCCCAATGTGCGCGTCACCCAAAGCTTTGGCATTGAGCGCTATAGCCATGTTATGCATATTGTTTCCAACGTCGAGGGCGATGCGCCCAGGGGCGTTGACCCGGTCGATGTGATCATGGCCGCCCTGCCCGCTGGCACCGTGTCCGGCGCGCCCAAGGTTCGGGCCATGGAGATTATTGACGAGCTGGAAAGCGAAAAGCGCGGCATAGGCTATGCCGGGGCGGCGGGCTATATCAGCGCCGATGGCTCGGTCGATACCTGTATCCTGCTGCGCACGGCCCTGTTCAAGGACGGCATCATGTATGTCCAGGCCGGCGGCGGCGTCGTCGCCGATAGCGATCCCGACGCCGAGTATGAAGAGACCTTGCACAAGTCCGCAGCCTTGCGGCGCGCGGCGGCTGAGGCTTGGCGGTTTAGCTAGGGGGCGGACCTAACCTACCCCCCGCTCCACCGAAATCGGCACGGTCACGGACGGCTTGGCCAGGATCACCGTCGCTGCAAAGGTCAGGGCGGCGGCGGCGGCGAAGGTGGCGGCGGCGAGCATGGTCAGGGCACTGACCGGCCTTGGCTCTGGCTGGTTCAATTGGCGCAGCTCGCTCAAGGCCTCTTCAAGGGTCTGGGCGTCAACCGGACGGTTCAACAAGATAGGGTTCATGGCCTTTGTCTCAAAATAACAGTCTGATCCTTATGGTTGCCAAAGATTTTACCGTTTGACTAGGTTTATTCCACGTTTGGTAAGGGAAGATTTGTTTCATATTAATCCTCCCCCCGGTCAAGGCGTGGAACGGGGGACTGAGCCGCCCGCGCCCCCGTCCGCCCTCCCCGCGAAGGCGGGGATCCAGTGGGTCGGTTACAGGCCTGAGGTAACGGTCTGGGTCCCCGCCTTCGCGGGGAATACGGAAGGGGGCGCGGGCGCACGATCCACCATGATGAGATTGTAGAAAAACACACCCTTGGGGCGTCAACTTGCCAAGCTGCACGGCTTATTCCATATGCAAGTCATGAATAGTTCCGATATACAGCAGCCGCCTCACACGCATGGGGCAAGCCTTGAAAGCCTAGAGCCGGTTGCACCGCTGATCTTGCGGCCAGACGGTCAAGGGCCGATCTTGTTTGTCTGTGACCATGCCAGCAATGCCATGCCCGCCATTCACGGGAATCTGGGCCTGAGCGCCGATCAGCGCGCCGACCATATTGCCTGGGACCCCGGCGCGGCGGGCTTGACGCGGGGCCTGTCGGACCAGCTCGATTGCCCGGCCATCTTGGCCCAGACCTCGCGCCTGTTGATCGATTGTAACCGCCATCCAGACGATCTTGACGCCATTGCCGCAATCAGCGAGACCACGCCCATTCCCGGCAATACGGGCCTGACCGAGCCTCAGATTGCCGCGCGAATCGCGGCCTATCACACACCCTTTCACACCGCGATTGAGCACACCCGCGCCCGGATGGGTCCGAAAATTCGCGCCATGGTCGCCCTGCACAGCTATGTGCCGGTGTTTCATGGCCAGCAAAGGCCCTGGCATCTGGGCCTTGTCTATAATGCAGACCGGCGCATGGCCGATGCGGTGAAATCAGGGCTGGAGCGCAATCGCGACCTGATAATCGGCGATAACCAGCCCTATTCGGGCCAAGACCGCTTTTTCTATACGCTAAATCGCCATGCCCAGGCCCACGGCCTGCCCTGCCTGATGATCGAAATGCGCAATGACTTGATCAAAAATACGTCAGATCAGGCCGCTTGGGCCGATACACTGTCCTCCCTATTGATGGGGGCTATTGACGCCATTGGCTAAACCCATGCTGAATGTCGTTCGATAGAAGGCCGGATCATTCTGATAAACCTAGGGGGGTTAAAAGCCTATGACAGACAAAGATAACGATCTGCATCAAGACGATGTCAGCCGACTGCACAAGATGGGCTATGCGCAGGAATTGTCGCGCAGCATGGGCCATTTCTCCAATTTCGCGATCTCATTCTCGATCATCTGTATCCTGTCGGGCGGGGTCAATTCGATTGCCCAGGGCATTAGCGGTGCCGGTGGCGCAGCCTTGGGCATTGGCTGGATTGTCGGCGGCCTTGCGGCCCTGATCTTTGCGCTTGGCATGGCCCAGATTGCCTCGGCCTTTCCAACCGCTGGCGGTCTTTATCACTGGAGCTCGATCCTCGGCGGGCGGTTCTGGGGCTGGCTAACGGCCTGGATTAACCTTTTGGGCCTGATCACGGTCTTGGCGGCGATCAATGTGGGAACCTTCAACTTTTTTGTCGGGGCCTTTGGTAAGGCCTTGGGCGTTGAAGCCGGCTATGGGCCGCAACTGACCTTTATGATCTTGGTGACCGGCGCCCATGCCCTGATCAATCATCTAGGCATCAAGTTCACGACCAAGCTGACCGACCTGTCGGGCTATCTGATCTTGGCTGGGACCGTGGTCTTGACCGCGACCTTGTTCTTCTATTCTCCGAGCCATGATTTCAGCCGTCTTTGGACCTTTACCAATTATTCGGGTGATGCGGGCGGCGGGGTGTGGCCACAGTCTGGCTCCATGTTCCTGATCTTCTTCCTTGGCCTGTTGCTGCCCATCTATACCCTGACCGGCTATGACGCCTCGGCCCATACGGCAGAGGAAACCGTAGGAGCGGCCAAGCGGGTGCCAACGGCGATTATCCATTCGGTGTTCTGGGCGGCGCTGTTTGCCTGGGTGTTTTCCTGCGTATTTGTCATGGCCATCCCTGACATGGACGAGGCGGCCAAGCAGGGCTGGAATGTCTTCTTCTATGTCATGGATGCGCGGGTGCCAGAAACCCTGCGCATGGCGCTTTATGGCATGATCTTTGTCGCCCAGTTCCTGTGCGGCCTGGCCACCGTGACCTCGGCCTCGCGCATGACCTATGCCTTTGCCCGCGATGATGGGCTGCCCGGCTCTAAGTATCTTAAGGCGGTCAGCAAGCGCTGGCGCACCCCGGTGGCGGCGATCTGGGTAACCGCCATCTTGGCCGTGGCCTTTACCGCCTATGCCGATGCCTATTCGACCGTGGTATCGGTGACCTCGATTGCGCTTTATCTGTCCTATGCCATGCCAATTGCAGCTGGCCTGTTTGCCTATGGTCGCAGTTGGACCGAAATGGGCCCTTGGGACATGGGGCCATTGTTCCGGGTGGTGGCGGTGTTGTGCATACTGATCGTAGGCGTGATCTTCTATGTCGGCGTGCAGCCGCCCAACCAGTTGGCACTGAAGGTGCTGGCCGTGATTGGCGTCCTGACCCTGCTGGCCTGGTTTGGTCTGGAATCGCGCCGGTTTAAGGGCCCGCCCGTCGGTGACAAGATTGCCGAACGCGCCGCCGCCATTGCCGCAGCCGAAGCAGCCGTCGGCGAAAAGTAAAACACTGCGCTAAACCGTGTTACGGGGCGAAGGGTGATGCTGCATCCCCCTTCGCCCCTTTTCCTTCCAGAGGCTGGACCATGAGCACAAACGCCAGAACCGACAAACACCCCAAGACGGCAACCGACTTGAAACGCTATGTCGAGCAGTCGGACCTGCCCTATGCCAAGGTCGGGGTGTTCGATATTGATGGTGTCTTGCGCGGCAAATACATGGCCAAGGACAAGCTCCTATCGGCGTTTGAAAGTGGCTATGGCTTTTGCGATGTGGTGCTGGGCTGGGACAGCAATGACCAGCTCTATGACAATACCACCATGACCGGCTGGCATACGGCCTATCCCGATGCGGGGGTGAGGTTGCTGCCAGAAACCACCCGGCTCTTGCCGTTCGAAAACAATATGCCCCTGATCTTGAGCGAGTTTACCGGCAAGATGGAGGCGATATGCCCGCGCTCGCTTCTGCGGCGTATTGTCGAGCGCGCCTCAAGCCTTGGTTTTGGCGTCAAGTCATCGGCTGAGTTTGAGTTCTTCATGTTTGAAGAAACCCCCCATTCAGTGCGCGAGAAGGATTATCGCGGCCTAAACAGCATCAGCCCCGGCTATTATGGCTATTCAGTGCTGCGCAATACGGTGCATTCGAAATTCTATCATGACCTGATGAATCTGTGTCTGGACATGGATATGGAGCTTGAGGGCCTGCATACCGAAACCGGCCCCGGCGTGCTGGAAGCGGCGATAAAGTATGATGATGCCATGGCCTCGGCGGATAAGGCGGCCCTGTTCAAGACCATGACCAAGATCCTGGCCCAGCGTCAGGGCTGGATGGCGACCTTTATGGCCAAATGGTCGAACGACTGGCCAGGGCAATCGGGTCACCTGCATGTGTCTCTGGTCGATGAAAAATCTGGCAAGCCAGTGTTTTATGATGCGTCCAAGCCACTGGGCATGAGCGAGACCATGCGCTGGTTTGTTGGTGGCCAGCAGGCCCTGATGCCTGAACTGCTCAGCATGATCGCCTGTACGGTCAATAGCTATACCCGCCTGATCCCTGGCTATTGGGCCCCGACCAGCGCCAGCTGGGGCTATGAGAACCGCACCTGCGCGGTTCGCGTGATTGGCGGCGCACCCAAGAGCCAGCGCGTCGAATACCGCATCGCTGCTGCCGACATAAACCCCTATATCGCCTTTGCCGCCGCGATTGGCTCTGGCCTCTGGGGCATTGAGAACAGAATAGAGCCCACCGCACCCATCGAAGGCAATGCCTATGAGCGGCGCTTCCCGGCCAAGATGAGCCTGCCCAGCACTCTGTGGGACGCGGCCCAAAGGCTGAAAGCCTCAAAGCCTGCACGGGCCCTGTTTGGCGATGCGTTTGTTGACCATTATGCGGCCACACGAGAATGGGAAGAACGCGAATCCCGCAAGGCCATTACCGACTGGCAATTGCGTCGCTATTTCGAAATTATCTGAGCCTAGGAGCCTCTATGTCCGCATTTACCTGCGTCTCTCCAATCCATGGCGAGGTCCTTGCCTCACGCCCGTTTGCCAGCGAGGCAGAAATCTTGGCGGCTGTGACGGCGGCAAAGGCCGCGCAAAAGCTGTGGCAAGGCCGGACCGTCTCTGAGCGGGCCGCCCTTTGCACCGCCTTTATCGAGGCCATGCTGTCAATGGAGGCCGAGATCGTGCCCGAACTGGCCCGGCAAATGGGCCGGCCCGTGCGTTATGGCGCAGGCGAGCTGAAAGGCTTTGCCGAGCGTGGCCATTTCATGATCTCGATTGCCAATGAGGCCCTAGCGCCCGTCGTTCCCGCCGCAAAGCCCGGTTTTGAGCGTTATGTGGCGCGTGAGCCGCTAGGCCTGGTCTTTACCATTGCGCCCTGGAACTATCCCTATCTGACGGCAGTCAATTCGATTGTCCCGGCCCTGATGGCGGGCAATGCCGTCCTGCTCAAGCATGCGGCCCAGACCTTGCTGGTCGGCGAACGGTTCCAGAAGGCCGCCGATATGGCAGGCTTTCCGCCGGGCCTGCTTCGCAATCTGGCACTCAGCCATGACCAGACCACCAAGCTGATTAGCGACCGCCATGTCGATATGGTCTGCTTTACCGGCTCGGTCGAGGCGGGCAAGGTGATCGAGCGCGCGGCGGCGGGGAACTTTATCGGGGTCGGTTTGGAACTCGGCGGCAAGGACCCGGCCTATGTCCGCGCCGATGCCAATCTGGCCCATGCGGTCGAGACCCTGGTCGATGGAGCCTTTTTCAATTCCGGGCAAAGCTGCTGCGGCATTGAACGCATCTATGTGCATGAAAGCCTGTATGACGCCTTTGTCGCGGGCGCTGTGGCCCTGACCAAGACCTATGTTCTGGGCGATCCCATGGATGCCAGCACCACGCTTGGCCCCATGGTCAAGACCTCGGCCGCCGATTATGTACGCGGCCAGATCAAGGCGGCTGTGGCCGCTGGGGCCAAGGCGCATCTGGACCCCACGGACTTTGCCGCCAATGCCGATGGCACGCCCTATCTGGCCCCGCAAATCCTGACCGGCGTCGATCACACCATGTCGGTCATGCGCGACGAGTCCTTTGGCCCCGTGGTTGGCATTATGAAGGTGTCGAGCGATGAGCAAGCCATTGGCCTGATGAATGACAGCCCGTTTGGCCTGACCGCCGCGATCTGGAGCGAGGACGTTGCCGCCGCGCACCGCATTGCCAGCCAGATTGAAACCGGCACTGTATTTCTCAATCGCTGTGACTATCTGGACCCGGCCCTGGCCTGGACGGGGGTCAAGGATACGGGCCGCGGCGTGACCTTGAGTACGCTTGGCTATGAGCACCTGACCCGCGCCAAGTCCTATCATTTCCGTCTTTCGACCAAGGATTAATCATGACCGCCGTTCTCACTGGCAATTGGAACTATCCGACCAAGATCATTAGCGGGCCTGGCCGGATTGCCGAGCTGGGCGCGATCTGCCGCGCCAATGGCATTACCAAGCCCCTGGTCGTCACCGATAAGGGCCTGGCCGATACCACCATTATCACCGCTGTTCATGCCGCGCTTAAAAGCGCTGACCTGCCCTTTGCCCTCTATGCCGAGGTGCGCGGCAATCCGGTGGCCAAGAATGTCGATGATGGGGTGGAAGTCTATCGCGCAGGCGCCCATGACGGCGTTGTTGCGGTTGGCGGTGGCTCGGGCCTCGATGTCGGCAAGGCGATTGCCTTTATGTCCGGCCAGACCCGCCCGCTTTGGGATTTTGAAGACATTGGCGACTGGTGGACCCGCGCTGATCCGGCCGGAATAGCGCCCGTCATCGCTGTGCCGACCACGGCTGGAACCGGATCTGAAGTTGGCCGCGCCTCTGTGGTGGTTAAGGAAGACACCCACGAGAAAAAGATCATCTTCCATCCCAAAATGATGCCGGTCGTGGTCATATCTGACCCTGAACTGACCACGGGTCTGCCTGCACACATTACCGCCGCCACCGGCATTGACGCCTTTGTCCATTGTTTCGAAGCCTATTGCGCGCCCGGCTTTCATCCCATGGCCGATGGGATAGCCCTTGAGGGCATGCGGCTGATCAAGGATTTTCTGCCAAGGGCCTGCGCCAATGGCAATGACATCGAGGCCCGCGCCATGATGCTCGCCGCCGCCAGCATGGGGGCAACCGCGTTCCAAAAGGGGCTCGGTGCCGTACACTCGATCTCGCATCCGGTTGGAGCCTTTTATGACACTCATCACGGCCTGACCAATGCCGTGGTCCTGCCCTATGTCATGATGTTCAACCGCCCAGCCATTAGCGACCGCATGGGCCGCTTGGCGCGGTTCCTGGATCTGGACGGCGAAGGCTTTGACGCGGTCCTGGCCTGGGTCTTGAGCTTCCGCAAAGCCCTTGGCATCCCCGAAGGCCTTGCCGCCCTTGGCGTGCCGCTCGACCAAGCCGACACGATTGGCGAGCACGCCCAAAACGACCCGTCAACCGGCAGCAATCCGCGCCCAACCACACCGGCCATCATGGCGACCCTGTTTAGGGCTGCGGTCAATGGCGATTTGAAGGCGGCGACGATCTGAACTAACCCTCAACGAACCATCTCAAGAAAGTCTGGAAAATGGAAGTTCTTGTAACGGGAGGAACCTTATTTGTCAGTGCGGCCATCGTCCGCCACTTTCAAAGCCTGGGCGCGGCGGTGACTGTGCTCAATCGGGGGAGCCGTTCCGTTCCTAGGGTTCGCCAAGTTGCAATCGACCGTAATGATGTCGACGGTGTAAGGCGAGCCCTGTCAGGGTGTCACTTCGATCTGGTTGTTGACGCAACCTGCTACCTGCCCGAGCAGGCAACAACGCTCCTGGCCGCGCTGAATGGCAATTGCGCACGTCTGGTGATGATTTCCAGCGCTTCGGTCTATGCCAATCGTCCAGATCTACCACCGCGCGAAGACGCTAAGGTCGGCGGCGCGTCGGTCTGGGGCGACTACGGACGTGACAAGGCCCGTTCCGAAGCGGTCTATCTTGAAGCCGCCGCCGGTTTTGACACGATGGTAATTCTGCGCCCCCCCTATATCTTCGGACCCAACAATGTCGCAGACCGCGAGACATGGTTCTGGGGCCGCTTCATGAATGGTCTTCCTGTGGTGCTGCCTGGAGACGGAGCCACTCAGGTCCAATTTATTCATGAGGACGATCTTGCCCGCGCGGTCGAAATTGTTGGGCAGAAAAGCGGCGGGGTTCAGACCTATAACGTCGCGGACCCTTCGGTCTGGACCTTGTCTGAGCTCAGCACAAAACTTGCAAATGCGGCTGGATGGTCAGACACCCAAGTTTGCGCCGCCAATCATGCGGCAGATTTCACGGCGCGGACCTGGTTTCCATTTCGGGACTATCCATGCCTCCTCGATCCGGCGCGGTTGATGCGGGAAACCGCGTGGTTCCCCGCTCAAAGTCTGGAGGCGCATTTTGCAGAGACGTATGCGCAACGTATTACGCAAGATCGCATACCCGTGCCCTCACCGACGGACGTTGAACGCCTCCTTTGGCAGCGGCTCGGATTGGAACAGAATTAGCAAAGCCCTATGTGCGATATAGCCTAGCCGACAAGATCCACCGCCAAGATCTCGACCTCCGCCGCGCCAACCGTGACGACATCGCCAACCTGTTTGCTCAAGACCGCGCGGGCAAGCGGCGAGATATAGGATATGGCCCCTTGGGCCGGATCGGCCTCGTCCTCGCCGACGATCTGAAAGCTTTGGGTGCGGCCATCCTCGCGCTCGACCGTCACACGGCGGCCAAACAGGACCTGGTCGTCTGGACCGGTTGGCTGGACAAGCTGGGCTGAACCTCGGCGGGCGGAATAATAGCGCAGGTCGCGCGTGGCCCTGGCCATGGCGGTGCGGTCGGTGCTGACACTGCCCGGGGCCTGGGCTGCGGCATAGGCCTTTTGCGCCTCCGCCAAGGCATGATCCAGCGCCGCCAAGCCCATGGCCGTGACCAGATTGGCATGGGGCGAGATCGGCCGGTCGGGCAAATTAGCCGCCGCCGCCTCGCTGTCTTCTTCCTTGGTAAACGCAACGCTCATGACGTTTAGGGTCTTTGTTTGGGCGGGCCAGACGCCCTGTGCCACTGGCAGTGAGCCGTCTTAAGGTCTGGGTCAAGACTGAACCGCGTTTGCTTAGGCGACAGGTCCAGCCGCTTCAAAACCAATCCGCAAACCGAGCGCCCGCGCGATCTTGGCCACGGTCGCAAAACTGGGATTTCCTTCCTCGGACAAGGCCTTGTACAAGCCTTCTCGGCTAATGCCACTGTCGCGGGCCAATTTGCTAAAGTTACGAGCGCGCGCAACCACGCCTAGGGCACGCATGAGATAGGCTGGATCATCGCCGCCGTCCGCCATAACCGCCTCTATATAGGCAACGATATCGTCCTCAGTTTCTAGGTAGTCGGCGGAATCATAGGCACTAAGCTTGTTATCAGCCATGGTCGGTCAGTCCTTCCAATCCGCAGCAAGTGCTCTTGCTTGTTCAATGTCCCGGTTCTGAGTGGCCTTGTCACCGCCACAAAGAAGCACGACCACGACCTCGCCGCGGCGCATGAAATAGACCCGATAGCCAGGACCGTAATCGATCCGCATTTCCGACACACCGCCGCCAACCGGCTTCACATCGCCAGGGTTGCCAGAAGCCAGCCGATCAATTCTTGCCGCAATCCTCGGGACAGCCCGACGATCTCGCAAGCTAAGCAACCAATGTTCAAACCGTGTCGTTTTGAAGACCGCTATCATATTACCTTATCGCAAAAGGTTATGGATTGTCAACTGTGGTTATCAGGCTTCAACTTCGACCTACCCCTGCCCTAGCCCCACGGGCTAACCCCGATCAGCAGCTTGTGACCGCCCATCAAGAAGACGGCCCAGACAATCGATCCGGCAATCACACAGACAAGCGTCGCGCCAAGCGTGACTGGCCGCGGCTCTGACGGATTGGCGCGGTCGCGGCGGCGCGACACGACAAAGGCCAAAACACCCCAGGTCAACAAGCTCCCAAACAAGACAAGGTCAGCAAGCGTTCCATTTGAAATCAAATGCGCAAATGCCCAGGTTTTAACACTCAAGATCATTGGATGACCAAGCGCGGCCTTGATGGCGTTATTGGGCACATAGGTCGCCACCAATATGATCATGGCGGGTAACATCAGGGCAATTGTCGCATGGCGCGTCCAGGTCGGGCTGGGCCACAAAAGCTCTGGCATCAGGCGGGCCTGTCCATAACCCAAGATCAAGAGCACGAACCCAACGAGGGATAAAAGCGCATACCCCCCCTTATAGCCGCCAAGACCAAACCGAGCGGTCAAGCCTGCTTTCCACGCCGCCGGGCCATAGCCGATGGTGTGGCAACCTAGAAACATCACCAGTCCTGCGATCAGCAACAGCATATTGTTTCCCCAAAGCCGATGGTCTGTGCCGCAGTTTGAGCATGTTTTGGCGAGATTGACACCCCCCAACCAAGGCTTGACCCGGCCTGCCATCCCGCCTAAGCTCGCGCCTGCGTCAGGTTCCTCGCGAGAGGATGAAAAGGGAACTCGGGTGTAAGACCCGGGCTGCCCCCGCAACTGTAAGCGGCGAGCCCGCGTGTCATAGGCCACTGGATCGGTGATCTGGGAAGGCGACACGCACCGGCTATGACCCGCGAGCCAGGAGACCTGCCTGTCGCGGTCGTCCTTCGATCAGCCGGGGTGCGCTGAGCGAACGGGTCTTTCCCGAGCGGCGATATGGTTGGCGTTGGAACGGGCTGTCCCGATCCAATGCTGGATATGTCGCGCTTGAGGAGGACTCGTATTGCGCCTGAAATCTAGCCTAACCGCTTGCGCGGCTCTGCTTGCCTGCCTGTCACTCGGCGGCAGGCCAAACCTTGCTCATGCCGATACCGGCCTTGGCCCGGTCGTTGACGACGACTTGATCGTCACTGCAACCCGTTCCCCGCAAAGGCGTGCCGAGGTGGCAGTCTCCACCACCCTTATTACCGCCAGCCAGCTAGAACAGGTTCAGGCGGTTATCGTCTCGGACGTGCTGTCGCGCAGTCCTGGCATTAGCGTCACCCGCAATGGCAGCCAAGGCAGCGCAACCCAGGTCCGGATACGCGGCGCCGAGACCGAACAGACCCTGGTGCTGATCGACGGTGTCCAGCTCAACGACCCTTCCATGATCGGTGGCGGCTATAATTTCGCCAATCTGCTGGCCGCAGACCTTGAGCGGATCGAGATTTTGCGCGGCCCCCAGTCAACCCTTTGGGGCAGCCAGGCGATTGGCGGTGTGGTCAATATTCTGACAGCTCGGCCAAGCCGTGGCCTGTCTGGTCAGGCCAGTTTAGAGGCCGGCTCACGCGCAACAGTGCTTGGGCGCGGCGCGATCGGGCTAGGCGGCGACTGGGGCGGGCTTAGGGTGTCGGCGTCCAGCTTCGTAACCAACGGCGTGTCGGCCTTTGCCAAGGCCAAGGGTGGCAAGGAAAGCGACGGCTATCGCAACACCTCGGCCAGCGGCCGCCTGGACCTGAACTTGAGCGAAAGCTTGAGTCTCGATGTGCGCGCCGCCGTTATGCGCGGTAAGACCAGCTTTGATGGCTATTCACCGCCCGCCTATGAGTTTGGCGACACGCCTGAATATGGCCGAACCCGCGACCTGATTGGCTATCTGGGCCTTTTGCATACCCTGGGCGATGGTGCCCTGACCAACCGGCTGGGCCTATCCTATACCCGTACCGACCGGGCCAATTATGACCCGAGCTTGAGCGTGGCCAAGACCTTTTATGCCAGAGGCGTCAATTCGGTGCTGCAATACCAGGGCTCATGGTTGATCAACCCCAAATGGCAGGCCGTTTATGGCGCAGCAAGCCAACGCTCATGGTTTCGCGACGCGGCCCCCTCGGAATATGATCCAAGCCCCAATCCAGAACGCCATGCTGTGCGCCAAGACAGTGTCTATGGCCAGATCGAGGCACACCCCTTGGTGGGGCTGGTCCTAACGGCCGGAACGCGGCACGAAGAGCATCAAAGCTTTGGCGGCGCAACCACGGTGCAGACCGGCGCGACCTATACCCTGCCCGGCCAAGCGACCACCCTGCGCGCCAATTACGGCGAGGGATTCAAGGTACCGTCGCTCTATCAGCTCTATGGCGATTATGGCGCAACCCAGCTAACACCAGAGCGCGCCAAGGGCTGGGATATTGGCCTGGAGAAGGGCCTGTTGGATCGTCGACTGATCGTCTCGGCGACCGTGTTTAGCCGCCAGACCCGCAACCAGATCGATTTTGTCAGTTGCCAAGCCGCCGTCTGTGACACCCGCCCCTTTGGCCTCTATGCCAATACCGTCAAGGCCTTGAGCCGCGGCCTAGAACTCAGCGCAGACTTTTCCGTCACTCAGAACCTGAGCCTTACGGCCAATTATACCGCCATGACGGCGGAAAACCGCTCGCCGGGTGATGATTTTGGCCACCGCCTGCCGCGCCGGGCCAATCGCATGGGCGCGCTTGAAGCCAGCTATACTTGGCCGATAAAGCTCAATACCAGCTTGGCCATCCAGACGGTGGGCGACAGTTATGACGATAATGCCAACAGGGTGCGCCTGAAGGGCTATAGCCTCTTAGATATCCGCGCCAGCCTGCCGATAAACGACAAGATCGACCTCTATGGCCGGATCGAGAACCTGCTCGACCGACACTACCAGACCCTGGCCGATTATGGCACGGCTGGGCGCGGGGCGTTTGTGGGTGTTAGGGCCAGATTCTAGGGCCAGATTCTAGGGCATGCGACAATAATAGCGCAGACCATCATTTGCCAGATAGGTGCCTGAACGGCGGTCAAATGAGCGATACCGGCGTGAGCAATAGTTCATCCAACGCCGGTTACTCATCTGGCTTCGGGCGTATCGCTGGTCGTCCTGCGATCCGGCTATGGCCGCACCAAGGGCAAAGCCGAGCATGCCGGTAATGACGGCGTCGGAATGGTCATCGCGCCGATCAGGATGGTTGCGCAGATAGCTTTGACGGTTCTGCCAGCGCCTGTGATCCCATCCACGCGGTGGAGGACCGTCCCAGCGGCCACCTGGCCGACCATAGTCACGGTCATGGGGCGGGCCCTGCATGCCTGGCGGCGGGCGATGATCTCGCTCCTGTGACAGGGCAATGGGTGCCTCGCCTAGCAAGGCGACCATCAAAAGACCGGCAATTAGCTTACGAGACATGGCATCGGCTCCAAGGCAACGACTATGTGCCACCGACCCTGAACCCGGCTGTTCAGCGCCGCCTTGATCAAGGTCAAGGCATTGGAACAGAAAACCCAGTCATGATCTGACCTCGGCAAAAGGATCAAGATCATGGCCTATCGCGATATAATGGTAATTCTGGATAATCACGACGCCGATCAGGCCTGCCTGTCCGCAGCCATCCTGGTCGCCAAGGCGTCAAAGGCCAGTCTGGTCGGGGCCTTTTTGAGCCAAGCCTTTGTCTATCCCTATATTGGCGCAGATTTTGGTGCCTATGTGCCATCTGACGTCATCCAGAAACTGGCCGATGACCATGGCGCAAAGCAAATGATCGCCAGCCAACAGGCCAAACTGCAATTTGACGCCGCCGTATCGGCCGGCGACCTTACCGGCGAATGGGCAGAGCTAGAGCTTGGCCGACCTGAACTGCTGTATGCAAGGGCGCGGCTATGCGATCTGGTCGAGTTTCCAAAGGCCGGAATGCCGCACCTTGGCCTGACCCCGGCGGGACTGGCGACGGGAACTGGTGGACCGGTGCTGCTGGTACCCGGAACCCAGCCGATCAAGGCCCTGGGCCAAAACATCCTGCTGGCCTGGAATGACAGCCGCGAAAGCGCCAACGCCCTGCGCGGGGCCATGCCGCTGGTCCATCTGGCCGGCCATGTGCGCGTGGTGTGTGTTGGTGAGGACAAGACCCATGCCCTGCGCCAACATCTGCACCGCCATCAGATCGATCATAATGTCGCGGTCCATTCGCAAAAAGACCTTGAGCCAGAAGTCGTGCTGGATCAGGAGGCCATGGCCATGGGGGCCGATCTCGTCATCATGGGCTTGTATGGACATAACCGGCTTCAGGAATTTGTGCTTGGCGGCGTCAGTCGCGCCGTCTTGTCTGATAAGGACGCCAAGGTCCTGCTGGTCGCTCACTAGGTAAAGCGAAGGGACAAGCCTGCCATGGTCAAGCCCCATCCCGCCCTAGTCAGCGCCCTGGTTATTACCACGGGCCTGGCTACGCTCACAGGCTGTAAGCGACCGCCGTCGCATCCGCCGAATATAA
>JBIIZD010000118.1:0-6524 GCA_044346445.1 Caulobacteraceae bacterium
TGCGACCGAACTCACCAAGGCATCCTGAACATCGACGGGCGGCGCGATGACAGGCGGCTCAACCGCAACCTCCAGATCATCATCAAGGCCAAACGCAAAGGTCTTTAGATCATCATCCTCGTCTTCGGATTCCATCGCCATGGCAGCCCCGGCTTGAGGGGTCATGGCCGGAATATTCAATTCCAGAACATCGTCCTCATCCGCGCCCGCATGCGCCTGACTTGCCGGTGAAGGCGCGGACTCGCTCCCATCGTCAGAAATGATACGACGAATGGAGGCTAGAATTTCCTCCATGCTCGGCTCTTGCGCGCTGGTTTCAGACATGGCCCTGCTCACCGTCTCAAAAAAATAGCAATTCGTACTACCTAGGCTAGGCGCTTTGAATCGCTGGTGCAAATTCCAAGATGCACTTGCACGGGCTTATCTACAAAAAAAATCCCAACAAATGCTTATTAAGGACGATTTACTGCAATTGGCGCGTCAGGCAACACCTCTCTTTGCTGGATTTTCGAGCCGCCAATGCCATCAACCGTCTCAACGATTCGGTCCCAAGGGGTGAAAGACAGTCCATTTTTGCGACGGTTGAACCTGGATTTGTCGTCATAGGGCGCGACCGATGTATTGAGCGTGCGAATCTCTAGCGCCCCCATGGCATTGAGCAACTGGGCGCCCGCCAGATACGAATCGCGCCTAGCATTGACCAGGGCCAGTTCGGCATTGCGCAGCTCTTGCTCGGCGTTCAACACGTCCAAGGTCGTCCTCAGGCCGACCTGATTTTCCTGTTTGGTGCCCTCAAAAGCAATCTGGGTCGCCCGGACCTGTTCTTCATTGGCCAAGATGCTGCTGCGTGTCGCTAAAAGCTGCGCCCAGGCCTGGGACACGGCCTGCACCACCGACCGGCGCGCAAAATCCAGTTGTAGCCTGTCGCTGGTATTGAGTTCGACCGCTTGACGAACCCGCGAATTGATCACCCCGCCGGCCAGCAAGGGCTGGGTCAGGACAGCGGCGGCGGTAAAATCGCGGTCATAATGGCCAGAGCCAGAGCCAAGGCCAGAGGCTTGGCTCAGAACCTGGCTTTGGTCGGTAAAGGCCAGCTGAGCCTGCACCGACAAGTTTGGCATCCGCTCGGCCCGAGCGGCGGCGACCCGCGCATTGGAGGCTTGTTCGGTATAGTCGGCTTGCAACAGGACCGGGCTATTGCGC
The DNA here is from genome assembly GCA_044346445.1 of Caulobacteraceae bacterium. Classification (GTDB taxonomy): domain Bacteria; phylum Pseudomonadota; class Alphaproteobacteria; order Caulobacterales; family Caulobacteraceae; genus CAISGS01. The sequence goes on from JBIIZD010000118.1 coordinate 1,204, forward strand.
TCGGCGGTATTGAAGGCCAGGTCCACGCTTGCCGGTAGCTGGGTCATAGCCGGTTCAGGGGCCAAATCGCCCGGTGCCTGACCGATATTGGCCGTATAGGCAGCGCGGCTAGCGGCCAGCTGGGCTTCTGCGGCAGCCAATAGGGCCTTGGCCCCGGCATAACGGGCTAGAGCCTGATTGACATCGGTCTTGGTAATCTCGCCTACATCAAACCGGGCCTTGGCCTCATCGAGCTGGCGCTTGAGCACGGCGACATTTTCCCGACGAATATTGAGGCTTGCGCTGTCGCGGCGCACATCAATATAGGCCTGGATGACCGTTTGCATCACACTGGCCTCGACGCGGCGCAAGCCCTGACGGGCGGCCAGCACCTGGGCCTCGGCAACGCGCATTGCCCCGGCGGTGCGCCCGCCCGTATAAATGGCCTGTGACGCCGTGAGATTAGCCGAATTGGTCGAATAGGTACCGATTGAACCGCCTTGTGGGTCATTATAGCGGCTGGTACCGCCTAGGCTGAGGCTGGGACGCGCTCCGCCCCGCGCCTGTTCATAGGCTTCTTCTTGCGCGCGAAGCTGAGCGCGTTGTGACAAAAGCGTTGGATTGGACTGATAAGCCATGGCTATCGCCTCCGGCAGGGTCTCAGCATAAGCGGACCCCACCATGCCAACCATCAAGACTGCCGCGCTGGCAGCGGCCAGGACCGTTTGACGATAAAGGTTGCGCATCTGTCTCTTCCCTAAACCTGTAAAGGACCGATCCCCTTGATCGCTCCGGTGTCTAAACCTGCAATAGCGCCAGTTCGTGCAATATGCGAATTAAGGTTTGTTCACATCCGCGCCAAATAATAAATCCCTGCCACTCCGCCCTAGAAGCTAAAGGCAGGCCTTGGCTCGAAACCGGGCAGATAGTGCGGCGCGGCATCAAATCCATCGCGCGCAGCAAATCCATCGTCGGAACGCACATGAATATTGGCCTTGCCGACCGGTCCCTTGCGCTCCACAAGGCCCATCCGGCCCTGGGCATTGAGACCAGCAAGCCAGGCGGCGGGCACCTGGCTGACCGCACCCTCAGACACGATCACGTCAAACCCTCCAGCCGCTACCGGCGCATCGGCCGTCTGTTCGACGACCTCCAGACCCATTTGCCGAAGCACGGCCGCCGCATAGGGCGCGGCTATAGCCAAGGCCTTTTCGCCAGACCGCGCCTTGAGCAATTGCAAAATCTTGGCAATGTCGCGCGGGGCCATCAGATATTGGCCCGGCGCGTATTCAATCTGGGTTTCCACATAGGCAAGATGCTCGCGCCCCGCCGGACAGAAGCTTTCGCGCGCGACACTGCGCATAGCGTCCTGCAAATCGGTATCGGTAACATCGCTGGTGCGGACCTGGCTCTCCACCATGGTCAAGCGGGCTGCGGTAAAATCAAAGCTCATCAGATCCATGCCTTGGTCGAAAGCGCCATTTTGAAGCAAGCGCGGACATTGTAAAACCTGCTTATAGGTCGCAGGCGACAGGAAAGGCAATCAGAGCCTTACAAGCCATTGCTCCGGCGGTCCGCATCTGATAGCCAACGGCCTCCGCCCGCAGCACCTTGCTGCGCCTGCACCGGATGGCCTGGTGGCGGAGTGGTTACGCAGCGGCCTGCAAAGCCGTGTACTCGAGTTCGAATCTCGACCAGGCCTCCATCCCTTTCTAGGTTTTGCGCCCTACAGGCTCGCCGCGAAATTTTGTGGCACTTCATGCGACACAGCGCTTGCGCGAACAAAACACCCATCGTATATGCCCGTTCCCGCAGCGTTTGCTGATCCCCGGTAGCTCAGTTGGTAGAGCAGTCGGCTGTTAACCGACTTGTCGCAGGTTCGAGTCCTGCCCGGGGAGCCAGGGATTTCAAGTCAAGCTTAAAGCCTACCCTACCAGACCCCGATATTGGGCAGCGAGGCCCAGGGCTCGGCTGCGGGCTTGGCTGTGCCTTTTTGCAAGAGCTCGAAGGATATGCCGTCGGGCGAGCGGACAAAAGCCATGCGGCCGTCGCGCGGTGGGCGGTTGAGGGTCACGCCGCCATCGATCAGTTTTTGGCAAAGCGCATAGATATCCTCGACCTCAAACGCCATATGGCCAAAATTGCGGCCGCCCGTATAGGCCTCGGGGTCCCAATTATAGGTCAGTTCAATACTGGGCGAGCGATTGGCCTTGGCCTTTTCGACGTCTCCTGTGGCGCACAGAAATACCAGGGTAAAGCGGCCAGCCTCATTGTCATAACGGGCGATCTCGACCAGACCCAGCTTGTTGCAATAAAAATCCAGCGAGGCCTCAAGGTCGCTGACCCGAACCATGGTGTGAAGATATTCCATCTCGCTTGTCCTTTTATTTTGGCCAGTCTGGATTGGGGCCGTTCCAACCGGTCTGTTTGCGCACCATGGGGATATAGACCGCGCTTGGCAGGGCATAAAGCGCCTTGAGCATCCAGGTAAACCGGCGCGGAAAACTAATCTCGACCGACTTAGTGGCCATACCGTCGGTCATATAGCGGGCGGCGCGCTCTGGGCTGATCATGAAAGGCTTTGGAAAGCCATTATCGTCCTGGGCCGGGGTTTCAACAAAGCCGGGCGTGGCGACCTGAACCCGGACCCCGAGCGGATCAAGCTCGATGCGCAAGGTCTCGGCCATATTGATCAAGGCCGCCTTGGACGCGCCATAGGCCGCAGCCGTCGGCATGCCGCCAAAGCCCGTGGCTGAGCTGACAATCAGGATCTGGCCCTGACCGCGTGCCAACATGGCGGGAACAAGGGGGGCCAGGGCATTGGCCACGCCCATCAGATTGACCTCAAAGGTCTGGCGAAACAGGGCCGGATCAGGCCTTCGCGAATCGACCGGCAGATAAACCCCGGCATTCAGCACAGCCAGGGCAATCGGGCCAAACTGGGCCTCAATTGCGTTTGCTGCGGCGGCCATGGCCTCTGTATTGGAAACATCGGCTGCAAACACGGCGATCTGGCCCGGCGATTCTGCGGCCAGGGCCTCCAGCGCCTCGGCCCGCCGCGCCGTGACCGCCACGCGCCAGCCCTGGGACACCAGACGCCGGGTCAGGGCCAGGCCAATACCGGAACTGGCCCCCGTCACCCAGGCCACGCCGTCGTTTGGCACAGAGGGCCTTGCAATTTGCGACATGAGCTGCTCCTAGGGACTAAGGATATGGGCCTTACCGATAGGCTACGGTAAGATCGGCGGTCTGGATCATGCCGTCTCTTGCGAAGCGGGCAGGTTTAGGTCAAGCCTTCGTTATAGCGACCTATAAGGGCCTTGATCCATGATCCGAGTGAACAGTGTTGTCGATGCGATTGGCAATACGCCCCTGATCCGGCTGAACCGCATCAGCGCCGCCACGGGCTGTGATATCTGGGGCAAGGCGGAGTTTATGAATCCGGGCCAGTCGGTCAAGGATCGCGCCGCGCTCTATATCATCCGTGACGCTGAAAAGCGCGGCTTGCTTCGGCCCGGCGGCCTGATTGTCGAGGGCACGGCGGGCAATACCGGCATTGGCCTGGCCATGGTCGCGGCGGCCCTTGGCTATCGCTGCGCCATTGTGATTCCCCGCACCCAGAGCCAGGAGAAAAAGGACGCCATCCGCCTGATGGGGGCCGAATTGATCGAGGTCGATGCCGTGCCCTATGCCAACCCAGACAATTATGTCCGCTATTCGGGGCGGTTAGCCGAGGAACGCGCCGCCAGCGAGCCTAATGGCGTGATCTGGGCCAACCAGTTTGATAATCTGGCCAATCGGCTGGCGCATTTTGAGACCACAGGCCCCGAAATCTGGGACCAGACCGGCGGCAAGATTGACGGCTTTGTCAGTGCCGTGGGCACGGGCGGTACGCTTGCGGGCACAGCCATGGCCCTGCGCGAACGCAATCCAAACATTGCCATAGGGCTTGCCGATCCCTTTGGGGCCAGCCTCTATAGCTGGTTCACGAGCGGCGAATTGAAGTCCGAAGGCACCTCCATTACCGAAGGCATTGGTCAGGGCCGGATTACCGCCAATCTTGAAGGCCTTAGCGTCGATTATGCCTATCAGATCCCCGATGCTGAGGCGCTGGCTCTGGTGTTTGATCTGGTCCAGCACGAAGGCCTGTGCCTTGGCGGTTCGGCGGGCATGAATCTGGCCGGCGCTGTACGCCTTGCGCGCGACCTGGGACCGGGCAAGACGATTGTGACCATTCTTTGCGATCATGGGTCGCGTTATCAGTCTAAATTGTTTAATCCAGTGTTCTTAACCGAACGCGGCCTGCCGGTTCCCTCCTGGCTTTGATGGTGTCATGACCCAAGATCCTCTGGTTTCGACTGACTGGTTGTTTGAACACTTGAGCGCGCCCGACGTGCGCATTGTCGATGCCAGCTGGTTCATGCCCGGCTCGCCGCGCAATCCTCGCGCCGAATACGAAGAATGCCACATACCCGGCGCGGTCTTTTTCGATATTGACGAGATTTCAGACACAGACAGTCCCCTGCCTCACATGGCCCCCTCGCCGGAAAAATTTTCGTCGCGTATGCGAAAAATGGGCATTGGCGATGGTTATCGGGTGGTGGTCTATGATTCCCAAGGCGTGTTTTCCGCGCCCAGGGTCTGGTGGACCCTGCGCCTGATGGGGCATGAGGATGTGGTGGTGCTCGATGGCGGCCTGCCCAAATGGCTGGCTGAGGGTCGCCCGACCCAGGACATGCCGCCGCCGCCCCGCGATCGTCACTTTACCGCAAGGCTCAATAGCGATCTGGTCCGTGATGCGGGCCAGGTCATGCGCGCGCTTGGCAATGGCCGCGAGCAATTGCTCGATGCGCGCCCGGCGGGCCGGTTTACCGGTGAGGTGCCCGAGCCTCGCGCAGGCCTAAGAGGTGGCCACATGCCCGGCGCTTTCAATCTGCCAGCCGGGACCTTGAGCGCGGCTGACGGCACATTCCTGCCTGCGGACAAGCTGAAAGAAGCGTTTATCAAGGCTGGGATTGATCTGTCACGGCCTGTGGTCACGACTTGCGGCTCTGGCATAACCGCCTCGATCCTGGCTATGGGCCTTGCCAGGCTGGGCCACTGGCGCACAGCGGTCTATGACGGATCCTGGAGCGAATGGGGCGGGCGCGAAGACCTGCCTGTGGTCACTGGAGCCGCCTGACATGACCAAACGCCCGAGCCAGCAAACCCGGCTTTTGCATGATCAGGCCGTGCCCATGGCCTTGGTCAAGACCGTCAATCCCGCTATCCAGCGCGGCTCTACCGTCTTGGTGAAGGACTCAGACGCGCTTTATGACCATAGCCATATTACCTATGGCCGT
>JBIIZD010000001.1:0-70075 GCA_044346445.1 Caulobacteraceae bacterium
GCTGACCCTGGCAAAAGGGCCAAATGATCCTGAACGCCAAGGCGTCTTGGCCCGGCTGACTGCGGCGACACAGACCCTGCCCAACACCGGCCTATTGCCGCGCCGCCAGAGCGCCGCCCTGATCACCGCCGCCTTGACCGCCCATATTGACGCTCCGGTTCGCAGCCAGTTGGCGCGGTTGGATACGGGTAAGCTGGAGGCCCCGGCCGCTTTATGGTTTGCGCTTGATCTTGCGACGAGCGAACAGCTCAAGGCCGAAACCATCTTATCCGCGCTCGCCATACTGGGCACGAATGGCACCCAGGGACCCAAGTTGAATGATCGCGTGCGGTTGGTGCGCGGGCTTGGTCTGGCAGGGCTTGGACGAGTTGCGACGGCGTTGGCCATGGAGGGGATTGTCCTTTCCCAAGGCTTTGCCACAGTTGCGGCCGCCCCAACAAAACCCCCAGCCCCAGCCCCAGCGGCTGCCAAGCCAAAGCCCAAACCCGTAGCCAAGCCCAAACCCAAGCCTTCATCGTCCAATCTATGAGTGCCGCAGGTTGGCTTGAGGCCTTTTTGGAAATGATGGCAGTCGAGCGTTCGGCGGCGAAAAACACCCTGGCCGCCTATGGTCGTGACCTTAGCGATGCCCAAGGCTTCCTGACCGCCCGCAAAACCGACCTGGGCAGTGCCGCGCCGGAAGACATAGAGGCGTATTTTTCGCATTTGGGCGCGCAAGGCGCGTCTCCGGCCACAGCGGCCCGCCGCCGGTCTGCCTTGCGCCAGTTTTACCGGTTCGTGCTCGGCGAGGGCTGGCGCGAAGACGATCCCGCCCGCCGGGTGGACGCGCCCAAGCGCGGGCGGCCCCTGCCCAAGGTGCTGGCGCGGGCGGATGTCGAGCGTCTGATCGCGGCTGCGCCCCTGGTCGAGGTCGGCAGGGGCGAGGCCGGGCTAAGGCTTGGCTGTATGATCGAGCTCTTATACGCTTCTGGCCTGCGTGTGTCTGAGCTCTTGGCCCTGACCCTGGCTGCCGTGGCGCGCGACCCGGCGTTTTTGATCGTCAAGGGCAAGGGCGGCAAGGAAAGGCTGGCCCCGCTCAATGCCCCGGCGCGCGAGGCGATCAAGGCCTATTTGCCACATCGCCGGGCCTTTTTTGCCAAGGGCACCAAGGACAGTCCCTGGCTGTTTCCCTCGCGCAGTGCGGGCGGATTCCTGACACGGCGGCGATTTGGCCAGATGCTCGATGCCTGCGCCCTAGCGGCCGGAATTGATCCAGCCCAGGTCAGCCCCCATGTCCTGCGCCACGCCTTTGCTACCCACCTGCTCGAGGGCGGGGCCGACCTGCGCACCGTGCAAAAACTGCTCGGTCACGTCGATATTACCACTACCCAGATCTATACCCATGTCACAGAGGGGCGTTTGCGCCAGGTGGTGGAGACCAGCCACCCCCTGTCGCGGACCCGAACCAAGGGGCTTTAAGCGCCAGTTTGTCCGGACATCTTGACCCCTGCCCCGGCCTCAGCCAAAACAGGTTCAACCGATCAAGAGGCCCTGCCCATGAAAACCCCGCGCAATTATTTCAAGCCCCTGTCGATCGGCGCACCTGCGCCCCTGCGCGAGATTCCGCCCAGAGTCGAGCGCATGATCCATTTTGTACCGCCGCACCTGGAAAAGGTCCGGGCCAAGGTCGGCCAGATCGCCGCCACGGTCGATGTGATCTTGGGCAATCTGGAAGACGCCATTCCCGCCGATGCCAAGACCGCAGCCCGGCATGGCTTTATCGAAATGGCCAATGCCACCGATTTTGCCGCCATGGGGGTTGGGCTCTGGACGCGGATCAATTGCCTCAACTCGCCTTGGCTGATGGATGATGTCACCGAGATCGTGGCCGGGGTCGGTGATCGGCTTGATGTCATGATGGTGCCCAAGGTCGAGGGGCCTTGGGATATTCATTTTATGGACCAGCTCTTGGCCGTGCTCGAAGCGCGCCATGGTCTGACAAAGCCAATCCAGTTGCACGCGATTTTGGAAACGGCTGAGGGGGTCAATAATATCGAAGCCATTTGCGCCGCCAGCCCGCGCATGCAGGGCATAAGCCTGGGCCCCGCCGATCTCGCCGCCTCGCGCGGCATGAAGACCACCCGCGTTGGCGGCGGGCATCCCTATTACCGCGTCATAGAGGATCCCAAGGCCGATGGCAGCGCCCGCGCCGCCGTGCAACAGGATCTTTGGCACTATACCATGGCCAAGATGGTCGATGCGACGGCCGCCTATGGCCTGAAGGCGTTTTATGGCCCGTTTGGCGATATTGCCGATCTGGAGGCCTGCGAGCAGCAGTTTCGTAATGCCTTCTTGATGGGCTGCGCCGGAGCCTGGACCCTGCATCCCGACCAGATCGCGGTCGCCAAAAAGGTGTTCAGCCCCGATCCCGGCGAGGTCGCCTTTGCGCAAAAAATCCTCGCTGCCATGCCCGATGGCAGCGGCGTGGCCATGATTGACGGCAAGATGCAGGATGATGCCACCTGGAAACAGGCCAAGGTCTTAGTCGACTGCGCCCGCCAGATTGCAACAAAGGATCCGCACCTAGCCGAGGTCTATGGATTCTAGGGCGGCTAGGCTTTGCGGCCTAGGCAAAATGCGTATCCGTAGCCTGCTCTTGTGATTATGCCGGAACCGGCCTAGTTTGCGCGGTCTGAAACGAGGCGATTTACAGAGCAGCATGGCTACGCATTATCTCGAATTCGAACGTCCGATCGCTGAGCTTGAGACCAAGATCGAAGAGTTGAGCAAACTCTCCGATACGGCCGGTGTCGGGGCCTTTGATGGCGAGATGGCGGCCTTACGCGCTCGAGTCGATGTTCTAAGGCGCGAATCTTATGCCCGGCTGGACCCTTGGCAAAAGACTCAAGTTGCGCGGCACCCGCAAAGACCGCATTTCATCGATTATGCCGCCGCCCTGATTGAAGAGTTTGTTGAATTGCGCGGCGACCGCTGTTTTGCCGATGATCAGGCGATTATCGGCGGGCTTGGGCGGTTTCGCGGCATTCCGGTCGTGGTCATGGGCCATGAAAAGGGTCACGACACCACCACCCGGCTAAAGCATAATTTTGGCATGGCCCGGCCTGAGGGCTATCGCAAGGCCGTGCGGCTGATGGATCTTGCCGAGCGTTTCAACCTGCCGGTCATTACCTTTGTTGATACGGCGGGTGCCTATCCGGGCATTGGCGCCGAAGAGCGCGGTCAGGCTGAGGCCATTGCCCGCTCGACCGAGCGCGGCCTGACCCTGAAAGTGCCCATGGTTGCAACCGTGACCGGCGAAGGCGGATCGGGCGGCGCGATTGCCCTGGCCGGTGCCAACCGGGTCCTGATCTTGGAACACTCCATCTATTCGGTGATCTCGCCAGAAGGCTGCGCCTCAATCCTGTGGCGTGATGGCTCCAAGGCCAAGGATGCCGCCGAGGCCATGAAGATCACCGCCCAGGACCTGTTGGGCCTTAAAATCGTCGACCGGATCATTGAAGAGCCCGCTGGCGGGGCCCATTCTGACCCCCAGGCTGCTATGCAAGCGGTTGGCGATGCGCTGGAACAGGAGCTTGCCGCCCTGATGGTGCTGTCGCCCGCAGAGCTTCTAAGCCAGAGGGCGCAAAGATTTTACGCCATTGGCCGGGCTGGATTGAGCTGAAACGCTTTTCGTCCCCATCATAGCGGCCTATGTTGACGGTCATGGCGAACAAACCTGAATCCCCCGTCGAGCCCTTCAAGCGTGCCCTGGCCAATGCGGCCCGGTCCTTGGCGGAAATGTCTGATCTTGACGTGGTGTTTTCCGGCGATGGGCCAAGCCTTGTCGGCAATAAGCTGATCCTTCCCCACCCGCCGCGCGACCTGCCGCCGCTAGAGGCGGCGCGCCTGCGAGGTCTGGCCGACCAGATGGCGCTTCGCCTGTCGCACCATGATGCCAGCGCCCATGCCCGCCTGCGCCCCACAGCCCCGCCCGCTGCAGCCATATTCGAGGCGGTGGAACAGGCCAGGATCGAGGCGATTGGGGCCAATGCCCTTTTGGGCGTGCGCGACAATTTGAACGTGGTCCTGGACGCCGCGATTGAGCGCAAGGGCCTTGCCCGGATGGAAGACCGCGCCGCTGTCCCCATTCCGGACGTGATTGCCCTGATGGTGCGCGAGCGCCTGACCGGGGATGCACCGCCGCCCGCCGCCCGGGCCATTGTCGCTATGATGCGCGCCGATATTGAGGCCAAGGCCGGGGCCGATCTGGACCGTCTGGCCAAGGCGATTGATGACCAGGCCGCCTTTGGCAAGATTACCCGCGAAATCCTGCGCGATCTGGATATGGGCGATGAGGACGAGGCCAATGCCTCTGAACCCAATGAAGACGAGTCCAATGACCAGCAAGAAACCCCGGACGATCAGGGCGATGACGGCGAGGGTCAGGGCGAGAGCCAGGACGCAGCCTCGATGGAGGAGAGCGATAGCTCCGAAACCGACGGCCAGCCCGGCGACGAACAGAGCCAGACCGAGGACGACGGCGAAACCGAAATGAGCGACGAGTCTCCCGATATGGGAGACGGGGCCAAGCCAGCAAGGCCAGAGGCCAAGGATCCGGGTGGGCGCGAGGCGGCCTACAAGATCTTTACCGCTGCCTTTGACGAAACCGTTGATGCCGACGATCTGTGTGATGCCGAGGAACTGACCCGGCTTCGCGCCTATCTGGACCAGCAATTGGCCAATCTTTCCAGCGTGGTCTCGCGCCTGGCCAACCGGCTGCAAAGGCGGTTGATGGCGCAGCAGAACCGGTCCTGGTCGTTTGATCTGGAAGAGGGCATGCTGGATGTGGCGCGCCTGACGCGGGTAATTATTGACCCAACCGCGCCCTTGTCTTTCAAACAGGAAGAAGACACAGAGTTTCGCGATACCTGCGTGACGCTCTTGATCGATAATTCTGGCTCGATGCGCGGACGCCCGATCATGGTCGCTGCCGTCTGCGCTGATATTCTGGCCCGAACCCTAGAGCGTTGCGGCGTCAAGGTCGAGATCTTGGGCTTTACCACCCGCGCCTGGAAGGGCGGCTCGGCCCGCGATGAGTGGATCCGGTCGGGCAAACCCGCCACGCCGGGCCGTCTGAATGATTTGCGCCACATCATCTATAAGAATGCCGACGCCCCCTATCGGCGGGCGAGGCGCAATCTGGGCCTGATGATGCGCGAGGGCTTGCTGAAAGAAAACATTGATGGCGAGGCCCTGATCTGGGCGCACCAAAGGATTATCGGACGGCCAGAGGCGCGCAAGATCTTGATGGTGATCTCGGACGGTGCGCCGGTCGATGATTCCACCTTGTCGGTCAATTCGGGCCATTATCTGGAGCGGCACCTGCGCCAAGTGATCAGCGAGATCGAGACCGCCTCGCCGGTCGAGTTGATCGCGATTGGGATTGGCCATGACGTCACCCGCTATTATCGCCGCGCCGTGACCATTGTCGATGTCGAGCAATTGGGCGGGGCCATGACCGAGCAATTGGCCAGCCTGTTTGAAGAAGAGCCTCGGCGCGTCGCCAAACGGGCTAATCTTTTGGCCCAGCCCCTGACCACCCAAGGCCCGCCCGCCTTGAAAGGCACAGCCAAGACCAGCTTTAAGGCGGTGCGCGAGGCGGTGGGTTAATGCCAATGCGTTGGGCGTGTCTGGCTTTAGTCGCATGGCTTGGTGCTTGCACGGCACAGGCGCGGTCCGATGGCCCTAGCGCGATCACGATCAGCACTCAGCCCGTCCAGCTTAACCCGCAAACGCCGGGCCAGACCCAGGTCGGGGCCTTTATCTATGCCGGCGGACTGGCCCTCACCAGCCAGGGCAGCCAAAGGCTGGGCGGCTTATCGGATATGGTCATTGATGCCAAGGGCGGTTTGAGCGCGATCAGCGATGAGGGCGAACTGTTGCGCGCCCAGATCATTACCGCACCAGACGGCCAGCTCTCTGGCCTAGGCCTAGGCCAGATTAGCCCGCTTCTAGGCCAGGACGGCAAGGTCCTGCCCAACAAGTTTGCCGCCGATGCCGAGGGTCTGGCCCTTTGGCCCAATGGCGATCTGATGGTCAGTTTTGAGCATGATCACCGCATCTGGCTCTATCCAGCCGCAGGCGGCGCGGCGCAGCCCTTACCCATGCCAGACGTCGCTATGCCGCCCAATGATGGGATGGAGGGCTTGTCGCTGGCCCCGTCACAGGGGCTTGATGCCTATTGGGTCGGGGCAGAGGCTGGCCGTATCTGGCTTTGCCATATCAAGACCGTTTGTAAGGCCTATCCGAACCTGCCCATGCCACCGCAAGGTTATCGCCTGTCTGGCCTGCGCGAAGGGCCGGACGGCCAGTTATTCATCCTGCACCACAGCTGGAACCCGGCCCAAGGCTCGCGCATTGTGCTGAGCGTGGTTGCTGATCCGGCTGGCCCCGCGCCCAAGCCGGTTCAGACCTTGAGTCTGGCCCCGCCGCTCAGTACTGATAACTTCGAAGGTATTGCCGTGACCAAGGCCGCAAGCGGGGCCTTGCGGATATATCTTCTGTCTGACGATAATTTTTCCAAGACCCAAAGAACCTTGCTGATGGCGTTTGATCTGATGCCATCAACAGGACCTTGAGTGCTAGGTCCCAGCCCCCTTCCGCCTTCCCCGCGTAGGCGGGGACCCAGACCGTTTGCCCAGGCCTGTGATCCATCATCTGGATCCCCGCCTTCGCGGGGAAGACGGCGGAGGGGGAGGGGGCCAGCACCAGCCTTGCCCCTGCCCCCCTCCGGCTTCGCCGCAATAAGCAGACACCTAGGCGGCCAGCATGCCTTCGAGCCGGGCGCGGATGATCTGGGTGGCCTCGGTCATGATCCGGTCCAAGAGGTCCTGACAGGTGGGGATGTCATGGATCAGGCCCGCAACCATGCCGCAGGACCAGGCCCCGGCATCCATTTCACCATTGAGCATGATGCGCGGATAGACCCCGGCCACTTCCTCAATAATGTCCTCAAACTTGATATTGGCCCCAAGTGCCTTTTCCTTGGCCAGCAGCTTTTCCACCCCGGCATTGTTCAAGACGCGCTCTGTATTGCGCAAGGGACGCATGACCAGGCGGGTATCCAGCTCTGAAGCGGCCACAATCGCCTGTTTCACATTCTCATGCACGGGCGCTTCCTTGGTGGCGATAAAGCGGGTGCCCATATTCATGCCGTCAGCGCCCATGGCCAGGGCCGCCACCAAGGACCTGGCATCAGCCATGCCGCCAGACGCCAGGAACGGAATTTTCAACACCTCGGCCGCGCGGGGCAGAAGGATCATATTAGGCACATCGTCTTCGCCGGGGTGACCACCGCACTCAAAACCATCGACACTGACCGCGTCACAGCCAATCGCCTCTGCCTTGAGCGCATGGCGCACAGCAGTGCACTTATGCACGACCTTGATACCGTTTTCCTTCAGGACCGGCAGCCATTTGACAGGGTTATTGCCAGCGGTCTCGACGATCTTTACGCCGCCCTCGATAATGGCCTTGATATAGCCCGGATAGTCCGGCTGGTTGACCGAGGGCAGGAAGGTCAAATTAACGCCAAACGGCTTGTCGGTCAGGCCTCGGCACTTGGCGATTTCCTTGGCCAGGTCCTCGGGCGTGCGCTGGGTCAGGGCGGTGATAATGCCAAGCCCGCCAGCATTAGACACGGCTGCGGCCAGTTCAGCAAAGCCAACAAAATGCATGCCGCCCTGCATAATGGGGCGCTCAATACCGAACATTTCAGTGATACGGGTCTTCATGAGGTCAGGTCCTGAAAAATTGCCAATCTTGAACCTGACCTTGACGCTAAAACACGCGTTTGAAAACCCCTAAATCAGCACCTTGGGCGGGCTCAGTACTCTACCGTGAGGGAAAGCTTGACGCTGCGAGGCGCGCCGGGCGTGATATTATTGTTATTGTGTGCCGTGGCGAAATAGCCGGTATCGAGCAGGTTTTCGATATTGATCTGACCGCGCAGACGCTCGCCCAGCCTGCGATAAACGGCGGCATCCACCCTAACATAAGCAGGCAAGGTCACGCTGTTATCGGTCGAGGTGAATATGGCATCGCGATAGATGAGGCCAAGCCCAAGACCCCAGCCAGACGGCAGGTCTACGCGGTTCCAGAGCGAGGCCGAGTGCCTTGGCAACTGGGCCAGCCGCGCGCCCGCCTTGGCGCTTGGCGATTGTGTGCGGTCAAGCCTTCCGTCCTGATAGGCATAGCCCCCGATCAGGGTCCAGCCGGGCTTGACCACGCCCTGAATGCCAAGCTCCATCCCGCGGCTGGTTTGGCCATCGACCAGGATCAGGTTTGTCGGCCGGACCGGATCGGTCACGGCGACATTGCTGCGCTTGAGCTGATAAATCGCGGCGGTTGCCGACAGGTTGGAGCGCAGGTCCCACTTTACGCCCAGTTCGTGATTTTCAAACCGCTCGGGGGCCAGGGCGCGATTGGTTGGCGTCAAGGCTGCGAGTTGATCACCCGCCCTTGGGCTATAGGTGCGGCTATAGCTGGCATAGGCGGCCAGGTCCTTGATCGGCTTATAGACAATACCCAGCCTTGGCGACCAGAGCCGGTCGCGTGCGGTCAGGTCTTGGCCGGTTCTGTTATTGCGCAGGCGAAGTTCAAACTGCTCATAGCGCAGGCCCACCACCAACTGAACGGCCGAGCTTAGGTGAAGCTGATCTTGCACATAGCCAGCCATGGTCGTGGCGACGCCATGATTATCGGCGTCTGTAGAGGCGGGCCGAAAACCAAGCGAAAAGGCCTGATTGGGTTGGTTTACAGACACCATCTTGCTGGTCACATTTGACCCGGCCGGACCGAAATAGCCCGTCAATCGCCGATTATCCGTCACCTGGCGGCCAAGCTCAATCCCGGCCAGCAGGGTGTGTTCAAGACTGCCCGTGCGCGCAGCAAGGCTCAGATCGGTCTGATGCCAGAGGTTCTGGCGGCGGGTCGCGTTGCTATAAGCAAGAATCGCCACCTCGGTTGCAGCGGCATTGACCGCGCCGGGATACACATTCTGATAAAACTTGTCATAGCTGGCAAGATTGGTGACGCTATGCAAGGTCACGGCGGCAAACCGGTGATCGAGCGTTAAGGCCGCCATATCCATGGAAAAATCAGTCGGACTTTGGGTCGGACTGCCGAAAAACTTGCCGGGCGCTGTCGAGATTGGCCGCCCACCGAGCGCGGGCACGCCCCGATCTGCGACCATGTCATAGGCAAAATGCTCGTAGCTCAAGCCCAGCTGGGTCTGGTCGCTGAGCGCAAATTTCAAGCTTGGATTGACCCCAAACTTCTCATTGACCACGCCGTCACGATAACTTTCGCCATTTTCATAAACCGCCGCCAGCCGTCCGGATAGAGTATTTGAAATCACCTGCCTCTGATCCAGGCTGACACGCTGGGTGTTCCAGGACCCGGCCTGAACCGTTAGGGCACCGCGACTGGTGCCGTCCGGCTGCAAAGAGACCCGGTTGATCACACCACCGCCGCCACCACGGCCAAACACCATGGCATTAGGCCCCTTCAGCGCCTCAACCCGTTCGAGATTATAGGTGTCGCGGAAATATTCGACATCATCGCGCACACCATCGACATAGAAATTGGCCGTAGAGCTGATGCCGCGCATGATCGGCGTATTGCGATTGCCCTCGCCCTGCGCCATGCCGACTCCGGGCATATAGCGCACAACCTCGGCCATGCCCTGCATGGCCTGGTCTTGCAATACGGCATGGCTGATAATGCTGACCGCTTGCGGCGTGTCGATCAAGGGCGTCGCGGTTCGGGTGGCACTGGTTATGACCGGCTGATCATAGCCACTTCGCTGGGCAATAACCGTCAGCTCGGCCGCCTCAGCTTCTGCCGCAGCCCTTGACGGCAACAGCAATAAGGTTCCCGTCGTCGCCAGCAATGCGGCGCTTAGATGGATACAGTTCATAGGTCTCGACATCACACACCCAAAAATGCAGTTGCGACGCATTATTAGATAGAGGTCGAGTGCTCGTCAAGGTTTTTGCGAATGGTTATCAATAGCAAAATGGCCGCGCCTGCAATCCGGGTGCCTAACGCCCGCCGCCGCCGGTGATTTCCTTGATCAGGGCCTGGACCGGGGCCTTGCCACCGACACCCCAGACAATTTTCATATGGGCAAGCGCCCGCGCAGCCGCATCCTCAAACCGCCAGTCGCAGTCGTCAAACTTGCAGTCGCCAAACACCGGCAGCTCGCCGCCCTTATAGACCATACGGCAGCCGCGAAATTCGCAGTCCGAAAAGGCCTCGCCATCGAGCTGGACGGTCTCGTGATTAAACAGTGTGTCGGTCTGCATGGTCAGTTCCTAGGCCTCATCGTCCGAATCGACCTAGCCTTGGTCGCCCGAATCCGCCTTTTCCCGCTCGCGGTCTTCGCGCTTTGCCGCGGCCTTTTCAGCAAGCTTGGCAGCCTTCAGCCGCTCGCGTTCCATGCGTTCGAAATTATAATTGGGTTTGCGCGCCATCTTGGCGATCTCCCTTAGGGCCGCCAAGTCTATGGCAGCGGTTATTTTCGGGCCTTGCGGGCGGCGTATTTAGCATCGCGCCGAGCTTTTTCCTCGGCCTTAGTCAGTATCTTACGCTCCTTGCGTTGGCCACGCCTTGTTTCAAGTTCGGCCGCCTCAAGCGCTTCTTGCTCCAGACGCTTCAGTTCAAGGGCGTCAGCCGCCGCCTGCTTGGCCGCAGCCTTGGCCTCAGCGCGTTCTGTCCGCACGCGCTCAAGCTCGGCAAGGCGCAGCGCCTCGCGTTCCTCAAACAGCGGATCGATCACGGCGGGCTTGGGCTTGAACTTGGCCAGCAAGGCCTTTTTCGCCTCGGCTGCTGTTTTTTGACGGTCGGCAAAGCCGGTTTTTAAAATGTCAGACATGGGGCTTTCGTATGGGCAAGCGAACGAGGATTATTCGTTCGGTTGCGCGGGTTCGGGTTGTATGGTCTCGGTCGTTTCAGGATCTGGCATGGGCGGCTTGAAGGTTGCCGCGCAGATGGCCTGTATATGACCGCGAATCGATCGATTGGCTAGCAGCGCGTCAACCGCACGGCAACCATCGGCCTTAAGCCGGTCCTTTAGGGTATCGATATTGCTGAATTTACCGGAGCGCGCCAAGGCATAGGCACGCTCGACTGTTGGCATGCTCATCGGGCTTGTAACTGCCCGGCAGACATCTTGCCGCTGCGCTGATCTTTTTCCAGCTCGAAGGACACGGCCTGACCTTCGTTCAGGCTGCCAAGGCCCGACCGCTCGACCGCAGAAATATGCACGAAAACATCCGCGCCGCCGTCATCGGGCTGGATAAATCCAAAACCCTTGGTTGGGTTGAACCATTTTACAACGCCGGTCGTCATTTCAAAGCACCTTTCTGGTGTGCATACACCCCGCTGCCTCAAAGGCACCGAGTGTGGGACTTTTTATTTCGGATGGCTTTTGACCGGCCACTCGATCGATTGATCCAGCGCAAAGCACAGCCCGGTCAAGGGCACAATATATAGCCTTTATGCCCGAATCTTGGTTGAAAAACAAGGCCTATCGCGCCCTTTAAGATTTCCGCCTAATCTTGAAGTCAAGACCTTACGTCAAGCAAGCAACGCAGGCGCTCCAGCGGCGGCAAAAACCCTGATCGCAATGTGAGAATGGCGTCCCGTAGAGGACTCGAACCTCTGACCCTCAATTTAGGAAACTGATGCTCTATCCGGCTGAGCTAACGAGACGTTGGGCTTGATTTAGCATTCCCTAGCGACCCTGCCAACCGCCTCGGTGCCCTTTGGCTAATCAATCAATCCCGCAGCGCGCGGATCACCCACCGCGCCCTCAAGCGCAGCTTTCAGCTTTTTCAAGGCGTGGTGCTCGATCTGGCGGACGCGCTCCTTGGATATGCCAAGCGCCTTGCCCATACATTCCAGGGTTTGGGGCTCATCAATCAGTCGGCGCTGCTCGATAATGTGGCGCTCGCGCGCGGTCAGGGTCGCCAAGGCGGTTTCCAGCCATTGATGGCGGGTTGCGTCATCGCGGCTATGCATGACGGCGGCTTCTGGCAAGGGTGCCTCATCGACCAGGAAGTCTTGCCACTCCCCCTCACCCGCCTCGACCAGCGGCGCATTGAGCGAGCGATCAGACGCCGACAGGCGCGAGGCCATCATCTCCACCTCGCGCTCCTCGACCGACAATTCCTTGGCGATAAAGGCCCGGCTTTCAGGCGACAAGCCCTGGCTGCCACCGTCATTTAGGCCCGCTCGCAGACGGCGCAGATTGAAAAACAACGACTTTTGCGCTGCCGTCGTGCCTGTGCGGACAATCGACCAGTTACGCAGCACATAGTCCTGAATCGAGGCCCGAATCCACCATGAGGCATAGGTGGAGAAACGAACCTCACGGTCAGGTTCGAACCGCGCGGCTGCCTGCATCAGGCCAATATTGCCCTCTTGCACAAGGTCGGCCATGGGCAGTCCATAATTGCGAAACTTGCCCGCCATCGATACGACCAGCCGCATATAGGCGGTCGTCAGTTCATGCAGGGCATTATTGTCGTTTTGCTCGCGCCAGCGACGCGCCAGATCGCGCTCGTGATCAGCCTCCAGCAACGGCACCGCCATGGCCGATTTAACAAACCTTCGATCCGCTCTTAGGCTTTCTGATGTTTCGGTATGCGCCATGATCTACCCCTTTGGCGCCGGGCGAAAATGTCCGGTTCAAAAGGAGATACGACAAGGCCGCCGGTCTGGTTCACCGGCGGCCTGATCAATCGCAATTATATCAAAAAAACGGAGCGCCCCTGGCCGCAGTGGCTAGGCCGCTTTTTGCAAGGACTTGTTCAGAATGCCGATGGCGGCATCGCGGTCAATCTGCTCGATCGCCGCAACTTCGCGCGCCATACGGTCCAGAGCCGATTCATAAAGCTGGCGCTCGGAATAGGACTGTTCCGGCTGATTATCCGCACGGTGCAGATCGCGCACGACCTCAGCAATCGAGATCAGATCGCCCGAATTGATCTTGGCTTCATATTCCTGGGCGCGGCGGCTCCACATGGTGCGCTTGATTCGGGCGCGGCCCTTGAGCGTGGTCAGGGCCTGACCCACCACATCGCCAGCCGCCAGCGGCCGCAAGCCGGCAACCTTGGCCTTTTTGGTCGGAACGCGAAGGGTCATTTTTTCGTGATCAAAGGTTATGACATAGACTTCCAGTTCCATGCCAGCCACGGCTTGGGTCTCAATGCCCGCCACCTGGCCAACGCCATGAGCAGGATAAACAACGTGATTGCCGACAGAAAATTCAAGACCCGTATCGCTCATAGACCTACCTCTGCTTAATCCACCTTGCGCCGAGACCGGAACAAGGGTCTTTATCCCAATGACCAAAGCGGCCAAGTTCACTGACGGGCGGAACCGACAAGGACGAGCAGGGCTCGCGACCACCGAGCGGCGGTTTATCATAAAATTGAGCGAAAATAAAGTCATGCAACACTGCGCGCCCTTGGGCGGCAATTTTAGTGAGTAAAACCGGACTAAAGGTCTTAAGACCCCTTAGGAACCCTTGCCGGGTTTTTCACTAAAATACTTTTCGAACTTGCCTGATTCGCGCTCAAACTGTTCACGGTCTGCGGGCGGTTCACCCTTGACCGTAATATTGGGCCACAATTGCGAATAGTCTGAATTGACCTTTAACCATTTGCCATCGGCATCGTCTTCAGTATCGGGCTTGATCGCATCGACGGGGCATTCCGGCTCACAGACGCCGCAATCAATGCACTCGTCCGGATTAATGACCAGAAAGTTTTCGCCTTCATAAAAGCAATCGACCGGACACACCTCGACGCAGTCCATAAACTTGCACCTAATGCAGGCATCCATAACAATATAGGTCATATCAAGCCCAAGGGTCCGATCATGAGAAGGTCGCTAGAGGCGCTGTTTTTCAGTGCATGGGCCGTGATGTCAACCACCGATCCTGTGACGGGCCTGTGAGGAAAACTTAAGCCTGGGCTTGGGACGGTGCCTCGCTATAGAGACGGCGCGCTTCTGGGGCAGGGCCACGGCGATCGCCAAGCGCCTCTATGCGCAGGCTAAACACCCGCTCGGACAGCGCGAAAATCACCACATCGCCCGGACGAACAGCGCGCGAAGCCTTGTCCAATCGGGTCAATTGACCGGCCCGCGACAGTCGCACACTGCCCTGCTCGACAAACCGCGCCGCAAGGCTGCGGGTCTTTAAAAACCGCGCCCGCCAAAGCCAGACATCAATGCGGCAGGACTCCTCGCTCATCCAGCACCAGATCCCGCAGATCGCTTATGTTTCGAACGCCGCCGCCTTGGCCGCTGGGGCACAGGCGACGCAGCCTTGAGCGCGGCCAAGGCTGCAAAGGGTGAATTGGACGGTGCCGCGACCTCTTGGCCAAGGACCGGCCTTTGCGCACCGGCGCGCCGACGCCGCCAAAGGCTAGGCGCATCGGCCGTGATCTTGCCAACCGGCGAAAAGCCCAAGCCGCGCAAGAGGCTGCTGGCTTGATCAAGGCCCCAGCCCAGCACGCCCAGAGCCCCTGTGGTCAAGGACATGGCCCCGTTCACAGCAGGTTGCGACCGCATCAGGCTATCGAGCTGTTCCAGATCCAAGACCGGCACCGCCAGACGCCCCACGGCCCGCAGACCAAGCGCGGCCAAAACCTGCGGCGGCGGCGCAATATTGGCCAAGTCCGAAATCCCATCCGAGCGCGCAGGCCAATCAGGCAAGGCGCAATGGGCAAAGGCACGGCTAAAGCCCAGCGCGTCTGGGTTCAAAAGATCGGGTAAAAACAGGCTAAAGGCCCCAAACCGGACCCCAAGGGTTCGCAAGGTGCGCCGTTCGGCCTGGCTTAAAGCGGCCAGCTCAGCCTCAACCAGACCTCTATCCAAAACGCCGCCGCACTCGACCAACCGATAGGCAATCCCGCGCGCCAAGCCCTTTAAGGCCCCGCTGGTGGTTGCCGCCTCTAGCGCCTTTAGCGGGGCAAGACGCAGGCTCGCCTCAGCCGCCAAAAATGCCTCCAGCCGCCGCACGGCCCGCTCCTTGGCTGGCACAGCCCCCAGTTCGCCATAGAGCCGCACCCTTGCGGCAAACACCGGCGATGGCAAAAGCTGACCTGCCGCCTCACCGCGCCACAAGATCTCACCGGTCGGCAAGAGCGCAAAGGCCTCATCGGGCTCAGACGCAATCAGGCCAAGCCTGCGATCCATTTCCGGGCCAACCGCGCGCTGGGCCGCGCCGCGCAGGGCCTTGTCTTCGAGCTGGCTGGCCCCTTGTGCCGGGGTAAATTGCAGCCCCTTGAGCTGGCCGACAAAATGGCCCTCGACCATTACGTCCCCATCAGGGCCAACGCCTGCGGTAAGGTCTTCGCGCAGCCGCAGACCATGCATAAGGGCGCTGGTGCGCCGGTCGATAAAGCGCTGCATCAATTTTTCATGCAGTGTGTCCGACAAGCGCTCTTCCAGGCCGCGCATCTGGCCCTGCCAGTGGCCCGGCTCGACCAGCCAGTCGGGGCGATTGGCGACATAGGCCAGGGTGCGCACGCTGGATAATCGGCCCGAAAGCGCATCTATATCGCCGTCAATCCGGTCCAGCGCCTTGAACTGCCCGGCAATCCAGTCTTCGGGCACGCGGCGGCGGCCTTGAGTTAAGGGCATGAACAGATCGCGGATCAGGCGGCTATGGTCATCGAGCGTGGTTTTGCGAAAATCGGGGGTCTGGCACACATCCCACAAACGCATCAGATTGGTGCGGTCGCGGCAGCGCCGGACAATATCCTCATCCTTGGCCATCAGGCGAAGGGCGGTTTCGTCCAGGCTTTCTTGGGCCAGTTTCAGGCCCTCGCGCCCCGGCGTCTCGGCCAAGGACTGCATCAGGCCGTTGAGCGACTGAAACTCCAGCCGCGAGTTTCGCCATTCTGCCCCCGTGATCGGGCCAAAGCGATGATTTTCAATGGCGGTGACAAAATCATCGTCCATATCGGGGCACTCGCCCGTGACGCCGAATGTGCCATCAGTGCGAAACCGCCCGGCGCGCCCGGCAATCTGACCAATTTCCTGCGGATAGAGCCAGCGGGTGCGCTTGCCGTCGAACTTGCGAAGCCCCGCAAAGGCGACATGATCGACATCCATATTCAGGCCCATGCCAATGGCGTCGGTCGCAACCAGAAAATCCACCTCGCCGGACTGATAGAGCGCGACCTGGGCATTGCGGGTACGCGGGCTGAGCGAGCCCATCACCACCGCGGCCCCGCCCCTTTGGCGGCGGATCAACTCGGCAATCGTATAGACCGCTTCGGTCGAAAACGCGACGACGGCGCTGCGCCTGGGCAGGCGGGTCAGTTTCTTGGAGCCGTCATAGGTCAGTTTCGAAAACCGCTCGCGCGTGACAAACTCCGCATCGGGCAAGAGCCGCCGGATCAAGGGGCCAAGCGTGCCTGCGCCCAAAAACATGGTCTCGGCGGTGCCGCGCGCATGCAAAAGCCTTTGGGTAAACACATGACCACGGGCCGGATCGGCACAGAGCTGAATCTCATCGACCGCCAAAAACTCCACCTCGCGGTTCAGGGGCATGGCCTCAACCGTACAGACGAAATATTGCGGGCGCGGCGGGACGATTTTTTCCTCGCCCGTGATCAGAGCGACGCAGCGCGCGCCCCTGGCCTTGACGATCCGCTCATAGATTTCCCGCGCGAGAAGGCGCAGCGGCAGGCCAATCATGCCAGACGCATGGCCCAGCATACGCTCGACCGCCAAATGGGTCTTGCCTGTATTGGTCGGCCCCAAAACTGCCACCAGACGGGCAGGCGCGGCTCCGGAAGGGCGGTCACTCATGGGCTTAAGGTGGGGCAGTCGCGGCCCTTCGGCAAGAGCCAAGACAATAGAGGGCCTCCGCCTAGAACGAGGGCGAAACGAATCATGACCGAATCAGCGACATCGGCCAATTCAGTGTTTGTTCTATACTAGATATGGTATCATAATTTTGGTTAACCACAAGTGCACGCCAGAAAATCTACGGCTTTTCACTGCGCATGGTGAGGCGATCAAGCTGAATGACTGCGGCACCCAGCGGGGTATCGGCCGATAGGGATGATAGGACCCAGGGGCCATTGCTACCGATCTGGGCCCAGTCCGATGTGATCGGGCGCTTGAGGCCCGAATTGCGCTGTTCGGGCGGCTTTTTCTTGAAACCGGCCACCTCGGTATAGCGCACATTACACCGCAAGGGATTGACCAGACCCAAGCGCCGCTCGCGCGCATCGAGCGCATAGGGGCGTGGGCTGGAAAAATCCAGGTCATAGAGCTGTTTGCCATCATAGAATCGGGCCTTGCCCTGACAGGGTCCCGCTTGGCTGCGCGCCAGAGTCATGCGCATGAACTGGGTCAGGGGATCGGCGGCGGCCAGTCTTTGCGCCCGACTGGCTGGCGGATTGCCCATATTGCTGTAGGTGGGGGTCGCCGTGGTCGAAACATCCTCGCCGGTCCAGGTCACCGAGACCTTGCGGTTATCCTTACCGTCAATATTGGCGTGATACATTGTGCCCGGCATGGGCTGGTCATCGACCAGTCGCCCTTGAGCATTGGCACGCATGTCCAGCTTGCGAAAGGTACGCAATAGGCCATAGGTCACCAGCCGAACCTTAGAGTTAAAGGCCTTGGCCTCTATGGTCTGATCAAATTGAATATCCAAAACCTTGATATAGAGCCGTCCGCTATAGCCGAGCGACAAATGCACTGGACCGGACTGCGCTGCGGGCGAGAACCCCTTTTGCGCCATGGCAGGGCCGGTTAGGCCGCATAGACTGACCAGGGCCACAATCATCAAGTTTCGGGCAGCGGGCATGGACAACTCCTTCTGGCGTTCCCATACCTGTTTATCAGAGCAATATGAACCCAGCTTGTATCGCCAATGCATGCTTGGCCTTGACGGGGGGCGTTTGGGTGTCCTATATCGCCCCCTCTCTTGCAAAGGCCCCTTTGCAGGTCCTTATTCTTATTCGAAGGTTATGCGCGATGACTCGCCGCTGCGAACTCACCGGCGTCGGCCCCATGGTCGGCAATAATGTTAGCCACTCTAACATCAAGACCAAGCGCCGCTTCTTGCCTGCGCTCAAGGCCGTGACCTTGCAGTCGGATGTGCTGGGCCAGACCTTCCGTCTGCGCATCACCAATGCGGCCTTGCGGACCCTCGACTTTCGCGGCGGCCTGGACGTTTTCCTGGTCAAGGCCCCGGACGAAAACCTGTCCCTGCGCGCTGTTCGTATCAAGCGCCAGCTAAAGGCAAAGCTGGCTGCGCAAGCCGCTTAAAACCTTTTAGCCTAGACCCTTGAAAAGGGCCGCTTCATGCAAGCGGCCCTTTTTGTTTGCACGACGGCTGGGTCTAGGCCCCAATCACCGGGCCCCAGACTTCCAAATGATTGTGGCGTTCGACCCGGCGGCTGGTTTTTAGACTTAACAGCGGGGACAGCCCGGTCTCGACCAACAAGGCCTCAATCGCCGCCCTGCTCTGAGCGTCAAACCGACCGCAAACATCCTGCGCCTTTTGCAGTAGATAGAGCCGGTAAGGCAGGACCGCGACCTTGATCGGCAGGCCGCGCCAGATCAATTCAACCTGACCAATCGTGCGCTCACTGGCGCGTTCCAAGCCGTTTGTGCCAGCAACCAGGTCTGGCCTAGCGGCTAACCAGGCATTGGTAAAGCCAACCATGGCCGCGATCTCGGGCAGATAATCCTCAGCGATAAATCCAAGCAGGGCTTTCAGCGTCTCTGGCACAGCATCATCGGCAAAAAGATCTGGCGCGGGCGAGCCATAGTCTCCGGCATCTTGCCCAGCCGAATGCATCCGCTCAACCCAACGCCAGACCCTTGGCGCACGGCGCTTCATCAGGTCCGCCGGAAAGGGGTCCCGGCCAAGATGCGCAAACAGGGGCGCAATCAGCCCATAATCGCCAAGCGTTGGTCGCCCGCCAAGCAGATAGGGGCTATGGGCCAGATGCGTATTGAACAGGTGCAAAAACTGCTCATAGGCCGCCTCGATCTTGGGGATGGAGTCGGGCGTGACGCCAAAACTGGTCATGGCCTTGCGCATGCGACTCGACGAAAAGCCAAACACGCCCGCTGCATCTTCATCCGAGGCCCCCGGTGCCAGGGCGGCCACAAAATCCTTGGCCAGAAAGTCCAGATTGGCCGCATCGAAATTCCAGCGATAATGCATGGCCGGACGCAGCAGGCCCTCGCCGCCAAATATTTCGAAAATCTGGCTGATAATCTGGTGCCGAGGCGTGGTTGGTAGGGCGGGCAAACGTGCCAGACCCTTGGCCTCGAACCAGTCAATAATCTCAGAGCCGTCCTGAATCAGCACGCCATCGGGCGTCTCCACCACCGGAATGATCCAGCGGCCAATCTGCGACAGGATCTCGGCGCGAAACCTTGGCTCGCCGACAGCGCGATTGTCAAAATCAATGCCCTGCTTGATCAGATAGGACCGCACCTTGCCCGTATAGAGCGATCCGGGCATACCATAGAGCTTGTATTGCATGTCAAGGCACCTCCCCAGCACCAGATAGGCTTGATTGTGACCCGTTAAACGCCAATAGTCGAGCCAAGGTGAATTTGCCGAAGGAGACAAGGGTGTGGCGCAAGACGGTCCGGCAAATGCGCCCGATTCCCTGGCCCGTTTAAAGGGCATGAAGGTCTATGGTCTGGACCTGTCTTATTTCACGGGCAAGTTGCAGGCCTATCTGCGTTACTGTGAACTGCCGTTTCGCTTTGTCGAAATGAACCTTGGCGATATGCGCAAGGTCGCGCAAAAAACCGGCATGGCGCAAATGCCAGCCATTGAACTGGCCGATGGTCGCTGGCTCACCGATACCACCGCAATCATCGACTGGATCGAAGGCCTGCGCACTGGCCTTGAGGTCACGGCCAAGGACCCGGTCTTGCGGTTTTTCAGCCTGCTGATGGAAGACTATGCCGACGAGTGGCTGTGGCGGCCTGCTTTGCATTATCGCTGGAGTTTTAAGCCGGATGCCGAGCATCTGGGCGGGCGGATTGCGCGCGAAATGATGCGCGATCTTCCCCTGCCCTTGAGTGTCCGCAAGGCCTTGATCATCCGTCGTCAAAAGGCAAAATATGTCCGTGGCGACGGCGTCGGCGCGGCCAGCCGTGCCCATGTCGAAAACATCTATCTGCGTAATCTCAGCGACCTGGAAGCCATATTCCAAAAGCGCCCCTTTATGATGGGAAACAGGCCCAGCCTTGTCGATTTTGCCTTTATGGGCCCAATGTTTCGCCATTTCAGCCTCGACCCGACACCATCCAAAATCATGCGCGATCAGGCTCCCGGCGTTTATGAATGGGTGGCGAGGGTCTGGAATGCGCGCGCCAGCAATTATGGGGGCAACAATCTGCTCGATGAGGTGCCCCAGGACTGGTCACCCTTTTTGCACGATATGGGCAAGGGCTATCTGCCCTATCTGGCGGCCAATGCCTTGGCAGCAGGCCAAAAACGCTCGAAATTCAGCATCCAGATCGAGGGCGTGGCCTATCACCTGCCCGTTAATCTGAACCGGGTCCATTGCCTGGCCAGGCTTCAAGCGGCCTATATGAGCCTGCCGCCCCAGTCAGCGACAATCGTTCGCCAAAGGCTGGAGCGCGCCGACGCTTGGCACGGGCTTTGGCAGGTGCGCGCGCCAGAGGTCGGCTTTGACCCCGGCAACAAGCTGCCCTTCTTGACCGCCAAGACCGCTTGGCAGCGCGGAGGGCCAAGGCGCCGGTTCGGCGGAGCCGTGCATAACGGGCTTGGTCGCTAGACGGGCGAGGCGCAGCGAAAGCCGATATGCGCCATGCTGGTGCCGGGCAAAAGCCCCATGCGGGCGGCGGGCCGATACCGCTCGCAATACTCAGCAGCGCACAGAAAAGAGCCGCCCTTGAGCGTGACCTGCTCTAGGCCCAGGTCCTGACCACCGGTGCAGCACGCCTTGGCACCATGGCTCTGGAACGGCGAGCGGGTCCATTCCCAGACATTGCCGATCATATCAAACAAGCCATAGCCATTGGCCGGATACTGCGCGACAGCGCTTGTGTCCGCGCGCGCGCCGCGCGCGAACCACCAGGGAAAGGCACCGGTCCAGACATTGGCCAATAATTGCTCACCCGGCTGAAATTCACAGCCCCAGGCATAATCGGCCAGGGTCAAGCCGCCTCTGGCCGCCACTTCCCACTGGGCCTCACTGGGCAGGTCAAGGCCTCGCCAGGCGGCATAGGCAGCGGCATCGGTCTGGGCCACATGCACAACCGGATGGTCATCCCTGCCCTCCAGACCTGAGCCTGGCCCCTCTGGACGGTGCCAACAAGCGCCCGGTGCAAACCGCCACCAAACGGACGGATCGTTCAGGGGCACGGGGCCCTTGCTCGGTACAAATACGCCAGACCCCGCAGGCTGCGCCCGCTCAGCCTCGGTGATCCAGCCGGTCTCGGCGACAAAGGCGGCAAAAGCGCGATTGGTGACCGGCGTGGTCTCAATCGCAAAGGCCTCAATAGTCAGGCTGCGGGCCGGGCGCTCCTCCGGATAATGGGTGTCGGACCCGATCTGATAGGTCCCCGCCGCGATCACCACCCGTTCGGCAAAAACCGGCCTCATACCTTGATCTGCATCGCTTTCATAAATCCCATAATCTCCAAAGGATTCATCGGGGCAGTATCAACCTTGATCAGCACACGCTCAATCTTGCCCGCAAACGGATTTGGCCCAGAATAGGCCATAGACACCCGGTTGCCGAGATCCTGACTAATGCAAAACCCATCATAGCCCGGCGAGAACAAGACCCGCTCAAACCTATGCTCTGCCACCTTGCGGCCATTGATGAACAAGGCCCCCGAGCCAGAAAAGGGCCGCGCGCGCATCGATTGCTTATACCGGACCGTCACCTTGCCACGGGGCAAAGGCACGGACGATATGATCTTCTCGGCCCAGGGGATAAGGCTGGCCTCATAGACCAGATGACCCTTGTCGATATAGAGCACATAGCCCGCAGGCCTGGAGCCATGCGCCACCAAAACCCCGTCCTCGTCGCCCCTTGGCCGATCTAGGGTCACGTCCAGACTGTGGGACAGGCCGCACACGATCGGGGAAATATCGCTTGGCAGGGGGTCAATCGGCGGCCGGATGTCCCAGGTCTTGCGCAGCTTACTGGCCCTGGACTGAACCATTTTGAGTAAAAGCGGCCGGTCATCCAGCGGCAGGACATTATGCGCGACCGCCGCAGCCTGCCACTTGTCCTTCAGGGCCAAAACCACATCAGGATGCACCGCAGATAGGTCATTTAGCTCATTTGGATCATTGGCGCGGTCATACAGGGCCCAGTGATCATCGGCAAAATCATCGCCGCGTTTATGAACCGTCACAACGCGCCACTGCCCGGCCTCATAGGCGCGAAATCCGCCCAGTTCGTAATACTGTTCAGTGCGGGTCGCAGCGCTCGCCGAGGTCAAGGTCTTGGCGATACTCGCCCCCTCAACCGGCTTTTGCATTCGGCCCTGATAGAGTTCCGGCCGCTCCACCCCGCAGGCCTCAAGCACGGTCGGGAACAGGTCCACCACATGCACAAATTGCTTACGAACGCTGCCTGGGTCCGAAACCTTGCTGGGCCAAGAAACGATCAAGGGGTCGGCCACACCGCCTAGGGCCGCATATTGCTTATAGAGCCGATAGGGCGTGTTTGAAGCATTGGTCCAGCCAATCGGATAGTGCGCAAAGGTCCCGTCCTCGCCCATTTGATCATACATCTGGGCGGCCATATCAACCGGGATGGTGCGGCCAAAGGCAGGGGCAAACACATTGGGCGTGCCGGTCTCTGTGCCCTCTGCCGAAGCGCCATTATCGGAAAACACGACCACCAGGGTATTGTCGCGCACGCCCAAGGCCTCCAGCTCCGCCAGCACCTTGCCAATCGCCCGGTCGGCGCCCAAAATCATACCGGCATAGACCTCCATATAGCGGGCATAGACCTTTTTCTGCGTCGCACTGAGCTGGTCCCACGGCTCGGCACCAAACGATAGTGGCGGCAATTTGACCGTAGACTGAGCAATGCCCAGCGCTTTTTGCCGCTCCAACCTCTGGGCGCGGATTACATCCCAGCCCGCATCATACCGCCCCTTGTGACGATCCCGGTCCTCGGGCCTGGCCTGAAGGGGTGAATGCGCAGCGCCCATGGCCAATTGCAGGTAAAACGGCTTGTCCGGTTCCAACAGTTTTTGCGTCCGCATATAGCTGACGGCATGGTCGGCTAGGTCATCGCTGAGATAGTAGCCCTCGCCCCCGGCCTCGATCGGGGCGGTGCCGTCAAAGAGCGCGCCAGGGTGGAAGTGATCGCTGGAATGGCCTTGATACCAATAGGCGCGATCAAAGCCACGATGAGTTGGCCAATTATGGAACGGACCGGTAGGCCCGTTACTTTCGGCGTTATTCACATGCCATTTGCCGACCAAAAAGGTCGCCCAGCCCGCATCGCGCAAAACCTCTGGCAAGGTGGCGGCATCGCGCGTGAGGTCGCCGCGATAGCCTGGATAGCCGGAATCAATATCCGCCAGCCAGCCCATGCCCGCCGAATGGTGATTTAACCCGGTCAGAAGCGCCGCGCGGGTGCACGAGCACATGGCCGTGGTGCGATAATTCACATAGCGCAGTCCGGCCTTGGCCAACTGGTCAATATGCGGCGTCTCGATCTCGCCGCCATAACAGCCCAGATCGGCAAAGCCGACATCATCCAGAATGATCACCACCACATTGGGCGCAGCCTTTGGGGCCAAAACCAGGTCCGACCCACCGGGCCGCGAATC
This sequence comes from Caulobacteraceae bacterium, assembly GCA_044346445.1. Taxonomy (GTDB): domain Bacteria; phylum Pseudomonadota; class Alphaproteobacteria; order Caulobacterales; family Caulobacteraceae; genus CAISGS01. Next base: position 23,878 of record JBIIZD010000001.1, read on the forward strand.
CTTGAAGGAGGCGGCAATTCTTGGCGGCTTGCCTGCGGCCAAGGGCGGCGGGGAAATCAGATTAGCCGTCGCCGACTTGATCGCTGCTGCGCCAGCAGCCAATACGGCTGCGCCGCCAACACCCGCGCCAGCCCCCAGCAGAAGCGAACGCCGGTCAATCTTGGGTCTAGAATCGCGCGCCATGGGTCACAGCCTCTTGCAGGTCAAAGCAGGATCGCACCTGCATCATAACTAGTAGCATAACCAATGCCAATAACTTGATAACCAAGCTGCCCGTCCTGAGCGGTCATAGGGGCAGGGCCTTCCTCGCCTTGCTCCACCCTTGCTAGATGCGGCTGCGGCCCAGAGCCAAAACCACGACCAGCACTGCCTCAACCACCATGGGCTGCACCATATCGGGCGTCAGGCCAGACATGACCACCGTCATGACCCGTCCCGCCAAGGCCAGACCAATAAACAGCAAGGGCGGCGTCAAATATCTCGCCTTGGCGCGTATGACGCCAATCAAGGCCAAAATGCTCGATCCGGCAAAAAAGCCGCCCAGATCGGCCCGGATTGAGGCCAGCCCAAGCGGACCCGTCGCCGCTAGGCCAAGCTTGGCGGCGGGCATGGCCGGGTTGAGCCAGATCTGCAAGGCCAGTAACAGGCCCAGAATACCGATCAGGCCGATCAAGCCGCGCAAGACTGTCCGCACCATAATGTCTTCTCCCATCGTGTTGTAATAATGGCAGTCACTATGCTGTAATTTCAGGGGGTGACAAGCCGTAAGCCGGGCTGGACCTGTTCAGGATTAGGCGGGGCGTCTGGCCCGCAAGGCCTGGGCAATCGTGCCATCGTCAAGCCAATCAAGCTCACCGCCCACGGGCACGCCGCGCGCCAGCATGGTAACCGACACCGCATTGCCTGCGCTGGCCAGCCGGTCGGCCAGATAATGCGCCGTGGTCTGACCATCGACCGTCGCGGGCAGGGCCAGAATGACTTCCTGGACCTCGGTCTCGACGACCCGGCCAAGCAATTCCTCGACCCGTAAGACCTCAGGCCCAACGCCGTCCAGGGCCGATAGCAGCCCGCCCAACACGTGATAGCGCCCGCGAAACGTACCGCCGCGCTCCAGCGCCCACAGCCCGCCGACCTCCTCGACCACACAGATCATGCGCCCATCGCGCGAGCCGTCGGCACAGATGGCACAAGGATCACACGTATCCAAAGCCCCGCAGGTGCCGCAGGCCCTGACCCGATCTGCCGCTTCACTCATGGCCTGTGTCAGGGGCAGTAATAATTGCTCGCGCCGCTTGAGTAGGGCCAAGGCCGCGCGCCGCGCCGAGCGCGGACCCAGACCCGGCAATTTGGACAAGAGGGCGATAAGGCGTTCGATTTCCGGACCTGCGGCGGCCAATCAGTCCTCCTCGGCCTCTTGGGGGGCAGATTCGGCTGATAAACTCAAGGTGCGGATGTCTGTAATTTCTGCACCCGGAAACGCAGTCATGACCGCTTGCACAAAGGGATCGGCCTGAACCGCGCGGCGCAGGTCAACATCTTCGCGCTTTTCCCGCTCCAACAGGCTTTCCGCCCCGCCAGCCCCTTCGGCCGCAACCAGCCACGGCTGGCCCGTCCATTCTTTGAGCCGCTGCGACAGGCGCTGGGCCAGGCTATTGGGCGCACCGGGCGCAGGCTCGAAGGTAATCGCGCCCTGCCGAAAGGCGATTGGGCGCATATAGCGCTCGACATCCAGCTTTAGCCCAATATCGCGCATGGCCGTAATCAGGGTCACAACATCTTCAAAAGATTGTAGATTGGGCACAGCCGAGGCGCTGGCTACAGCCGCTGGTGCCGCCATCATCCGCGCCGCACTGCCAGACCCTCGGCCACCACCGCCCGAACCGCCACTCGCGCCGCCGCCCGGCGCACCGCCAGAGCTATCGCCCGCGCGCAACGCTTTCAGCGCCTCTTCCGGGCCTGGCAGGCTGGAGGCATAGGCCAAACGAATCAGGGCCATTTCTGCGGCCGCCTTGGGGTCGGGCGCGCGCAGGGCTTCTTCATGCGCCTTGAGCAGCATTTGCCAGACCCGCGCCAAGGTGCCTGCCGAGACCTGGGCACCAACCGCCGCCAAGCGCGCCGACTGGTCCTTGGGCAGGGCCAAGGAATCTGGGCCCAAGGCCTTGGCGACTGAGGCCGCGTGGCAATGCTCCAGCAGGTCCATCATGATCACGGCAGGATCAGCGCCGAACCCGTAAAGCGTGCGATAGGTGGTCATGGCCGCAGCGACATCACCGCTCAGCACCTGTTCGAACAAGGCAATGGTCTGGGCCCGGTCGGCCAGGCCCAGCATGTCGCGGACAATCTCAAACCCAACCACCTGACCGCGATCAGCCTGAACAATGGCCTGGTCCAGCAAGGATAAGCCGTCGCGCACAGAGCCTTCGGCCGCCCGGGCAATCAGGGCCAGACCATCGGCATCAACCAGAGCGCCCTCGGCCTTACATATCTGGTCCAGGTGCCCCACCAGCACATCTGGCTCAACACGGCGCAGGTCAAAACGCTGGCAGCGCGACAGTATGGTCACCGGGACCTTTCGGATCTCGGTCGTGGCGAAAATGAATTTGGCGTGCGGCGGCGGCTCTTCCAGGGTCTTTAGCAGGGCGTTAAACGCCCCTTTGGACAGCATGTGCACTTCGTCGATGACATAGACCTTGTAGCGCGCCTCGATCGGAGCATAGCGCACACTGTCCAAAAGGTCGCGCATATCATCCACGCCGGTGCGGCTGGCGGCGTCCAGTTCCAGCACATCCATGTGCCGACCATCAATGATGGCGCGGCAATGGCGGCCCTCGGCGGTCAGATCAACACTTGGCCCGTGCTGCGTCTCGCTCTCGAAATTCAGCGCCCGCGCCAAGAGCCGCGCGGTGGTGGTCTTGCCAACCCCCCGCACGCCCGTCAGCATAAAGGCATGGGCTATCCGCCCAGAGAAAAACGCATTGGCCAGGGTGCGGACCATGGCTTCTTGGCCGATCAGGTCCTCAAAGGTGCGCGGCCGATATTTGCGGGCCAAGACCTGATAGGCGCCATTGGGATCAAGCGGGGCTGACGCAGTTGCGGCGACTGGCGCGCCAAACATGTCTTGGGTGGCTGTATCGCGCTCGGCGGGCTCGCTGTCTTCCGGTTCACTGGCCCCCGGCTCACTATCCCAAGGCGGGGCTTGCGGATCGTCTGGATCGATCATTGAGACTTGGGCCCCAGCATTGCCCGACACCCTCGGGCTGGCGATCCATTAAGGCGAGACTGCCAGCCAAGAGCGGCAAGACCGGCATAAGGTGGAGACTGACGACAACCCATAGCGAAACTCGTTGCGGCTGCTTCCTTCCGGACCTGACCGGATTGGCGAGGACTATGTCCGCCACCAATCTCCACCCCCTATATGACAAGGCCAAGGTCCAGATGCAAGGGGTGGGACCGCTAAACCGGCTTGGCCTCCACAGCCATGCGCCCTGCTCGGGTCAACCATTCAAACCGCCAGCACATGACCGCAGCAGCAACCGCCAAGCCAAAGGCCAGGCCAATCCAGATGCCAAGCCCCTGCATACCTAGGCCAAGGCCAAGCAAGAGGCACACGGGCGCGCCGACCAGCCAATAGGAACCTCCGGCCAGAAACATTGGGATGCGGGTGTCTTTCAGACCGCGCAGCGCCAAGGTAGCAATCACTTGCAAGGAATCGACCAGTTGAAACGCCGCTGCAACTTTTAGGAACAGGGCCGCCAAAACAATGGCCTGGCTTTCCTTGGACGTCGGGACACCAAAATAAAGACTGGCAATCTCAGTCCCGAAAAACGCCATGGCCAGCCCGCTTAAAAGCGTAAACCCGACCCCCACGCCCATGGCGGCAAAGCCGGCAAGCCTTGCGGCCTGGGCATCGCCGCGCCCGATGGCAATACCGACCCGAACCGTCGCGGCCATGCCAATGCCTAGGGGCACCATAAAGGTCACAGAGGCAAAATTCAGCGCCACCTGATGCGCTGCCAAGGACACTTCGCCAAAGGTGCCCATGACCAGGGTCATGACATTAAACAGCATGGCCTCAAAAATCATGATCAGACCAATCGGCAGGCCAAGGCGATAGACCTCGGACAGACGCGACCAAACCGGCTTAAAAAAGTGATGAAACAACCGATAGCGCCGCATAACCGGATCCACCGACACCACAACCAACATGGCCAGAAAACTGAACACGCTAGAGCATGATGTGGCCAGACCCGCCCCAGTCATTTCCAATCTGGGAAATCCAAAATGGCCGAAAATCAGCGCATAGTCGGCTATGGCATTAAAGACAATCGTGGCCAGCATCACCCAAAGCGCCGCATTGGGCTTGCCCACAGCCGCCGAAAAATTGCGCAGGACCATAAAGCCGAGCGAAAAAGGTAGGCCCACGGCCAGCATATCCAAAAACTGACCAGCCTTATTGGCCAGGACCGGATCCTGCCCCAGATGCAGCAATATCCAACGCCCGGAAACCAGTACCGCCGCCATGGGCAGGGCCATCAAGATCACGGCCCAAAGCCCCATGCGCACAATCGCGCGCACCGCCTCCTTATTGTCGGGCTCAGCCCCCAGACTTTGCGCGACCATGGGCGCCACAGCCGATGGGGGACCGGCCCCGATCAGCCAGGCGAGATAATAGACCGTGCTGCCAATCGCCCCGGCCGCCAAAGCCGTCTGGCTAAGCCGCCCCAGCATAATGACGTCGGTCGTCATAACCGCCATCTGGGCTAGTTGGGTAAAGACCAAGGGCAGGGCCAAGGCCATCAAGGCCGCCAACTCTGTGCGCCAAGCGGCACGAGGCGGCTTATGCGCCGGGGATAGATTGGCGCTTGACGAGGCATTGACGGCGATGGGGTCCATAGGCCGCTGGGTAGCCCGGCACCTAGGCCTTGTCAAAGCGACCTTACCCTTTGGCAGATGAATATTTCATGATAAGCAGAGTCTACCATTTTCTGTGAGGTGGTAGAATGCATTTGAACATCAAGAACCACGAGGCCCATGCCCTAGCCCGGCAATTGGCCAAGGCCTCGGGCAAGAGCCTGACCGAGGTGGTAACGTACGCCTTGCGCCTCGAACTGGCGCGCTCGCGCAATGCCCAAACCATGACCCAAGCCCTGATGCAGATATCGAAGGACAGTGCGGGCCGCTTTAAACCGCCCTTGGATACACTCGATCACGCGGCCCTCTTGTATGACGACAAGGGCCTGCCGCGATGATCATCGACACCACCGCCGTGATCGCAATCTTGCGCGGTGAGGCGGAGGCGGAACGCTTTAGTCTCGCCCTCGAACAGGCGACATCGCCAAAGCGCATGTCAGCGGCCACCTATCTTGAGGCCAGTCTGGTCATTGATGCCAGCGGCGACCCGGTCTTAAGTCGCAATCTCGACCGCCTGATCGAAATCGCCCAGATCGAGATCGAACCCTTTACGCTTGATCAGGCAAGGCTGGCCCGGCAAGCCTATCGTGATTTTGGCAAGGACAGTGGCCATCCGGCCCGGCTCAATTTTGGCAACTGTTTTGCCTATGCGCTAGCGCAAACCTCCCATGCGCCGCTTCTGTTCAAGGGCTCAGATTTTGGCCATACCGATATTGCCAGCGCGGTTGGGACCTAAAGCGCCCTACCAATTGCCAAAATGCTTGGACAGTTTCAGACCCTGTTTTTGATAGTGGGACCCGCCCGTGCCATAGAGGCGGTCTGGCATGGCGATCAGGGGCTCATAGACCAGCCGCGCCACGGTCTGGCCGTCTTCGAGCAGGAAAGGGGTTTCGTGGCTGCGCACCTCAAGCACGCCGCGCGACCCCAGGCCACCGCCTTCCACTGTGCCAAAGCCGGGATCGAAAAAGCCTGCATAATGGACACGAAACTCGCCCACCGACGGATCAATCGGGGTCATTTCAGCCGCCTGCATCACTGGAATATCCACGGCCTCCTTTGAGGCCAGGATGTAGAACTCGCCCGGATCCAGTAAGAGCTCGCCCTTGCGCGGCTCCAGCGCCTCCCAAAAATCGTGCGGATCATGGCTGCCGACCTTGTCCAGATCGATCACGCCGCAATGGCGACGCGCGCGAAACCCGGCCAGATCGCCGGTCAAGTCCACCCCAACACTGCGCGTCTCCAGCAAGGCGGGCTTGCCCTGTTTCAGTCTTAGCTGGTTCAGCCGTGTGCCCGTGCGGGCCAGAATCGAAAAGGTCTGGGGCGCAATCTCGATATAGAGCGGACCGGTATAGCCTGCGGCGACATCGTCAAAGGCGCGGCTATAATCGGTCATGAGCCGCACAAACACATCAATGCGCCCAGTCGAGCTCTTGGGATTACCGCGAGCCGATACACCTTGGGCCAAGGCCAGATGCTCTTGGATCTCGGCAATATAGACACAGCCGCGCTCCAGCACCGCGCCCTTGGTCAAGTCGATCTCATGCATGGCAACATCGGCCATGCGTTGGCGCACGGTGCGGCCAAGCCCCGGCAGAAACGAGGCCCGAATCCGCCAGCACCGCGCGCCAAGCCTTAGGTCCAGACTGGCGGGCTGCACCTGATCGGCATCAAACGCACTGGCCGAACCGATCGCTCCACTGGCGATCAGGGCGTCAAGGGACTGGCTGGGCAATATGCCCGCAAGGGAGGTCTGGCTCATGGCCGCGACAGTCACCGACAGAGAAGATTCTGGCAAGAGGCGGTTGGGCTTCTCATGACGCGCCGAGGGTGGGGCTTTGGATGGATTTGTCGCCATCACGGTCCTAAACCGCCCAGACCCTGCCCTCTAAACCCCAGTTTGTGCCACCTAGGCCTTGACCTGACCCCCGCCCAAGCCTTTGATGCGGCTGCTATCTATAGGAGCAAGTTATGACCGAAGACCCGCATGCTTGGGAGACCGCCACCCGTCTGATCCGGGGCGGAACCCTGCGCACGGCGTTTAACGAGACATCGGAAGCCTTGTTCCTGACCCAGAGCTTTGTCTATGACACGGCCGAAAGCGCGGTGGCCCGGTTTAATGGCGATGAGCCGGGCTATGTCTATTCACGCTTTGCCAATCCCACCGTCCAGATGTTCGAAGACCGGCTGGCCCTGCTGGAAGGCGCGCAGTCCTGCCGCGCCCAGACCTCGGGCATGGCGGCTGTGCATGCTTCCCTGATGGGCCTATTGCGGGCCGGCGATCATCTGGTTGCGGGCCGCGCCCTGTTTGGCTCTTGCCGCTGGATTGTCGCTGAATGGTTGCCGCGGTTTGGTATTGAGACCACCATGGTTGATGCCACCGACCTTAAGGCCTGGCAGGACGCGATCCGCCCCAATACCAGGGTGTTCTTGATCGAGACCCCAGCCAATCCCTTGCTGGAAATCACCGATATTGCCGCTGTGTCCAAGCTGGCCAAGGCTGCCGGGGCCAAGGTGGTGGTGGATAATGTCTTTGCCACCCCGATCTTCCAAAAGCCCTTGGAACTGGGGGCCGATGTGGTGGTCTATTCGGCGACCAAGCATATTGACGGCCAGGGCCGGGTTCTGGGCGGCGCAATCTTGGGTCAGACGGCGCTTTTGGACGAAGCCTATCGCGACATGCTGCGCCATACGGGCCCTGCCCTATCGCCGTTTAATGCCTGGGTCCTGCTCAAGGGCCTGGAGACGCTGGACCTAAGGGTGCGCCGTCAGACCGAGACCGCCGCCGTCCTGGCCGATCAGGTGGCCGACCATGCCAAGACCCAACGGATTTTCTATCCCTTCCGCAAGGATCACCCGCAATATGCCGTGGCCAAGGCCCAGATGACGGGCGGCGGCAGCCTGCTGGCCTTTGATCTGGGGTCACGTCAGGCCGCCTTCAACTTCCTCAATGCCTTGGAAATTGTCGATATTTCCAATAATCTGGGCGATGCCAAGTCCATGGCCACCCATCCCCCAACCACGACCCACCGGGCCGTGCCCGAAGCCGAGCGCCTGGCCATTGGCGTGACCGAGGGCACAGTGCGCCTATCTGTGGGCCTGGAGGATGTCAGGGATCTCGGCCGCGACATTGCAAGGGCACTGGACGCGGCATGAACCGGATACCGCGCCGCACCCAGTCCCGCGGCTCACCCATTTATGAGAAAAAGACCCGCGACATTCTGGTGCGGGTGCTCAGCGCCTATCTGCCCGAAGAGTCCGAGCCGGAAAACAGCCTGTATTACTGGGGCTATACGGTCGAGATCGAGAACCATGGCAGCGATACGGTCACCCTGATGTCGCGCCACTGGGTGATTACAGACGCGCTCAATCAGGTCCATGAGGTCAGGGGCGAAGGCGTGGTTGGCGACCAACCCGTGCTCAAGCCGCGCGAGGCCTATCGCTACACTTCGGGCAGCGCCCTGCGCACCACCAGCGGCACCATGCACGGCACCTATCAGATGCAGATCGAAGGCGGTGGCCAGTTCGACGTGGAAATCCCGCTATTTTCCCTCGACCTGCCCGGCGCCCGCAAGGTGCTGAACTAGGCGCTAGCAACCGTCTCTGGCGCGACATCATAGATGCGCGAGCAGTATTCACAAGTCACCCGGATGACGCCGTCATCCTCGACCATGCCTTCGCGCTCATCATCGGAAAAAGACCGCAAGACCGAGACGATCCGGTCCTGGGAACAGCGGCACATGGCGCTGAGCGCCTTGGGCTCGAACATCCGCACGCCGTCTTCGTGAAACAGCCGAAACAATAACCGTTCTGGCGAGACGGTCGGATCGATCAACTCGTCCTCGCCAACGGTCTCAAACAAGGCTTGTGACCGCTCCCAGGCGTCCTGGGTCGGGGCGCGGGCATCGTCCTCGGCGACGTTTTGCAAGACCATGCCGCCAGCGCGCCAGGACAAGGCCCCATCGGTCTGGATCTGGCCGACCGCCAAGCGAATTCGGGTCGGGGTCTGTTCGGACTGGGCGAAATATTGCTCGGCGCAGAGAGCCAGGGTCTCGCCCTCAATCGCCGTGACGCCCTGATAGCGGTCCATGTCCGGGCCCTGATCAACCGTCATGATGAACAGGCCCTCGCCCAGCAGGGTTTTCGCCCCCGGCCGCACAAAGCCCTGACTGATTTCCGCAACCCGCTCAGCATCATAACGGCAATAGCCGCGCAGCCCCCCGACCGTGTCATAATCGGCCACCACATAGCGCACAGGCCCATCGCCTTGCGCCTGCATGATCAGGCGGCCCTCGAATTTCAGGCTGGCCCCGACCAGGGCCGCCAGGGTGCAGGCCTCGCCCAACAGATTGGCCACCGGCTTGGGATAGTCATGGCGGTTCAGAATATCGTCGACAACATCGCTCAGGCGCGCAATGCGGCCGCGCACGGCTTCGCGCTCGATCTGGAAGGCGGCCACCATATCGTCGGGCGCTCTGGGCAGGGTGTTCAGGTCAATATCGGTCATGGCGGCTATATAGGGTGGCGCGGCGCTGCAATCCAGCCACCAGACGCCAAGCGCTCCGGCTGCGGATCAATCCGTGCCAAGACACCAGGCCAGAACGGCCTTTTGCGCATGGATACGGTTTTCCGCCTCGTCAAACACCTTGGACTGGGGACCATCAATCACCCTGTCCGTTACCTCCTCGCCGCGATGCGCGGGCAGGCAGTGCAAAAACAGGGCATTCTTGGCCGCTAGGGCCATCAGGGCCTCATCGACCTGAAACGGCTCAAAGGCCCGGAGCCGCGCATCATGATCGGTATCGCCCATCGAGACCCAGGTATCGGTAATGACGCAGTCTGCGCCCTCCACCGCCGCGCGGGGATCAGCCGTCATCTCGATATCTGCGCCCTGATCGGCGGCGCGGGCCAGATCGACCAGATCAGGATGATATTGCGGCGGGCAGCCAATGGTCAGGCGAAAGCCAAACCGGCTGGCAGCATGGATGAAGCTGGCACAGACATTATTGCCGTCACCGACCCAGGCAATGGTCTTGCCCGCGACCGGGCCGCGATGCTCTTCCAGGGTCTGAAGATCGGCCAAGATCTGGCACGGATGGCTACGGTCGGTCAGGGCATTGATCACGGGCACGCTGGCGGCCTGGGCAAAGCGCTCGACATCCTCGTGGCGATTGGCGCGGATCATGACCGCATCGACCATGCGCGACAGGACCCGGGCCGTATCCTCGATCGGCTCGCCCCGGCCAAGCTGCATATCGGCGGCATTGGCAATTATGCTGGCCCCGCCAAGCTGGCGAATGGCGGCATCAAACGAAAATCGGGTCCGGGTGGAGTTTTTCTCAAAAATCATGGCAAGCGTGCGGCCCGCCGCGGGCGCGTCGCTATCGACCACAGCCTGACCCCAGCCGCGCCGCGCCGCCTTGCGGGCATGGGCGTCATCCAGAATGCCGCGCAGGCTGGCCGCGTCGAGCCGCCAAATATCCAAAAAATGCCGAACAGACGGTTTCATCAAAAAATTCCCCAGACCCGCCTGGCCCAGAAGGCAAGAGCGGGAAAAGAAAGGCCTATGCGTGACAGGGATGACAGTCGTGTGACGCCCTGTACAGCCCCCTATGCCTTGGCCTTGGCGTGCTGGCGCGCAACCTCGCAGGCCTGGCCAATCTTGGCCACGGCCTCTTGCGCCTCCTCGATCGTCAAGGTCAGGGGCGGCAAGAGCCGCACACAATTATCGCCGCCGCCTGCGACCAAAAGCTTTTGATCGCGCGCCAGCACCATAAAGTCGCGATTATTCGGGATCAGCTTGATACCAATCAACAGCCCACGACCACGCACATCAACAATAATGTCGGGATACTGGTCTTTCAGGCCATTAAGTTGCTGGGTGAAATAGCCCGCCACTTCGCGGACATTATCCAGGGTCTGGGGCTTGGCAATCTCGTCCACCGCTTCATAGGCCACCACCATGGCCAAGGGATTGCCGCCAAAGGTCGAGCCATGCGCGCCAACCACCATGCCCGCCGCCGCATCGCGGGTGGCCAGACACGCCCCGACCGGAAAGCCTGATCCCAGCGCCTTGGCCACAGCCATAACATCGGGGGCCGCACCGGACCACTCATAGGCAAAGAGCTTGCCCGTGCGGCCCAGACCGCACTGGACCTCGTCATAGATCAACAAAATGCCTTCTCGATCGCAAAGCTCGCGCAGGCCGCGCAGGCAGACATCGGGCACCGCGCGCGCGCCGCCCTCGCCCTGAACCGGCTCGATCATGATGGCTGCCGTGGTCGGGCCAATCGCCGCCTTCAAGGCCTCATGATCACCAAACGGCAGATGGATATAGCCCGGCAGGCGCGGGCCAAACCCGTCCGTATAATTAGGATTGCCGCCAGCATTGACCGCCGCATAGGACCGGCCATGAAAAGCACCTTCAAAGGTGATAATGTCGATGCGCTCTGGATTGCCCTTGGCCGAATGATATTTGCGCGCCAGTTTCAGCGCGCATTCAATCGCTTCTGTGCCGGAATTGGTGAAAAACACCACATCGGCAAAGGTCTCGGCCGTCAAACGATCAGCCAGCTTTTCCTGCTCAGGAATGCGGAAGATGTTGGAGACATGCCATAGCTTTTCGGCCTGGGTCTTGACGGCATTGACCAGTCGCGGATGAGCATGGCCAAGCGCATTGGTGGCAATACCGGCCATACAGTCCAGATAAACCTCGCCGTCCGTGCTGAACAGGCGCGCGCCCTCGCCGCGCTCGAACGCCAAGGGCGCACGATTATAGACCCCCATCAAATGGGCTTGGGCGGCGGACGAAACAGGCGCTTGGCTGGACAAGATATACCCTCCAATAGACAAGGCACCGAACCTGAAAATCTCGGAGCCGGAAGGCTATGGGTTGTCGCTGCGGAACAAGACCGTGTCAATCATGGCGCGATAAGATTGCTGCAAAACCGCGAAAAACTAAGCGCGCGTGACTTTTTCGTCAGGACTTCAGCCGATAACCGGTCCGAAACAGGTTCCAGCAGCTTATGGCCAAGATTACCACCAGACCTGCGGTCATGGCCATGCCGATCCCGATATTGCCGTCGGACAGGCCGATAAACCCATAGCGAAACCCGTCAATCAGATAAAAGAACGGATTAAAGTGCGAGGCCGTGCGAAACGGCTCAGGCAGGCTATCGACCAGATAAAATGTGCCCGATAAAAACGTCATGGGCATGATCAAGAAATTGGTTACAGCCGCCAGATGATCGAACTTCTCGCTCCACAGCCCGGCCATAATCCCGATCAAGCCGAGGATCAATGAGGCGGCGACGGCGAAATAGACCACGGCCCACAAATGCGCCACGCCCCACTGCGTAAAGGGGGTAACCGCCAGGGCGGTGATGGTGCCGACAAAAACCCCGCGCGTGGCCGCCCCCAGACCAAACCCGACCAAGAGCTCAAGCGGAGACAAGGGCGGGGTTAGAAAGTCTGGCGTCAGGCCCATAATCTTGGCCTGGATCAGACTGGATGACGCATTGGCAAAGGAATTGTTCAATATAGCCATCATGATCAGGCCCGGTGCCACGAACTGGGCATAGGGCGTGCCGTGAATGGGCGGGCTAGCCCCTCGCATGGCAACCACAAAGATCAGCATATAGAGCAAGGTCGTCACCACAGGCGCGGCCACGGTCTGCATACCGACCTTCCAAAAGCGCCTTACCTCGCGCGCATAGAGGGTCATCATGCCCCGCCAGTTGACGCCGTTATAATCGCGCGGCAAAGGCGGTGTGGGCAGGGGCGCTCTGACCCCGGTCTGGCTGGAATTGGTCATGGTTTCAGACTTGCCTTGATTGACTCTTTTTCGCAAGCCACACCTTGTCCAGAATTTGTCCCCAGATATTTGACCCCCTATATCTAGTTGGTCGTCAGTTTTTCATAACCACCTATTGTGTCTATTAAGCTTTGGTTTAGGATAGGCGTGAGGTTAACGTCCTTTGGAGTGCGAGATGGGCTGGACAGATGAACGGGTCGAATTGCTGAAAAAACTCTGGGCCGATGGCCTCAGTGCAAGCCAGATTGCCAAACAGTTGGGCGGCGTGACGCGCAATGCCGTGATCGGCAAGGTCCACCGGCTTGGCCTGTCTGGCCGAGCGGCCCCATCGCAGCCTGCGCGCCCCGCCTTCAAGGCCCCACGTGCGCCCCGCGCTGCGGTTGCGGCCCCTGCCGCGCCACGACGCATTGAGGCCCCAGCCCCGGCACCGGTCGCGGCCATGCCCACCTCGCCAGTCGTGTATAAGGAAGAGCCAGGCTCTGCCACGGTCCTGACGCTTGGCGCTCATATGTGCAAATGGCCGATTGGCGATCCCGCCTCGGACAGTTTCAGCTTTTGCGGTCGCCGGTCCTCGGACGGTCCCTATTGCAGCGACCATGCACGGGTTGCCTATCAGCCCCAGCAAAAGCGCGTCCGTAGCGGCACTTCAGAACTCGCCCGCTCCTTGCGCCGCTATATGTAAAAAAGAGGGGACGGCCCAGAGCCATCCCCTCAAGTCTGCCATCGTTACAGTCAGCGTGATCTAGAATTCGTCCCACTGGCGAAGGTCTTCAGCCGTTGCGGCGCCAAGATTGGCAGGCAGCTTGGAAAGTTTGGACTGAACCTGGGCGACAGGGTTCTTGCCCGGCTTGTGCCGCACAGGGTCCGCCGCCTGAGGCCTGCGCGATGCAGGGGCACCAGAGCCTGTGTTGAATTGCGACATCTGGCGGGCCAGTTCGGCAGTTTCGGACTGTAGGCTGGATGCCGCTGCCGTGACCTCCTCGACCATGGCCGCGTTTTGCTGGGTAACCTGATCCATCTGATTGACCGCAGAATTGACCTGGGACAGGCCCGTGGCCTGCTCGGTAGACGAGGTGGCGATTTCGGAAATCAGGGTGTCGATCTCAGCAATATTGGCGACAATCCGCTCAAGCGATTGACCGGCCGCCGCCACCAGCTTGACCCCGGCATCCACCTGGCCGGAGCTGGCACTGATCAAGCCCTTGATCTCCTTAGCCGCCTCGCCGCAGCGCTGGGCCAAGGAGCGCACCTCGGAAGCCACCACCGCAAACCCGCGCCCAGCATCCCCGGCGCGCGCCGCCTCGACCCCAGCATTGAGGGCCAAAAGATTGGTCTGGAAGGCGATTTCATCGATCACGCCGACAATCTGGCCGATCTGACGTGAGGATTGCTCGATCTCGCCCATGGCCTTGACGGCATTTTGGACAACCTCGCCCGACTGGGTTGCGTCCGAGCGCGCATCGGTCATGGCCCCCGCCACCTTGCGCGCGCCCTCGGAACTGCGCGCGACGGTCGCGGTGATCTGGTCCAGGGCGGCGGCGGTTTCTTCCAGACTGGCGGCCTGTTGCTCGGTGCGGCGCGACAAGTCATCCGAGGCGCTGGTGATCTCATTGGCACCGGTTTGAATGCCGCCAGCGCTTTCCGTCACCGCACGCAAGGCCCGGGCCAGACCATCGATTGCGCTGTTGTAATCGCTCTTGATCTTGGCAAACATGGGATCAAGCTCGACATCAATGCGGGCGGTCATATCGCCTTCAGACATCCGCGCCAGACGATCGGCCAAGACCTCGGTCATCTGGGCCTGGGCCGAATCGGACCGCGCCTTCATTTCGCGGTCGCGCGCTGCGGCTAACTCCGCGTCGGTAATATTCACCGCATACTTGATCACCTTGACGGCGCGGCCATCCTTGTCGAGCACAGGATTATAGCTGGCCTGGAGCCAGATCGCGTCGCCGCTCTTGCCAACCCTTTCATACTTACCCGACGAAAACCGGCCATTGCCAAGATCGCTCCAGAACCGGCGATATTCATCGGTCGCGGCATAGGCGGGAGGCACAAAAATGCGATGATGTTGGCCGACAATCTCGCGCAGGGAATAGCCGACGGTCTGGAGGAAGTTTTCATTGGCGGTGATGATCGTACCATCGAGATTGAACTCAATACTGGCCTGCGACTTATCGAGCGCCTTCGTGATCTGGTTGGCACCGGAATATTCATTGGCCTCTTCGGCGGCACTAATGTCGACGGCGTATTTGATCACCTTGTACGGACGGCCCTGGCCATCCAGCACCGGATTATAGCTGGCCTGCAGCCAGATCCTGTTGCCCGCCTTGCCCACACGCGGGAACTTGCCCGCTGAAAACTGGCCGGACGCTAGGTTGCGCCAGAACTGGCGATACTCCTCACTGGCGGCATAGGCGGAATCGACAAACATGCTGTGGTGCTGGCCGATGATTTCCTGGGCCCGATAGCCGACCGTCTTGAGGAAGTTTTCATTGGCCTCGACGATTGTGCCATCGAGATTGAACACAATCTTGGCCTGAGACTGGTCAAGGGCTGTGAGGATCTGATTGGACAGGGACTGGGCGCTGGCTTCTTCGGCTGCGGTAATATCCACCGCCAGCTTGATCACGCTGCTGGGCCGACCTTGGGAATCGAGGACCGGATTATAGCTAGCCTGGAGCCAGATGGTCTCGCCGCGCTTAGTGACCCGCTTGAACTTGTCCGCAACAAATTTGCCGGCATTAAGATCACTCCAGAACCTTTGATACTCATCACTCGCAGCGATTTCGCGCGGGACGAACATACGGTGATGCTGGCCGACAATTTCAGACAGGCTATAGCCAACCGTTTTCAGGAAGTTCTCATTGGCATCGATGATCGTGCCGTCAAGATTGAACACGATCGTCGCCTGAGACAGGTCAAGTGCCTTCAGAATCTGGCTGGCATCCGAAAACTGCTTTTGAAGCTTGGCGATCTTTTTTTGCGAGTCGAACACGTATCTTCCCCATTGATTGTGACTGGGCACGCACAATCGGGCCCGCGCGCTATCTATGCCTGGGGTGTTCCTAAGATTTGGTTTAAAGCCTAGTTATGAGTATAAAAAAGCTGCCGCGAGCAACATTCGCAGAATAGACTTGTTTTTTGCTGGGGACTTAAAAGGATTGGTGCCCCCGGTCAGACTCGAACTGACACACCTCTCGGTACTCGATTTTGAGTCGAGCGCGTCTACCATTCCACCACGGGGGCAAGCTTTTGGCTTGGTGCGGACCTTCTAGCAATGCCGATGGCCGCAAACAAGCCCGCAGATGCGTCAGTCCACGCCTTGAGCAAACAAACTCTTCGCCGCGCTTTCCAACTGCTGCAAAATTCGGCTCAATTGTTGCGCATCCTGCGGGTCTAGCCCCAATAACAGGTTTGCCTCATAGGCCAGGGCGAGGGGCGAAATCACGGCATGGAGGCCGCGCCCCTCGGGCGTCAGGATCAGGCGGTGCGAGCGGCCATCAATCTCGTGTACAGTGCGCGAAACCAGGCGGCGGCGCACCAGGCCTTGGGCGGCGCGACTGACCGTGACCTTGTCCATGGCGGTGCGGGTGACAATGGCCTGTTGCGCGCTTGGCCCGTCCTCGGCCAGCACACAGATCAGCCGCCACTGCGGGATGGTCAGGGCAAACCGGTCCTCATAGGCCCGCGCAATCAGACGCGACACAGCATTAGAGGCCACGGATAATCGATAAGGCATATAGGCGTCCAGCCTCAGGCCCGGCACGGCTGCGCCCGCATCGGTCTTGGCCCCCATCGCCTTGGCCCCAATCGCCTTCGCCCCAATCGCCTTGGCCGTGCTCATACGGGCTTTATGCTTTGTTCTATGGCACCAAACAGACTGTGGCGGCTCTGATCGCGCATTTCGATGCGGATCGTATCGCCATAGTGCAGGAAGGGTGTCTTGGCCTCGCCCAGAAGGATGGTTTCGACCGTCCTGACCTCGGCAATGCAGGCATAGCCCAATCCGCCCTGATCAATCGGCTTGCCCGGCCCGCCGTCCTTGTCGCGATTAGACACTGTGCCAGAGCCGATAATCGTGCCCGCCGACAAGGCACGGGTCTTGGCGGCATGGCCAATCAGGGTTGGAAAATCAAACGTCATATCCACACCGGCGTCTGGCTCGCCAAACGGCTTGCCATTGACCGCCACCTCCAGCGCCCCGTGAAGCTTGCCGTCACGCCAGGCCTGGCCAAGGGCGTCTGGCGTCACCGCCACCGGCGAGAAGGCACTGGCAGGCTTGGACTGAAAAAAGCCAAACCCCTTGGTCAATTCGCCGGGAATCAGATTGCGCAGGCTGACATCATTGGTCAGGAGCACCAGCCGGATTGCCGCCAGACACTCATCACGCCCAGCCCCCATGGCCACATCGCCAATAATCACCGCAATCTCGCCCTCCAGATCACAGCCATAGGCCTCGTCGGCGAGCGGAATCGGATCGCGCGGGCCTAGAAACCCGTCCGAGCCGCCCTGATACATCAAGGGATCGGTCCAGAAACTGGCGGGCATGTCGGCGGACCGGGCCTGGCGCACCAGGGCAACATGGTTCACATAGGCCGAGCCATCGGCCCATTGATAGGCGCGCGGCAAGGGACTGGCGGCATCGTGCTCGTGAAACCGCTCACGCGGCTGGCCGCCGCTTTCCAGGCTAAGCGACAGAGCCCGCAACATGGGCTCACAGCGCGCCCAATCATCGAGAGCAGACTGCAAGGTCGGGGCAATCCTGTCGGCTGGGGCGTACCAGGCCAGATCCCTGGAGACCACAACCAGTCGGCCATCACGGCCTGATTTCAACGAGGCAAGCTTCATAATAGAACCCTCTGCATGGCTGGGGTAAAAACGTGCAGACTCCAACAGGCCACAAATTCACGGTTGAGGCTAGGGGGGGCAAACCCGCCTTGATGCGCTGCCTCGAGCCTTGAGCCAAAATGTCCCATCAACAGGGCCGATGCGTCGCGGGACAGGGCGGAAAATCCCTGCTAATCAGAGATGGTATTCAAGGATTTTGGCATGCTTCGCAGTCTTTACAATCGCATCTTAAGTCTGTCTGGACATCGCTTGGCCGGTATGTGGCTAGCGATTGTGTCGTTTGCGGAAAGCTCGTTTTTTCCGGTGCCGCCCGATGTGATGTTGGCCCCCATGATTCTGGCCAAGCCTGAAAAGGCCTATACCTATGCTGCGATCTGTACCGCCGCCTCGGTAGCGGGCGGCATGCTTGGATATGCGATTGGCTATTATCTGGAACCGGTTGGCCATGCGCTGTTGGCCCTAACCGGCCATTCCGGCGGCGTTGCCCAGTTTCAAGACTGGTACGCCCAATGGGGGGTCTGGGTGATCCTGATCAAGGGCTTAACCCCCATTCCCTATAAGCTTGTGACCATAGCCTCGGGCCTGGCCCAGTTCAGCTTTCCGATGTTTATTGCCGCCTCGGTCGTCACACGCGGCGGCCGGTTCTTTCTGGAAGCCTATCTGATCAAGCGCTTTGGCGTCCAGGTTCAGGCCATGATCGAAAAGCGCATGATCCTGGTTTCAACCTTAGCCTTGCTGCTCGTCATTGGCGGCTTTTTAGCGATCAAGATGCTGGGCTAGGCGGTTAGGTTGGAAAGGTCGCGGCCAAAACCTGGCCCAGAGTGCAGGGCAAGACCGGCTGCCCCTTGGGTCTGGCGCAAACCTGCGCTAGTTTGGTTGTCATGACCGCTTTGACCCGCCGCCTTGCCGATTGGCAAGCCTTGCTCGCCGCCTTGGCCTCTGGCCTGATGCTGGCGGTTGCGCATGCGTTTGAGACCTTTGGTGGCCTTGCCCCCTGCGCCCTGTGCCTCAGACAGCGCGAGGTTTATTGGGTAGCCCTAGGCTTTGGTTTGGCGGGCGCGGCTGTTTATCGGCTGACGGGGTCTGAACGCGCGCGGCGCGGGGCGGCGGCTGTTTTGACCGTCATCTTTGTCTATGGGGCCTATCTGGCCGCGTTTCATGCGGGCGCAGAATGGAAGTGGTGGCCCGGGCCTTCGACGTGTAGCGGTGCGGCTGGGACAGTCACTCTGGACTCCATGACGGCGCTTCTCAATGGTGCCAAGCTCAAGCCGCCGCGCTGTGACGAGGCGGCATGGGTCTGGCTTGGCCTGTCCATGGCCGGTTGGAACTGCCTAGTCTCTCTTGGCCTAGCGGGATTTAGCGCCGCCTGCGCCCTCACCAAAAAGGCCCAATCATGAGCGATAAGCCCGCCCCTGCGCGCCCGGGCCTGGGGGCCCCGCAAGCTAGGCTTGGCGAGATCTTGCGCGTCGATCATGCAGGCGAGTTGGGCGCTGTGCATATTTATCGCGGCCAAAGGGCCGTGTTTTCCATGGCCCGCGACAAGCAGCGCATTGCTGGCAAGCTGGCGCAGATGGAGTCGCATGAGGCCGAGCACCTGGCCGCTTTTGACAAGCTCTTGACCGAGCACCGGGTGCGGCCAACCCTGATGGCCCCGCTTTGGCGTATGGCAGGCTTTGCCCTGGGCGCGGGCACGGCCCTGATGGGTGAAAAAGCGGCCCATGCCTGCACCGCCGCTGTCGAGACCGTGATCGAAGAACACTATGCCGCCCAGATTGCCGAGGTCGCCGATCAGCGCCCTGCCCTCGCCGCCGACCTGACCCGGTTTCGCAATGACGAACTGGCCCATCGCGACGAGGCCATAGCCGAAGGTGCGCTGGAAACCCCCGGCTATCCGCTGCTAGCAGGCCTGATCCGGGCTGGATGCCGCGCCGCCATCAAGATCAGCGAGCGCATCTAGCGGTTTTGGTCTATCGCCGCCATGGCTTTGAAATTGTCGCCGATTACAAGCCCGCGCCAGACGGCCCGCAAACCTATGGCATGTGGCGAGAGCCCAACTGGGCTGCGACGACGCGTCCTGACTAGAACGCGTGACAAGGCCGCGTTTTTCTGATGCCATAGTCATAACAAGAAAAGACGGCATAATGGGAGAATACGATGAGTGACGGTGCAACGGACCTGAAGGCGGACCTGACAGCCAAGGCTTGGACCACGCCGCTGGCAGACCTTAATGTCGCCAATCCAGAGCTTTGGTCGACCAATAGCCACTGGGCCTATTTCGAGCGTCTGCGCAAGGAAGACCCGGTGCACTACTGCGCTGAGAGCGAGTATGGCCCCTATTGGTCCGTGACCCGGTATGAAGACATCATGGCCGTGGACACGAATCACGGCGTATTTTCGTCCGATGCGCATCTTGGCGGCATTACGATTGTCGATGGCGACGCCGACTTCATCCTGCCCATGTTCATTGCCATGGACCCGCCCAAGCACGATGCCCAGCGCAAGGTGGTCAGCCCTATCGTCTCGCCGAGTAATCTGGCCAAGATGGAAGGCGTAATCCGCGAGCGGGTCAATACGATTTTCGATGGCCTGCCGATCAATGAGACCTTTGACTGGGTTGATCGGGTATCGATCGAACTAACGACCCAGATGCTGGCCACCTTGTTTGACTTTCCATGGGAAGACCGGCGCAAACTCACCCACTGGTCCGATGTCGCCACCGCCATAGAGGGCACGCCCCTTGCCCCGACCAAGGAGGCCCGCGAAGCCACCTTGCTGGAGTGCTTGACCTATTTCACCGGCCTTTGGAATGAGCGGGTCAATGCCGAGCCCAAGGGCGATTTGATCTCGATGATGGCGCATAATGATGCCACCCGGAACATGGAGCCTATGGAGTATCTGGGCAATCTGATCCTCCTGATCGTCGGCGGCAATGACACCACGCGCAACTCGATCACGGGCGGCCTATTGGCGCTGAACGAAAACCCCGGCGAGTATCAAAAACTGCGGGACAATCCGGCCCTGATTGACTCCATGATACCCGAAATCATCCGCTGGCAGACGCCCTTGGCCCATATGCGCCGCACCGCCCTGCAAGACTATGAACTGGCTGGCAAGCAGATCAAAAAGGGCGATAAGGTCGTGATGTGGTATGTCTCGGGCAACCGTGATGAAACCGCGATCGAAAACCCCAATAGCTTCATCATAGACCGCGCCCGCCCGCGCCAGCACCTGTCCTTTGGCTTTGGCATTCATCGCTGCGTTGGCAACCGTCTGGCCGAGCTTCAACTCAAGATCGTCTGGCAGGAAATCATGAAGCGTTGGCCCATGATTGAGGTGGTAGGCGAGCCACGCCGCGTGTTTTCGTCCTTCGTAAAAGGCTATGAGACCCTGCCGGTTCGCATTCCCGGCTAGGTTCAATCCAGATTCAGGGATTCCTGTGAGTTGAATGTCGGATTCATAGGTCTGCGCATTTGCGGCGAAGGCGGGGGGGGGTGGGTCCGCTGAGGCCCCCCCCTCCCCCTCTGGGGGAGGATTAAGAAACAGTGAATCTTCCCCCTCTGGGGGAAGTGCCGGCGAAGACGGAAGGGGGCTGTTTGTTCAATTTGCAGATTCATCGTGCGCTGAGGGGCTAGTCTGGGTAAGGAAGCGGTGCATGACCCAGACCCCCTCGACCGACCTGATCTATGGCACTGTTCCGCACGGCCTTGTGCCGGTACCCGAAGGTGCAGTGCAGGTATCGCCGCTTTTTCCGCAATCGCTTGGGCTCGAAACCCTGGCCGATGAGACTGTGGACAGTGCCGTCGTGCTGGCCCCTCCGGGCACAGCCGAGCGGGCCTATGTGCTGGCCCAGATCTTGCGGGTTTTAAGGCCGGGCGGTGCCTTGAGCGTTCTGGCCCCCAAGGATCAAGGCGGCGCGCGCCTGCGCAAGGCCTTGGAAGCCTTTGGCTGCGAAGGGCATGAGGACTCCAAGGCCCATCATCGCATGGTCTATATTGACCGCCCGGCCCAGCCGGTTGGCCTTGATGTCGCCATAGCGGCAGGGGGGCTACAGGACCTGACCGGCCATGGCCTGTGGTCACAGCCGGGCGTTTTTAGCTGGGACCGGCTCGATCCGGGCAGTGCACTCTTGCTCAAGACCCTGCCCAACCTAGCGGGCAAGGGCATGGATCTGGGGTGCGGCATAGGCCTATTGGCCAATGCGGTCTTGACGAGCGCCAAAATCACCGCATTGACCTTGGTTGATATTGACGGCCGCGCCATGGCCGCCGCTGCGCTTAATGTCACCGACCCGCGCGCGCAACTGATCTGGACCGATGCGCGCCAGATTGCTGCTGCTGCCGATCAGGACTTTATCGTCATGAACCCGCCGTTTCATCTGAGCGGCGCTGAGGATCGGCGACTTGGCCAGGCCTTTATCCAGGCCGCAGCAAGGGCCCTGCGCAAGGGCGGCACCTGCTGGATGGTGGCCAATCGTCACCTGCCCTATGAAGAGACCTTGAAAACCCTGTTCTCCAAGGTGGAGGTCAAGGCCCAGGCTCAGGGCTATAAGGTGTTTGAGGCCAAGAAATGAGCAAGGCCCCGACCGCCAGACTGGATCGCCTCCTGGCCAATATGGCCTATGGGTCGCGGCGGGAAATTCAGCAAATGATGAATTTGGGCTGGATCGTGCTTGACGGCAAGGTCTTGGGCGATGCGGCCCAGCGCGTGCCGATCACGCCCGACCTGTCTAGCCGCATGACCATACAGGGCAAGCCCCTCGATCCGCCTGCGCCCCTGACCCTTATGCTGCACAAGCCGCTTGGCCATGTATGTTCACACAAGGAGGATGGTCCCAGAATCTATGATCTCTTGCCGCCGCGTTGGCGCAGCCGCGAGCCCGCCCTATCGAGCATTGGTCGGCTGGATAAGGATACATCGGGCCTTATTCTGATCACAGATGATGGCGCGCTGCTGCACCGGGTCATTTCACCCAGGCACCATGTCGCCAAACGCTATCATGTCACCCTGGACCGGCCCTTGGTGGGTCACGAGGTGGCCAGCTTTGCCAGTGGTACATTGATGCTGGAGTCCGAAGACAAGCCGGTCCTGCCTGCCGCACTAGAAATACTGGACAGCCACCAGGCGCATCTGACCTTGATGGAAGGGCGCTATCACCAGGTCCGGCGGATGTTTGCGGCAGTGGGCAATCACGTAACCGCCCTGCACCGCAACCGCATTGGTGGGTTGGACCTGCCCGATGATCTGGCCAATGGTGCCTATCGCCTGCTGACCGCGCAAGACCTGGCCGCCATTTTCGTCAAACCTCTGGCCTAGGCGATCAGGCCTCAACCAGATCCATAAACAGAGCCGCATCCAGTTGCGGGATCAGATGTGCCAGATGCACCACGGTCTGCATCCGATCGCGTGCCGTGATAAAGCCCTCAACAAATCGGCGGGTCTGGTCGGAATTAACGTGCGGGGCCTTGTGAATTTGCGAGACTGGAACCGTAATGGTTTCGGATACCGCCTCGACCAGCAGCCCGGACCAGTCCTCACCAATATTGACCACAATAATGACATGGCGCTCGGACGGCTGGGTCGCTGCAAAGCCCAGGCGCGCAGCAATATCGACCACCGGCATGACCGTTCCGCGCAGATTGATCACGCCAAGCACAAATTCCGGCGCATGCGGCATGGGAACGGCCGGCGTCCAGCCGCGAATCTCGCAGACCTGACGAATATCTGTACAAAAATCATTGCCCGCGACGCGAAACGAAATCAATTCACGCACCGATTCGGGTGCTTGGATTTGGATATCGGCCATGGAGCCTGCCCTTCTGATTCACCGCATGCCCGAACGCCGTGTCCGGTGGCTGAAACTGAACCTGTCAGAAGGGGGTAAAGAAAATATGCGCACCTATGGTTAGTAAATGAAAAACCCGCCGCTGGAGGGTCCAGGCGGCGGGCTAGGCCTTCAGGTCTTATTGACCTTTTTTCAACTTGATCTTGTCCGCCAGGGGCTTTTTGCGCACGCCACGGCCAAGACCGATTTCCTTGGCAAAATTGGAGCGGCGCTCAGCATAGGCCGGGGCAACCATGGGATAATCCGCTGGCAGCTTCCATTTGCGGCGATAGTCTTCGGGGCTCAAGCCGTACTGGGTGCGCAAATAACGCTTCAGCATTTTCAGCTTTTTGCCGTCTTCAAGACAGATGATGTAATCTGTGGTAATCGACTTGGACGCCGGTACCGCTGGACGCTGGGCTACAGCGGCAGCAGCGCTGACCTGAGGCTGACCCAGGCCTGAAAACGCACCGTGAACTGTTCGGATAAGTTCTGGCAGTTCAGATGCCGAAATCGCATTGTTTCCGACAAACGCTGCCACAACGTCGCCAATCAACAGCATAAGATCGGAATCGCGCCCAACGTCTGAACTCGTACCAACTCCATGATTAGTCATATTTGTTTCCTACCAACTCCGTCAATTCACTGATCTAATAAACCACTTCATAATCATGCGATTTGAGAAAATCTATATTTAAATAAATTTTGTATACGACAATCCGAATATCAAAATCTATTTTACGACTTATAATAATCATTGTTTACTTTGATATGCGTCAAATGCAACCCATTTAAATTATTTTGAAATGTAAATCCAGTCATTTTGTATACTTACAGCGAATTTAATATACTCTTTTAAATAATAGCGGTTTCGTAAATGATGTTTCAAATTAATAAAAACATGAAAGCGCACATTTATTTTACTAATAAAATTTCCTTAACAATTCATATGAGGATTATTGATTTTTAATACTGATTTTAGAAATTAGTATTTTGTTATATGCACATGCGACATATTGTCCAAATTCATTTTGACTTGAAAATACTCAAAAATTAGTAGGCGTTTTAATAACGGCGCTATCTGTTCGGGACGCAAGGAATCCGAGCTTTATCCAAGGCTGGAAATTTTATCTAAAAGACCAAAGAACACATTCGCCATTTCCCTATCCCGATCTAGGTAAGTGGCATGGACAGCCTTAACACAGACCAAGACAATCGCCTGCAAACGCTCGCAAGGCTCGGCAATGCCGTCATTATTGGGTCAAGCGGCGGTATAGGTCAGGCCTTGGCGCACAAGCTCTTGACCAATTTTGAGTTCAAGAGCCTGTTTTGCCTGAGCCGGTCCGGCCATAGGCCTGATCCCCTAGCCGTGGCCGAAACGTCGCGCACCGCCCTTATTGGACTGCCCATGGATCTGACCCATGAAGACTCCATTGCTGAAGCCGCGCTCAAGGTTTCGCAAGCGGGACCTTTGAGCCTGGTGCTGGTCGCAACCGGCATGTTGCAAGATACCCAGCAATCGCCAGAAAAGACCATGCGCCACTTGTCAGCAGATGCCTTATTGCGGTCGTTTCAAATCAATGCCGTTGGCCCGGCCCTGCTGGCAAAGCATTTCCTGCCCTTGATGACCAGGCAAGGACCGTCCGTATTTGGGGCCTTGTCAGCGCGCGTCGGCAGTATCAGTGATAATCGATCCGGCGGCTGGTATAGCTACCGCGCCTCCAAGGCGGGATTGAACATGCTGATCCAAACCCTGGCCCTTGAACACGCGCGCAAGTTTCCGCTCGGGATTTGCGTCGCAATTCATCCTGGCACGGTTGACACCCAACTCAGCAAGCCCTTCCAGTCAGGCGTTCCTGCGCAAAAGCTTTTCACGCCGGATCAGTCGGCAGGCCATATCATCAATCTGGTTCAGCACCTGACGCCGGAGGATACAGGCGGGCTGTTTGCGTGGGATGGGCAGAAAATCTCGCCATAGTGGCGATTTCAGCCTGCGATTTACGATCTTGCCCTTGACCCCTGACACAGGTCTGCCAGCCTAGGGCGCAGTCTGTAATCAACGCCCCCATCAAGAGGGCTAAACCTCTGGGAGGGGGCGGGCGCTTGGAGGGCTTGAATGTCTAGGGGCTATTGCCAGATTGCGCGCAATCGGTGGCGCAGCATCGCGTGACAGCCACAACACAGACGGCGGCCGCAGGGCCTGTGGATGACCTGTCCAGGGGCCAACTCGTTGGCCTAATGCTAGGCTTTAGCGGCATGGTGCTGGGCCAGTTCATGGCCTTTCTCGACATACAGATTGTCAATTCCTCCCTGTCCCAGATCCAGTCTGGCGTAAGCGCCAGCACCGACGAGATCAGCTGGGTCCAGAGCGCCTATCTGATTGCCGAGGTGGTGATGATCCCCCTGTCCAGCTATCTGGCCAGATGGTGGGGCACGCAAAGACTGTTCATGCTGTCCTGCGCGGGTTTTATGGTTATGAGCGTCCTGACGGGCCTTTGCACCACGATTGACGCCATGATCGTGACGCGTGCCCTGCAAGGTTTTGTCGGCGGCGCCATGATTCCGACGGTGTTTTCGGTGGCATTTTCCGCCTTTCCGCCGCGCTATCGCATGACCACCAGCATGATTATCAGCACGGTCGTGTCGCTGGCCCCGACGATTGGCCCGACCTTGGGCGGCTTTTTGACTGACCAGTTGAGCTGGCGCTGGCTATTTTTTATCAATGTGCCACCAGGCTTGTTGGTCCTGTTTTTGGTGGGCCGGTATGGGGCGTTGGACCAGCCCAACCCAGCGCTCGCGCGAAATTTTGACTGGATTGGCCTAGTCTGTATGGCCGCCTTCCTTATGGCGGGGCAGTATGTGCTGGAAGAGGGCACGCGCGAAAGCTGGTTTCACAGCGACCTGATCCTTTTCTTGAGCGTTCTGTCCGTCTTGGCCGGGATATTGTTTGTCTGGCGCTCGCTCACCCGGCAAAATCCGATTGTCGAGTTGCAAGCCTTTGCCGACAGCAATTTCCGTATTGGCTGTTTCTTGTCCCTGATTGCCGGCATGGGCCTGTTTGGCTCCACCTATCTTTTGCCCTTGTTTTTGGCCCAAATCCGGGGCGACTCCGCCAGCCAGATTGGCCTGACCATGGCCGTATCGGGTGCGGTCATGTTCGTTATGGGTCCAATTGCAACGCGGCTATCGCTCTATATTGTGCCGCGCACCCAGGTGATTATCGGGTTTTTGATTGCCGCCGCCGGAATGTGGATCAGCCGCGGCGTAACCAAGGATTGGGGCTTTACCGAGTTTTTGACCCTGCAATTGACCCGCTCGGTCGGCATGGCCTTGGCCCTGTTCACCGCCCAGAACATCACCATGGGGACACTAAAGCCCGACCTGATGAAGTCGGCAGGCTCGCTGGTCAATCTATCGCGCAATGTTGGCGGCGCGTTTGGTCTGGCGGTGCTTACGACCATATTGGCGGTTAGTCAGGCACAGCACCTGTCCGATCTGTCCGCACGCTTTTCGACCTCAAGGCCTTCCGGCAGCGCCATGCTGGAGGGCCTGGCCCAGCGGATGGCCGAGATCGGCTTGGCCAATCCAGACGTGGCGGCGCAGAAAATCATGGCAACAATGCTGCATCGCGAGGCCCTGATTTTGGCCTTTAGTGACTGTTATCTGGTCTTGACCTTTGCGTTTCTAGCCGCCGCCGCTGCGGCCTTGATGGCCAAGCCCACCCGGCTTGACTTTGGCTAGCTGCGCCTAGGCAAGACGGCGCATAACGTGATGATCGGGCACGCGCCACTGAAGCAGATGCGCCCAGCGGTCGGCTTGGGTGCGGCTATTGCTCCAGATGTCGAACATCAGGCAGTAGGTCAGCTCAATCTGCTTGGTAAATCCGCTGACATTGGCATAGGCGCTGGAACCAAACCGATTGGCCAGGGCCTCACGCTCAAGACCGCCCTGCGTGCGCCGCTTCATCCAGCTTACGGCCTTGGCGACAAAATCGGGCGCATCGGTGGCCATGAATTCGACAAGCCCAAGTGCTGCAAGCGGATTGGGTACGGATGGCTTGAGACTGGCCAGCCATAGGACCGGAATCCCATGGCTCAAGCCCAGAAGAAGGTCCGGATCGCTCAGGCTAATCCCGCCTAGCGGTGCAAGCATCATATCAATATGCCGGTCGAAATCTGGCATGAGCGGATCGGACGCGCTCAGCACCACGGCCTTTGGAAAGACCAGCCGATCAGGATCAATGCCGCGCGCCGCAAACGCCGTGCAGACAGTGTTTTGTACCACCAGATCGCGGAAATTCACGTGCGAAAGGCAAAGCCTGGTCTCCGGGCAGGCGCTTAAGACCTGGCCAAACAAGTCAAGCGTGGCATGGTCAAGATCACTAGGATGGGCCAGGCAGCCAAGGCTGTGGCCGGCCTGGGCCTCGCCAGATGCCGGTTTATCAGCCCGATCCGGCTTTGGAATAAACGGCATCTGCACCGGGCCGAGCAGCCAACGCGCCTCTGCTTGTGGCCCGGCCTGGCCGGTACCGTCCGCCAACAGCACATAATCCACGCTGGTCAGGCCCGTTGTCAGGCCCGTTGGCGTCCAGCTCACCTGAACCGGCGCTGCCTTGGCCGCCATGACCGCAAGCCTGCCGCCGCCCAGGTGCCCCGAGGTCTCGACCAGCACATCAATCTGGTCATTGGCAATACAGCCAAACACGTCCTCGTCCTCAAGCGCGCCAATCGGGCAAAGGACAACCTCGCCCATATCCAGCCGCGCACTGCCCTGATCATAATAAATCCGCACCTCAAACAGTTTAGGATCATGCGCCGCCAGAACGGTGAGCAAGCCCTGATCAAGGCCCGGAGCCGACAGGTTCGAGATCAGATAACCCAGCCGCAAGCGCCGCCCCCGCCTTGGCGGGTTAGACATTTCTGGTCTTGGGCTAGCCTGGCTGGCCTCGATATAGGGCTGGGCCCAATCGCGCGCGGCACCGCTCAGGGCCGCGGTGGCGTCTGGGCCATAGGCCAGCACAGCCATTTGGTCGGCCATGGCCGGTTTTACGCAAAACAGGTCTTCCACCACCGCCAAACCAAGCCTGGCTTCTTCCAGACGCCCCAGGGCTAGGACCGCATGGGCATGATCAATTATGTCGCGTGCCGAGACCTGGTCTTGGGTCACTCGACGGCCAAACCCGACCATGGCCGGACCAAGAACCCTGGCCTGCCAACACCGCTCGGCAATGGCCAGGGCATAGTCGAGATCATGCTGGAAACGCAGCAGGTCGCCGCCATTGTCCTTAATGATTTCAAGCCCATGATAGGTCTGGGCCTGGTTTAAACTGTCCTGAAATGCCGACCAGTCGCCGCAGGCCCCATGGGCAGCGGCCAATGCGTAATACAGCACAGAGGAAAACTGACGATTGGCAATCAGGTCCTGTGCCAGGCGCCGCGCCAACTGCGCCTCGCCCGCCTCTAGCGCGGCCTTAACGCCGGCTAGGTCTTTAGCCGTCGCCGCAGGCAAGGGCTGGATCAATTTGGTCATGTTTGGCTCATCCTAGGCGATAAACGACACGCCACCAAACTCACCACCTATAGTTAATAGTCAGTAAAGTAGTATTAGATATTTATTTTATCTTGGATGGTTCTTCAGCCAAACACGGCTTTGGCGTCCAGGCCGAGGCGTTGGCATGCCTGAACCGGCGGGCTGGAGGGCAGGTTCAGCCGGTCGGACATCCGCGCCAGACGCGCAATCAGCCTTGCCTGCCATGGGCTGACATCCCAGCCTTGGCCAAGCCCCAGGGTTTGCCGCATGGACTGGGGCACCAGACCCGCCCCCGCCCGCACGAGCAGATTTTGCAGGACCCCAAACGGCGCTGGAAACACCTTGGTCTTTTGCATAAGGCCCAAAAACTCAAACACAATATCCGACGGCTCAAGGCTGGGGGCCATGGCGTCAAACAGGGCCTGCCTTTCCTCCAGATTGCTCGGTGCGCCAACCGCGCCATAAAGCCTTGCCGCTGGCATGGCTTCGCTCAAAAACTGGTTGCGATCAGCATCGCTCAGTGGCCGAACATAGGCGCTATACGCCTCCAGAAAGCCAAAACTGGCTGTGGCCTGCACCCAGTCGAGCAGGACTTGATCATTGGCGCTATAGGCCAGGCCGCCCGAGGAGGTTCCCGAAATCTTGCCATGCAGCCTTACAATCGATGCGATCATGCGTCTGGCCTCAGATTGCGCGCCATAGACCGTGACCATGGCCGCCAGACCCGTCCGCTTCATACGGGTCATGGGGTCTGTGCGAAAGCTGGTATGATCCCAGACTCCGGCGCGAACCCTCGGCTCGGCCAATTCCATCAAGACCGCCGTCACGCCGCCAATATAAAGGGAGATGGGGTTTCGAAACACTCGCCAAGACACAGAACCCGCCGGGGTCAAGGCCGCTTCACCCGCCGGTTTTGAGAAATCAAGACGGGGGCCTTGATCTGGCATCAATAAGGCCGCCGCCTTGCGGTCAAGATAGCCAATCACTCTGAAAATCCTCACTGCCGGTCCCTGACTGACCAGTTTGGCGAAAAATTTGTCAATTAATCAATCAATTGCCCAAAATGAGCAGACACCTATTTGCCTTTGGGAACACACAGGCGCTTTTTCACATTACCATATTAACATTTGAATAACCTTAAGACCAACCCCGGGGATACGCCGTGACGATTTCCTCCAATAATGCGACCTCCATTACCATGGCGGAGCGGGATACAGC
The DNA here is from genome assembly GCA_044346445.1 of Caulobacteraceae bacterium. GTDB lineage: Bacteria > Pseudomonadota > Alphaproteobacteria > Caulobacterales > Caulobacteraceae > CAISGS01. The sequence goes on from JBIIZD010000001.1 coordinate 54,018, forward strand.
GGGCGCCTATTGGACAAAGGCGTCCAAGGGCACCTTATTGACGGCCGCCATTGTCAATTCGGCATCCAGCACCTCCAGCTATGCTTTGGTGACAGGGTCCGCCGGCACCCGCATATCGAGCAGCTCACCGTTCCAGATCTCGACCAGTGGCGTCATCACGGTCAAGACGGGCTCCCTGATCAATTATGAGAGTAGCAGCAACTATACCTTGTATGTCAAGGCCAGCTTTGCCAACGGTGCCAGCTCGGTCGTGGCCTATACGGTCAATATTTCGGACTATGACGAGTTTAACGTATCGAGCGCGGCTGATACCAATACCGCGACCAATGCTGTGACCGAGGGCGAGGTCAATGGCACGACGGTGGGCATTACCGCCTATGCCACCGACTCCGACGGCTCCAACAACACCGTCACCTATAGCCTGGTCACCAGCCTCACCAATTCCGCCGTATTGACCGGGGCCTTTCAGATTGAAAGCGCAACCGGCGTTGTGTCTGTGCGCGACGGTGATCTTTTAAACGCGAGCACCACACCCACCGAGACAATCTATGTCCTGGCCACTTCAAGCGATGGCTCCACATCGACAACGGCCTTCACCATAGCGGTGACGGGCTTGAGTTTTGTGACCAGTGATATTGATACCGCGACCAATACAGTCAGCGAAACCGCTGCTGCTGGCACCTTGGTCGGCATTACGGCCAGCTCGGTTGATGGCAATGTCACGGACGGTGCGACCTATAGCCTAGTGACCGATAGCGGCGGGCTAACGGCTTCAACAGCACCCTTTACAATCGATTCGAGCACTGGCGAGATCAGCGTTGCGGGCAGCACTTCGCCCAATTATGGCGCTTCCTATCTGGACTATGAAGCCAATTCCTCCTTGACCCTCTATGTCAAGACCACCGGCACGGACGGGACCACCAATGTGACCAGCTATGTGGTCGCAATTACGGGTGACAATACCGAGTTTAGCGTTTCCGCCATCAGCGACAATAATTCCGCCACCAATACGGTTGCAGAAGGCTCAGCGGTCGGCACCACGGTTGGCTATACGGCCTTGGCGACCGATTCCGATACGGGCGATACGGTCAGCTACAGCATCGTCGCCTCCAACTCGACCAGCGCTTCGGCGGTTACCACAGGCCCTTTCAGCATCGGGTCCTCGACCGGCATCCTTACGGTTAGCGATAGCAGCCAGCTCAATTATGATTCTGCCACCAGCAAGACGGCCTATATCCTGGCCACATCGACCGATGGCAGCAAGTCGGTAGCAGCGGTTTCAGTTGCCGTATCCAATGTCGAATACACGGTTTCGGCGCCGGCAGACACAAATACCAGCACGGCTGACACCGTCCTGGAAGGCGCTACCGCCGGAACCCTGGTTGGCATTACCGCCGCCTCTACCGATGCCGACTCGGGCGACACCATCACCTATAGCCTGGTGGCCTCCAATTCCACCTCAGCCGCCACGGTCACGACCGGACCCTTCACGATTGGCGCAAGCACGGGGATTGTCACGGTCAGGAGCGGCGCCTTGATCGACCGGGAATCGGCCAGTTCTGCAACGATTTATGTCCTGGCCACCTCGGTCGGCAGCATCAGCACAACCAAGGCCGTGACGGCCTTCAGCATCACCATCACAGACCGAGACGAGTTCGATGTCGGGGCCTCGGCAGACACCAATGCAGCCACCAATACGGTCGCGGAAAACGCCGTTAGCGGTACGATTGGGCTCACCGCCTATGCCATTGATCGGGATGCAACCACCAATACCATCACCTACAGCCTGGTGACCGATACAACGGGCGTTACCACCGTGTCGTCCGGCAATTTCACCATAGGCTCAAGCACCGGCATTGTCTCGGTGGCCAGCACAGCGTCGCTGGATTACGAAACCAAGACCACCGAAACCCTCTATGTCAAGGCAAGCTCAAGCGATGGCTCGACCACGGTGACGGCATTTTCGGTGGCGATCAGCGATGTCTATGATTTGCAAATCCTCAGTTCTTCGGTCCATAGCTGGACCGGCACATCGTCCGCCGAATGGGTGCGGGCAGGCACGGGCGCAGATACGCTCAGCGGCGGCGCTGGCAATGACACTCTTGAGGGCGGCGCAGGCAATGATGTGCTCGATGGCGGCACGGGCAATGACACCCTGATCGGCGGGGCCGGGGACGACACCTATACAATCGATAGCCTCAGCGACGTCATTACCGAACTCACCGGTGAGGGCACAGATCTGGTCAAGGTCGCCATAGCCACCTCCGGCGGCACCTATACAATGGCTGACTATGTCGATAATGCCACCATCACCAGTACCGTAGCCTATCGTGTAACCGGCAATAGCCTGGACAATACGATCACCGGCAATGCCGCTGCCAATACCCTTGCTGGTGGAACCGGCGCAGATACCTTGATCGGTGGCAATGGCAATGACACCTTGACCGGGGGCGCAGGTGCCGATGTCTTTGTGTTCAATTTTGCCGCCAATTCGAACAGCAATCTCGACACCATCACCGATTTTAGTTCGCCGACCGACGTGATCCAACTGAGCAAGACCATTTTCACGGCGCTCGGCAGTTTGGGCACCATTGCCTCTGCCGATTTTCTATCGAGCAGCACGGCCATCAAGGGGGCCGATTCCAGCGACCGGATCATCTATAACACGTCCAGCGGTGCCCTTTATTACGATTCAGACGGCAGTGGGGCCAAGGCCGCCATTCAGATCGCGACCCTGACGGGCCATCCCACCCTGCTCTATACGGACCTTGTCATTATTGCGTGAGGCCAGCGGCACCTATAGGCATGGTCTGGTGCCGCACCTTGCAAACGCCTTGCGCACCAAGCAAGACGCGTTAGGCTAACCAACTCGGCCAAGCGTCTTGGCCCAGTGTTTGGAGATGTCAGATGCAGGTGCAGCGCCTCGCCCCGGTCAAGACCTCGCTCTTGCCCAGCAACCACCCCTATTTGAACGGGGCCTGGACGCCATTGCATGAAGAGGTCAATGCCACGGACCTTGACGTGATTTTCGGCACTATCCCGACCGATATTGACGGTATCTATATCCGCAACACCGAAAACCCCGTGCATCAGCCCCTGGGCCGTTATCATCCGTTTGACGGCGACGGCATGATCCATGCGATCAGTTTTAAAAACGGCAAGGCCGAATACCGCAACCGCTTTGTCCGTACGCGGGGCTTTGAAGCCGAGCAGGAGGCGGGCCAATCCCTTTGGGGGGGCCTGGCCGATCCGCCCAAGCTGGCGCTTAGGCCTGGATTTGGCGCGCAAGGCGCTTTGAAAGATACAGCCAGCACCGATGTGGTCGTGCATGGCGGCAAGATTATTGCCACCTTTTATCAGTGCGGCGAAGCCTATTGGCTTGACCCAGAAACCCTGGACCAGGGCGGAACGGCCAATTGGGCACCGCTCGACGGCGTCTCGGCCCATGCCAAGGTCGATGAGGCTACAGGCGAGCTAATGTTCTTTAACTACTCAAAACATGCGCCCTATATGCATTATGGCGTGGTCGATAAGACCGGCAAGCGCGTGCATTATGTGCCCATTCCCCTGCCCGGCCCGCGCCTGCCGCACGATATGGCGTTCACGGAGCATTATTCGATCCTCAATGACCTGCCGGTGTTTTGGGATCAGGAACTGCTAAAGCGCGACATTCACGCGGTCCGCGCCCATGAGGGCCTGAAATCGCGCTTTGGCATTATTCCAAGGTTTGGTCAGCCGCAGGACATTCAATGGTTCGAGGCCGAGCCGACCTATGTGCTGCACTGGCTCAATGCCTATGAGGACGGCGATGAGGTGGTGCTGGACGGCTATTTTCAGGAAAACCCGACGCCAGACCCTATGGCCGATGCTCCGCCGGGCTTTAGCCACATGATGGCCTATCTGGACGAACACAGTTTCCGCCCCAAACTGCACCGCTGGCGCTTCAACTTGAAGACGGGTCAGACCACAGAACAGCATCTGGACGAGCGTATACTTGAATTTGGCATGTTCAATCAGCGCTATGCCGGTAAGCCCTATCGGTATGCCTATAGTACCAAGGCCAAGCCGGGCTGGTTCCTGTTCAATGGCTTTGTCAAACATGATCTTGAAACCGGACAATCCTGGACCCTAGATCTGCCAGACGGCGTCTATGCCAGCGAGGCCCCGTTTGTACCGCGCCTTGATGCCAAGGCCGAGGATGACGGCTATCTGGTCAGCTTCCTGATCGACGAGAACCATGGCAGGTCTGAATGTGTCCTGATTGATGCCAAAGACATAGAGGCCGGCCCCGTGGTTCGCATTGCCTTGCCGCACAAGCTGTCCAGCGGCACCCACAGCGTCTGGGCCGATCGCGCATTTATTCAAAACGGTTGCCGAGGCGGCTGATCATGGGCGCAAATCTGGATTGTTTACACAAGCTCATCACCGCCTGGCAGGCCAAGGATGTCGAGGGCGTACTGGCCTTTATGGCCGAGGACATTGTCTGGCACTATGCCGCCGGGGCCATGGCGCCAATCCGGGGCAAGTCCATGGCGCGCAAGCTTTTGCAGCGTTTTCAGGCCGATATGCACGCCATTGAGTGGCGCATTTTCGCCCATGCCGAGGATGGCGACCGCTTGTTTATCGAGGGCGTCGACGAGTATCGCACGACAGAGGGCCTGCGCATCGCCGCCCCCTATGCCGGGGTGCTGGAGTTTAAGGACGGTCTGATCACCGGCTGGCGCGACTATGTCGATATTGGCGTGATCGCCGAGCAAAAGGCCGGTGTGCCCCTATCAGCCCAGGTGCTGGACCTGATCAGCCAAGGCTAGTCCGCTTGCGCGGGCTTGGGTGGCCAAGGGAAAAACCCAGACGTGCGCCGGGCATAATCGGCATAGGCCGGGCGGGTCTTTTTCAAGCGGTACTCGACCGTCGGTATGCCGCTCCAGCGGGTCAGGGTAAAGACCAGATAGATCGGTCCGGCGACGGACAATAGGCCAATCGGCGTCTCTGCCGCGATCAGGAACAGGCCCCACCACACGCAGGCATCACCAAAATAATTGGGATGGCGGGTATAGCGCCAAAGCCCCTTATCCATCACCTGCCCCGCCGTGGCGGGGTTCTTTTTGAAACGTACCAATTGCCAATCGGCCAGGCTTTCAAAAGCAATCCCAAAAACCGAGACCCCAACCCCGATCCAGCCGAGCAGGCCAAGTGTGCCTGGGCCCCCTGAGATCTGGCCAAGCTGTACCGGCAGACAGACCAACCACAGCAGCGGCATTTGCAACAAGAACACCAGCCTGAAAGCGGCATAGCCATAGCCCCAGCCCTTGTCCTGCTTGGCCTTTTCCATCATCCGCACATAGCGCCTGTCTGGCCCATGGTCGCGCCAACGCCAAAGCAGATACCCGCCAAGCCGCACGCCCCAAACCACACAGATCACCGTCAAGGCTAGGTGCCGCTCAGTACCCCCGCCGGTCTGGATATAGGTGGCAAGGGCCACAACCCCCATGCCCAAGGCCCAAAGACTATCGACCGGGGTGCAGTCGCGCATGGCGACGCAGACACCCCAAAACAGCGCGAACAAGGCGGCAATAACCAGCGCATTAAACAGCATGATGAGTGCAAGATCGGCCATAATTTTCCCCGCCTTAAAGTGCCTATTTGGTCCCTAGACCCCGACCACCAGGCTGACCGTGGTGGTGGTTGAACCGCCGATATTCAGGGTCTGGACCGTCTTGGCCCCCTCGACCTGATAGGCATCAGCCGTGCCCGTGACCTGTTTGAAGGCATCCAGCGTCATGCGCACGCCCGTAGCGCCCACAGGATGACCACAGCCAATCAAGCCGCCAGAGGGATTGATTGGCAGGCGCCCGCCCATGGCAATCGAGCCATCCTCAATCGCCTGCCAGGCCTTGCCCGGCTCGGTCAGGCCCAGATGTTCAATCGCCATATATTCTGTGGTGGTGAAACAGTCATGCGTCTCGACCGCATCAAGCTGTGCCAGATCGCTAACACCGGCCCGGGCGCGGGCATCGTCAATCGCGCGTTTAACCTGCGGGAAGATATAGGGCTGACCCTCGCTATTGCGCAGCTTGCGGTCATAGCTGATCGGGGCCGACCGGTGGCCCCAGCCCTTGATCTGGGGCAGGCTTTCTAGCGCAATACCGCGCTTGGCTGCGTATTTTGCCGCGCGTTTGGCCGAGGCCAGAAACACCACCGCCGCGCCATCGGTCACCTGGCCGCAATCGTTTTTGCGGATCATGCCCTCGACCACCGGATTGGCCTGATCGTCCTTTGTAAAGCTCTTGTCATTAAAGGCCCAGTCGCGGGTCTGGGCATTGGGATTGCGCTTGCCATTGGCAAAATTGATCTCAGCAATCTGGGCCAGATGGTCATAGTTCAGGCCCCAGCGGCGTTCATATTCCTCGCCAAGATCGGAAAAGGCGCGCGGCCACAAAAACTTAGCGTCCTGGAACTCATGCCCGGCCCAGGCCGCCGAGCCGAGGTTTTCCGCCGCCTTTTGCCCGGGCACATTGCGCATCATCTCCAGCCCAACCACGCAGCTGAGGTCATAGCGCCCGGCCTCGATCTCGGCGCTGGCGGCCAATATGGCCACGCTGCCAGATGCACACGCCGCCTCATGCCGCGCTGTTGGAAGACCGTCAAAATCGGGGTGAACCAGGCCAAAAAATCCGCCGAGCAGGCCCTGGCCAGCAAACAGTTCACCAACAAAATTGCCAACATGGCCGCTGTCTATGTCCTTGGGCTCCAGGTCAACAGAGGCCAGCCCCTCGCCGACGACCTGAGAAAATGCCCCGGCAAAATCAATGCCCTGCCGCGCCCAATTGGCGGAAAAATCGCTCTGCCATCCCCCAAGAATATAGACCATACCCGCCCCATTTTTGATCCGACCCAAGCCTTAAATTCCAGCTTGGCAGCGGCGTTTTAGCTTGCCAAACCTTAACCTTCCCACCCAGAATTGGCCCCAACACCTTGACAAGCCTAGGGTGACTGGGCCTAGAATAGCTAAAGATTGAAAGGGCAGAATGTGAGATTTTTTATAACTGCGATCACTGCATCGGCGTTTGCAACAACTATTTGCGTTTCTAGCCCCTTATTGGCCGAAACCAAGGGTTCAAAAGTACAAAAACAACAACAAGACGCCGTTGTTGAGGTTCCGCGTTGTTCAAAAAAACTCGGCTCTGTGACGATTCTCAACGGTGACAATACCGAGTTTTGGGACGATGCCAAACTGGCACCGCCGCAAAAACTGCTTAAAGCGATTGTACTGAAATCCAATTGCTTCAGCGTTGTCGATCGCGGCATGGGCCTTGACGCCGCCGCTAAGGAGCGCAACCTGAACAATCAAGGCCTTGGCCTCCAGCGTGGCTCGAATATGGGTCAAAACCAGATCAAGGCTGCTGATTTTGTCCTTGTTGCCGAAGTCTCGTCTGCCAATTCCAATGTCAGTGGCAATGCCCTCGGGGCTGCGGTTGGCGGTGCGATTGGCGGAACACTTGGCTCCCTCATTGGCGGCATAAAAACCCAGAAGCTTGAGGCCACGACAGTCCTGTCCCTGACCAGTGTGCGGACCTCGGAAACCGTGGCCTCCACCGAGGGTCATGCGGCCAAAAGCGATGTCTCGTTTGGGTTGGGCGGTAGTATTGGCTTTGGCGGCGCCGTCGGCGGCGGTTATGAAAACACCGATATTGGCCGCATTGTCACCATCGCCTTTATCGATGCCTATACTCAAATGATCCGCGATATGGGCGGGCTATCCGATAGCATAAACGAGGCAGCGGCCCCCACCCGCAGCTTTCGTGTTCTGGCCCCAACCACCATGCGCGCTCGGCCCGACAGCGGCGCCAAGGTCATCCGCGCCCTGCCCGCCGGTATGCTGCTCTATCCCACCGGCAACAAGAACGGCGTATGGTGGGAGGTTCAGGATGATAATGACAATGGCGGCTGGGTCCTGAACGAAAAGCTAGAGGCCGCGCAATAGGTTCCGATCAGAAAGGAGGAACACCATGATCAGGCTAAGCCCTTATTCGGCCGCCCTGGCCTTGGTTGGTCTTTTGGTGTTCGGGGTTTGCAGGCCTGTCTATGCACAGGCGCAGACAAGCTCGGCCGCAAGTCTCCAAGCGGACTGCGATAGCGGCAAGCTCGAAGCTTGTGTCAAGGTCGGCTCTATCCTCTATGCCAAGGGCGAGGACCTGTTTGGCGCGCGCAAGGCTTACCAAACGGGCTGTGAGGGCAATCTTGCCGAGGCCTGTTTGAATCTGGGGGTCATGGTGGCCGCCGGCGATGGCGGGCGCGAAGATGACCGCTCGGCCAGAGGCATTTATGACAAGGCCTGTAGTCTGAACCTTGCCGCAGGCTGCTATAATGCCGCGCAATTGCAATTGCGAGGCGAAGGCGGCGCGGTGGATATACGCGCGGCGAGACAAGGTTTCGATACGGCTTGCCAAAGCGGTCTTGCCCAAGCCTGCCGCGATCTGGGCCTGACCCTTAACCGCACCGATGCAGGCTTGCCAAGGCCCGAAGGCGCTTTATTGGCCTTTGCAAAAGCCTGTGATGGCGGCGAGCCCGAGGGATGCCTTTATCTTGGTTTGATGCGCGAAGAGGGGCGCGGCGCGCCAGCCGACCCTGTTGCGGCGCGCAGGGCGTTTGAGGCTGCCTGTCAGGGCCGCTCCGGCGGCGGTTGTTACCAACTGGGCCATGCCCTAGAACTCGGCGAAAGCGGCCCTAAGGATTTGGTTGCAGCGCGAAAGGCCTATCAGTCGGGGTGCCAGGTCGATCAGGCCGATGCCTGTCTTGCGCTTGTGGCCCTTGTCCAGCAGGGCCAAGGCGGCGGCAAGGACGCCAAATTGGCCAGAACGCTGTTTCAGAAATATTGCGCTCCGGGCGAGTTGGCAGCCTGTGAGGATCTTGGCAAACGCTATTTTCCCGACCTGCTCAAGCTTAACGCGCCGCTGGGCGCAGATGGAGCGCCTGTCAATATTATCTGGCCCAGCAAGGGCACTACCACGAGCCAGGAGGCGGAGCTTGGTCGGCTTTTGGACTATCTAATCGATATGGATTCGCGCTATTGGCTGATGCGTGGCTATATGGTGGGCAGCGTCTTTAATGTCGAAATTCTCAACGAATCCAAAGACAAATCGAGCGGCCTCGTCTTTGCCAATTTCTTTTATACCGATGGCAGCAGTGCATGGGTCAAGGCCAGAATCGGCAAGGGCGGCGTCTCCTGCCTTGAATTCGACGACTTGGCAGGCCAATGCCGACCGATTGGAGCCAATCCCGCCGTCGGCATGGCCATGATGGCCTTTGTCTCCGCCCTACTTGAACCGCCCTGCCAAGACTATGTGCGAGAAGGGCTGTTTTCGGACGAGATTGTGACCATCTGCTAGGCTGGCCTAGCCGCCGATCTTGTCCTGGGTCTTGGTGTCGAAATCGCTGGCCTCGTGACGCTCTTGCAACTGGCTGGCAGGGTCACCAAACGGGCGATTGACCATGCGGCCGCGCTTGACCGCCGGGCGCGCGCCAATCTCGTCGGTCCAGCGGATCAGGTTCTTATAGTCCTGCACCTGCAAAAACTCACCGCCTTCATACAATAGGCCCTTGGCCATGCCGCCATACCAGGGCCAGACCGCCATATCGGCAATCGTATAGTCATCACCGGCCAGGTATTTTCGGTTGGCCAAATGCTTGTCCAACACGTCCAGCTGGCGCTTGACCTCCATGGCAAACCGATCGATCGCATATTCGATCTTGAACGGGGCATAGGCATAAAAATGGCCAAAGCCGCCGCCGAGATAGGGCGCGCTGCCCATTTGCCAAAACAGCCAGGACAGGCACTCGGCCCGAATCGCCGGATCGGTTGGCAAGAAGGCACCAAATTTCTCGGCCAGATGCATCAGTATGGCCCCGGACTCAAACACCCGGATCGGGGTCTTGCCGCTGTGATCCATCAGGGCGGGGATTTTCGAATTGGGATTGGCCGCGACAAAGCCGCTGCTGAACTGGTCGCCCTCGTTAATCTTGATCAGCCAGGCATCATATTCGGCGCCGCTATGACCAAGCGCCAGCAACTCTTCCAGCAAGATTGTCACCTTGACGCCGTTGGGCGTGGCCAGGGAGTAAAGCTGCATGGGATGGCGACCGACGGGCAGGTCCTTTTCATGGGTCGCGCCCGCAATCGGCCTGTTGATATTGGCAAATCGGCCACCATTTTCCTTGTTCCAGCTCCAAACCGTTGGCGGCGTATAGACAGGCATGTCGGTCATGATCGGGCTCCAGACAAGGATGCGGGGTCGGGCGTATGGACTAGCCCCTAGGGGTTTGAGCGATATGGCGGCGGGCGTCAACTCTTGGTCTGCTCGCCTTGGCGTCGCCGTTTAGGCAAGCTCTTTAACAATCTTGAACGCCGTGGCGATTTGCAGCGCAAATCACCCCGCTCACCCGCGTCGCAGCAGGCCGGATCGGCCCTGCACCAATTATCGATTGGTTGAGCCGAATTTGACCAATGTCTGTCAAATGTCATGATTATGCGTACAAACCGACATAAAAACTATACTGCAACGCCCCATCTTCCCGCTTGAATTTAAAACCAACAGTGGGAAGTTTTCATGTCAATGCATGGTTCAAAGCGCGCGCTCATGCTCGCCGCTCTGTTTGCGTCGGTATCGCCGTTCCTGATCGGAACCGCTCACGCAGAGGCCGCAGCCGCGGCCGCCGAAAGTGCCAATGATGGCCTGTCGGAAATCGTGGTCACAGCCCAAAAACGCGAAACCAATGTGCAAAGGACCCCGGTGGCCATATCGGTGGCGACCAGCGAGTCGCTGGAAGCGCGCCGCGTCAAGAGCTTGGCCGATCTTGCCGACGGCTCGATCCCATCCTTGCGGATTGCGCAATTCTTCACCCGCAATTCCGCCTTCAATATCGGCATTCGCGGCATATTCCCCACTTCGGATGCCAATCAGCCCGCGCGGGACACCGCAATCGGTGTCTATATCGATGGTGTATATCTTGGCCGGCCTCAGGGCCTTGGTGCGGCTTTGTATGACATTGAGCGTATTGAGGTGCTTAAGGGTCCGCAAGGCACCCTGTTTGGCCGCAATTCAACGGGGGGCGCGGTCAGCATTGTCACCCGCAAGCCCTCGGGCGAGTTTGACCTTCGCCAGACCCTGGGGATTCGCAATTTTGGCGGATATTCGTCCGAAACTCACATGGACCTGCCTGCCATTGCCAATGTCAGCCTGAAATTTGACGCCGTGTTCAGCAAGCGAGAAGGAACGGTCGAGAACCCAGCCTCCGGTCAGCCCGGTTATGGCAGCTATGATCGCCGGGGCTTCCATGCACGCGCTCTGTGGGCACCCAGTGAAACCTTTTCCGCCGACTATAATTTTGACGTTTCCTATGACGCGACCACCCCTAACTATCTTCAATATGTGGATTTCAAAGCCGCTTCAGGGTCTTGGTCACCGATTGTGCGCCGCCAAACCTCGCGGCCCAAGGTCGCTGAGTTCGGCATACCTTTTCAAGAAAGCATCGGCAATATTTCGGGCCACAGCCTCAACCTGACCTGGAAGCCCATGACCGATCTTGAGGTGCGCTCCATCACCTCCTATCGCAATATGAAACAGACCCAGTTTGACAATACGGGCGTTTCCGCATTTCTTTACAGCGCAACCAACAATTTTCTGAACCAGAGGTTCGCCCGCTATAGCCTGGCCACCATGCATCAGGATCAATTCAGCCAGGAGATACAGGCTGTCGGATCCCTGCCGCGCATAAATTACGTTGCAGGCCTCTATTACTATAGCGAAGAGGGCAGCGATGATGCCTGGTCGCCCTTTACGATGATCTTCACATCGGCCAATGGCGCAAGCTATGCAAATTTGGGATCGATTGCGGCCGGTGCCACGAGCGCATTCCCTGACCGCGCCAGCCGCGCCAAGACCAGGTCACACGCCGCCTATGCTCAGCTAAGCTGGAACCCGCCCATCCTTCAAGACAAGGCACGCCTAACCATTGGTGCGCGCTATACGAACGATAAAAAGAGTGGTGCACTCTATCTGATCAATGGTGCCGCCTATGCTGGAACCTTCACGGGCGAATGGTCGCGTGTCGATCCCGCCGTGACGGTCAGCTATGACGCCACCGATGATGTGCATATCTATGCCAAATGGGGTACGGCCTATCGCGCGGGCGGTGCCAATTCGCGCTCGCTCACCTATCGGGCTTTTGGGCCTGAAGAGGTCAAGACATCCGAAATTGGGGTAAAATCCGAGTTTTGGGATCGTCGTGCGCGCCTCAACCTGGCCGCCTTTAGCACCGACTATGAGGGTTTCCAGATCGATTTTAACAAGACCGTCCCTGGTACCACACGCACAATCATTGATACGACCAACTCCCCCAGGCCTGCTAAGATCAAGGGTTTTGAGGCCGACTTCACCATTATGCCGATCTCAAACCTGACCCTGACGGCCAGCTATGCCTATACCAAGGGTGAAGTGCCGCCCTATGTCGAGCCCAGTACAAAACTGGTTACGCCGACCGGCATTGTTTACACCCCCAAGAATGCCTATAGCCTTGGTGCGGACTATCGCATACCGTTCAATAATTTCACCGTGCTTGCGCACCTTGATGCCAGTTTTGCCGATGGCTATCGGGTGGGCGCTGATCCAATTCTCGCCCCCAAGACCGACCGGTCCAAGGTCGTCAATGGTCGCCTGGCCGTAACCGACCTGCAATTGGGGGGTGGTCATGACCTGACCCTCTCGCTCTGGGCCCGCAACCTGCTGAACGAAGAATACCTGACCTATAAGGCGTTTGCCTGGTCCAATACGGCCAGGACCGTGTCCGCGACTTCCGGCATCTTTAACGAGCCGCGGACCTTTGGTCTGGATCTTACGCTGAAATATTAATCTAGCATGCTCAAGGCCGATCCCCGCTGGGGGTCGGCCTTTTGCGCTTTGAAAGGCTAGCTGCCATGATCGCCCGCCGCGACGTTTTGATGATGAGCTTTGCAGCCATCGCCCTGCCGCAAACCAGTCTTGCGGCTGCTCGCCTGACCGGCGCGACCTGCAAGCGCGCTGCCGATGGTCGCGTCACCTTGACCTGGAGCGGGCCTGCGGCCGGCGTGCGCATGTCGAACAATCCAGACGGTCCCTTTGCCAAGGTCTTGCAGGCCAATGCCAAGGGCCAGTGGGCTGGACCTGTACCGGTTGCACCGCGTCCCTATTTTCGACTGTCAAGCCAGGCCGGGAATCTTGATGTCGCCGAGCGTCTGCTGCCGCTACAGGGCGGGCGAAACTTCCGCGATCTTGGCGGTTATATGACCAACGATGGACGACAGGTCCGCTGGGGCCGTCTTTTCCGCTCCGGCTCTATGGTTGATCTGACGGCGGCTGACTATGCCTATCTTTCGGCCCTCGGCATTCAGGTGATCTGTGATTTCCGCAGCACCGAAGAGCGTGATCAAGAGCCAATACGGTGGTCCGGAGCAAACCCGCCGGCCATGATCGCCCGTAACTATGCCAATGCGTCATCGTCGCAAGGCTCCCTCTTTGCCGGCAATCCTGACGGGCCAACCGTGCGCCTGCGTATGGCCAAGCTTTACGAAACGCTGCCTTATGATCATATAGAGAGCTATCGGCTGATGTTCTCCAAGCTGGCCGCGGGGCAGGCTCCGCTTGCCTTCAATTGTTCAGCGGGCAAGGATAGAACCGGGGTCGGGGCGGCACTTTTGCTGACCACCCTGGGCGTGCCTTGGACGACGGTGCTTGGCGACTATACCCTGACCGATGATGTGATAAATTTTGAAACGATCTTGCAGCGATCCCCGAAGGGCAAGCCGCCTGCGGGTTTCAATGAGGTCAGCCAATTGTCGAAGGATGCCCGCGCCCAGCTCCAGCGGGCAGACCCGCTTTATCTTCAGACAGCCTTCAGCACCATCAAGCGCCAGGAAGGGTCGATAGCCGCCTTTGTCCGTGGCCGCCTTGGCGTAAGCGATGACGAGGTTCGGTCTTTGCGCGCAAACCTTCTGCGACCTGTTTGAAACCTGCCAAGGCCGTCAGGCTTAAGTCAAATTGACCATTTCAAGGGGAACTGAGTTTATGAAACCAAGACCTGCAGTCTATATGCTTATCGCCGCCTTGATGGCCTCCAGCGCGCCTGCGCTTGCCGGCACGATCAGCGCCCCTGCCGCCGTGCGGTCGGCCCCAGACACGGTGCTCGTCACCTGGAGCGATAGCGACCCCGTAGATGTCTATGTTGCGGACAAGGCTAATCAACCGATCAGCAAGGCGCGTCTTGTGTCGTCCGCCGATGGTGATGGTCGCCATGAGTTTGCAACAGGATCCGCCGCGCGGCCCTATTTTCTGCTGCGAGACACCAAGACAGGCTCGGTTGTCCCGGTGGCTGAGCGTTTGATCGCCCTCGATAAAGGCTCTAACTTCCGCGATATTGGCGGCTATTCGACCACGGACGGCAAGCATGTTCGGTGGGGCATGATCTATCGGTCTGGCGGCACGCCGCTGCTGACCGATGCCGATGTCGCGCGTTTGACGCCTCTGGTCGTGGATATGGTTGATCTGCGCTCCAGCGAAGAGCGGGTATTGGCCCCCACGCGGCTGGATGGGGTTCGTTATTCCGCGGTTGGCTATTCCATGACCAAGATTTCCAACCTCGGCGCTGCGACGACGGCGGGCCCTGGTCAGAGCTATCGGGCCTTTCCGACCACCTTGGCCCCGCATCTGAAATTGATCTTTGCCAACCTGCTGCAAAACAAAGGCCCGCTGGTCTATAATTGTACCGCAGGCCAGGATCGCACCGGCTTTACCACGGCCATGATTCTCAGCGTCCTGGGTGTGAGCCGCAGTCAGATCTTGCAGGACTATCACCTCTCAACAACCTATCGGCATCCGGAAAACGAGATGCCGGTATTTGATAAGGCCATCCAAGCCTCCAATCCTGTCGCCGGCTTTTTTGCCCAGTACCAGTCCACGAGCGCTGGCAAGACCCCAAGTCCGCTGTTTACGCCAGACAAGGTGCCCTATCTGGACATTGCGTTTCAAGAAATTGAGAGCAAATGGGGGTCGGTCGATAATTATCTAAGCCAGGCCATAGGCCTCAGTGCTGTGGACCGGGCAAGGCTGCGCGCCGTCTATCTCGAACAGTATTGACCAGAGCCCGGCCCATGCAGGCCAGTCGTGTGGATTAAGCGGCTGGCCGCGCAAGGTTTCGGCCCTTGGATACAAGGGCCGATAGGGCGGTTTAAGGCGTGTTTAAGCGCGCCAGGTGCAAGACATAGAAAGGGTCCTGCCGGGTCGCTTGTTTGAACAGGGCCAAGGTTTCGAACCTGTGGGGACCTTGAAAAGCCGCGAGGCGATCGGACAGGCCCGCGACCAGCCTGGCCCTTAGTGCATCGTCCTTGATGCTGCTGGTCAGGGTCATGTGAAACTGAAAATCATCAAATATATAGGGATAGCCAAACTCTAACAGCCGCGCATCCTGTTGCGGTGACAGCCGCGCGCGTCGGCGACGTTCAATATCGTCGTCCGACAAGGGCGCACGAAATGGCTCAAACTGTCTGACACAGTCACTATGCAACCGGCCCATCTCATCGCTTGGCGTGGCCAGTCTAAAGGCGATAAAGGGTCCGATATTGGATACCTGGATCGGGGCGGTAAAGGGTGCGGCGGTCTTGCAAAAAGCCTCAAAGGCCAGAATCAGCGCATCCTCGCTACGGCCCGCAGCCAGTTCAAACGGAGCCTTAAGCGTTGCGTGAAAACCATAACTGCGCGGGTCCGCCGTCAATTCATCGAGATCAAGATCAAGATCGGCCAAGCCCGGTAAGGGCGCACGTTGTTCTACCGCCCGGCCAAAGGCATCGCGGCCAAGGACGTTAGCTGCGGCCAGGGTGAGCGGCGCGTCTGCCTCTGGACTGTAATAAATGGCATAGCGTGCACTCATGCAACTCTTCGACCCTCGCGCCATACCTGCCGAACAACCGGCCAGCCGGGATTTTGATAGCCTATCTGGACCAGATCTGCACGCAGACCTTGAGCAATGGC
>JBIIZD010000002.1:0-66665 GCA_044346445.1 Caulobacteraceae bacterium
GCGTCCGATCACCGCGCTCGAATTCCTACAAAAGCTGTTTGGCGATCTCAGCGGCATGATCGCGGACGAGGACGAATTGCGCAGCCAGTGGCGCAATCCTGAAACCCGCGAGCGGCTTTTGGGCGTTCTGGCTGATAAGGGCTATGACGAAGACCGCTTGGCCGATATGCGCCAATTGGTGGACGCCAAGGACAGTGACCTTTTTGACGTGCTGGCCTATGTCCGCTTTAGCCTCGACCCTTTGAGCCTGAAAGATCGTGCCAAAGATGCGCGGGATTTCGGGCTGTCTGGCTATGAAGGGGAAATGCGCACTTTCTTGAATGTGGTGCTGGCCAATTATGAAAAGGCTGGCGAGGCGGAGCTGACCTTCCAGAACCTGACAAACCTTCTCTCGGCGCGCTATGGAACTGTGGCAGATGCCAAGGCTAAATTGGGAGAAGTGGCCTTGGTGCGGAAGTCCTTCGCCGACCTTCAAACCCACCTTTATCAACGCTAATTGCAGCACGCGCCAGATCGTGTCCCAACGCTTGGTGTAACGGACAGAGCCGTCTCCACGATTTCCAGCAGAGCCGGATCGATTAGACGGTCACTTCTGGAAGACTGCCGCGGGCATTAACGCTCAAGGTTGTATAGCTTTCTGCCGTCATGGATATGGAACGCTGCACAGCCCACTCATCGTTCTGTTCGAGCCGGATGGCACCGTGATTTCTTCGATGAACAATTTGCTCAAGAACAATGCCGGGTTTGATCTCAAGCAGCTGTTCATCGGCACCGAAGGCACGCTGGGAATCGTTACGCGCGGTGTTGCCGTTGTTTCCCCAACAGCCAGACCGCCAGACCGCCTTGATCGCGCTCGGCGGGTTCGACCAGGTGGTAATCGCGCGCGGCAGTGTGCCTGTGGTGCGCTTGGTCCGGGTTGAGCCGCTTGGACGACGGAAGTTTGGGACGCTCAAGGGCAAGATGGCCATGGATGCGCGGTTCGATGAATCCTTGCCCGAGGACGAGCTAGGCTGGACTTCCCGGCGAGGGCGCAGGGGGGTGAGGGGGTGGAAAGGCGGCGGAAGGTAGTGGGCGGGGAAGCGCCTAAACCGTCCGCATCAGATAGCGCACGGTCTTTTTGCCGCCATCGAGGCTGGCCTCGCCTATGGGCTCGAACCCCAGTTTTTCATGAAACGCATCCGATGCCAGATTCGGTGGGTCGGAATTGACTTCGCAGACTATGCGTGTGTGCCCGGCCTTGGCGGCGGCTTCAAACAGGGCAGCATAGAACTGGCCCGCTAGGCCACGGCCCCGCGCATGGCCGGCAACCACGACCCGGTCAACATAGACAAACCGCTCATAGCGCGCCTTGAGCCACAGGAAGTTGGGGCTGTCATAGGCTGCGTCCTGATCAAAGGTCAGCAAAAATCCGTCGTCCTCGCCGACTTGACGGGCCAGGAATGCCATGGCCACCATATGCGCAAACCGCTCTGGCTCCAGCCAGGACAGCTCAACCGCATGGGCATTGTTCAGTGCTAAAAGAGCCGGGGACGGCTCTAGCGGTCGGAGAAGCTCGTCCATGTCGCCCTGTGCGCTAATCATTGATCCAAAATCGTGCTTCTAAGGAACCTTTATCACCTCGACCTGATCAAGGGTTAGCTTGTTAGGTCCAGTCCTTGGCTCATTATACCCGTCAATGGCTAACCTCGCCCATCCGGCAAGATTGTCGATGACGACCTTATCTTCTGGAGTTTTCATGAAAATGGACAGGGTGTTATGTTTAGAGCAATCATAGTCTCTCGTTTTCTTTGTGCAGGCTGTGTGTATTATTCCCAGCGCGATAATACGGCCGTTCGGCTCTAGAACGGCGGCACCTTTCTCGAAACAACTATGATGCCGACAGGCCGTGAAGCGATAACGACTTCCAATGCGCGTCACATCATCCGAGGGTCCGCCAAGCACTTCCATGAGTTGAACGGCGACCGTAGCGTCCCAACCCAAATAATCGGCCTGACGAGTTCCGACGAACCTGTTTAGGGCCCTTTGGAAGGGTTTATCCCAGACCAACTGATTGGCACCTGAGCAGGCTTCTAATCGGTGCAGCGTACAGCCCGCTATATCCGCCTGTGCGGTCGCCATCATGGACATGGCTGCGAGCAAAGCGATCATAAGCAGAATACCTTAACCCCGATTGATGGTTTAGGATATACTCTATCTGCTGTGCCTCAAAAAGAAAACATTAACCTATGATGGAATGGCCGGGTGAGTTTCCTGTCCAGATCAGCCTAAAACGCTCCCCTCACCCTAAACCAGCGACCCGTGACAGTGCTTGAACTTTTTGCCGGAGCCGCAGGGGCAGGGGCTGTTGCGGGCGGTGCGTTCCCAGCCGGTGGGCAGGGCGCTCATCGGCAGGGCGGCGCGCTGTTCAGGCGTCAGGCCGTCTGGGATGACGCCGCCAAAGCGTTCGTTCTCGCCGGTCTCGGGGTTCATATGCACCTCGATCAGGCCAGCCGAGGGTGGCTTGGCCGGAGCGGGGTCCTGATACTGGAACTCGACCGTCATCAGCCAACGCGTCGTATTCATGCGCAGATCGCCGAGCAGTTTTTCAAACAGCGAGAAGGCTTCGGTCTTGTATTCGTTCAAGGGATCGCGCTGACCATAGCCGCGCAGGCCGATCACATTGCGCAAATGATCCAGATGCATCAGGTGCTCGCGCCATTGCAAATCGATCATCTGGAGCAGGAAGTTCTTTTCCAGACCGCGCATCTGCTCATCGCCAATCTGGCTCAAGCGTTCGGCGGCGCGGGTATCGGCGGCGGCCTGGATGCGGGCCAGCATTTCCTCATTGGCAATGCCGTCCTCGGCTGCCCAGTCGCGCAGTGGCAGGCTGAGGCCCAGTATGGTCTCGATCCGCTCTTCCAGCCCATCAATGTCCCATTTTTCGGCATAGGCCTTGGGCGGCAGGTGGCGATAGACCAGGTCCTCAATGGTGTCGTGACGCATTTCGGTGATGATGTCCGAAAGGTCGGTCGCCTCCATGAATTCCTGGCGTTGCTCGAACACGGCCTTGCGCTGGTCATTGACCACATCATCGTATTTGAGCAGGTTTTTGCGGATTTCGAAATTGCGCTGCTCGACGCGGCGCTGGGCCGTGGCAATGGCGCTATTGAGCCATTTATGGGTAATGGCCTCGCCTTCCTGAACGCCAAAGGTGCGCATGATGGAATCGAGCCGCTCGCCAGCAAAGATGCGCAACAGGTCGTCTTCGCAAGACAGGAAGAATTTGGACGTACCAGGGTCGCCCTGACGGCCGGTACGGCCGCGCAGCTGGTTATCAATGCGGCGGCTCTCGTGCCGCTCGGTGCCCAGAACGAACAGACCGCCTGCGGCCAAGGCCTTTTCGCGGCGATCGGCAATATCGGCCTCGATAATCTTGGATTGTTCGGCTTCCAGCTCTGGCGTGACCTCAATGCCCATGCCGCGCTGCTGCTGAC
The DNA here is from genome assembly GCA_044346445.1 of Caulobacteraceae bacterium. Classification (GTDB taxonomy): domain Bacteria; phylum Pseudomonadota; class Alphaproteobacteria; order Caulobacterales; family Caulobacteraceae; genus CAISGS01. The sequence goes on from JBIIZD010000002.1 coordinate 3,474, forward strand.
GCCAGGCGGTCATGCGCATGTCCAGATTGCCGCCGAGCTGAATATCGGTGCCGCGGCCAGCCATATTGGTGGCAATGGTCACAGAGCCGGGCGAGCCGGCATCGGCAACGATCAGGGCCTCTTGCTCGTGATAACGCGCATTGAGCACATTGTGCGGAATCCCGTTCAGGGTCTTGCCGTCCAGCTCAAACTTGTGAAGCTTTAAAAGCTCCGACAGGGTTTCGGACTTTTCGATGGATACTGTACCCACCAGAACCGGCTGGCCTCGGCGATAACAGTCCTCGATCTGGAGCAGGATGGAGGCGTTCTTTTCGCGCTCTGTGCGATAGACCTCGTCGTCAATATCAATCCGGCAGACAGGTCGGTTGGTCGGGATCTCGGTCACTTCCATCTTATAGATGTCGTGGAATTCCGAGGCCTCGGTCGCGGCCGTGCCCGTCATGCCGGAAAGCTTGGAATAGAGGCGGAAATAGTTCTGGATGGTCACAGAGGCCAGGGTCTGGTTCTCGGGCTGGATGTCCGCGCCTTCCTTGGCCTCGATGGCCTGGTGCAGACCTTCGGAAAGCCGCCGACCCGTCATCATGCGACCGGTAAATTCGTCGATCAGGATCACCTCGCCGCCCTTGACGATATAATCCTTGTCGCGCTGATAAAGCTTGTTGGCGCGCATGGCCTGATTGATGTGGTGCACGGCCGAAATATTGGCCGGGTCATACAGGCCCGCTGAATCCTCGACCAGATGGCCAGCATCCATCAGCATTTGCTCGACCTTTTCCGAACCGTATTCGGTCAGAAGGATCTGGCGCTGCTTTTCGTCCAGATCAAAGGTTTCTTCGTCTTTCAGCATCTCCTTCACCACACCATCAATGATGCGATAGAATTCAGAGCGATCCTCGGTCGGGCCGGAAATGATCAAGGGGGTGCGGGCCTCGTCGATCAAGATGGAGTCCACCTCATCGACGATACAGAAGTGATGGCCGCGCTGGACCATTTCCTCGGTCGTATAGACCAGATTGTCGCGCAGATAGTCGAAGCCGAACTCGTTATTGGTGCCATAGGTGATGTCGCTGCGATAGGCGCGCTGGCGATCGCCCTGGCTTAGGCCATTGACGATCACACCGACCGACAGGCCCAAGAACTTATAGACCTTGCCCATCCATTCGGAGTCGCGCGCGGCCAGATAGTCATTGACCGTGATGACGTGCACGCCCTTGCCGGACAGGGCGTTGAGATAGGTTGGGGCCGTGGCGACCAGGGTCTTGCCCTCGCCGGTGCGCATTTCGGAAATGCCGCCCTGGTGCAAGACCATGCCGCCGACCAACTGGACATCATAGTGGCGCTGCCCCAGTGTGCGGCGAGACGCCTCGCGCACGGCGGCAAAGGCCTCGTTCATAATGTCATCAAGCGTCGCGCCCTTGGCCAGGCGGTCCTTGAATTCCTGGGTCTTGCCGCGCAGGGCCTCATCGCTCAAGGCCATATAGGCTGGCTCAAGGGCGTTGATGAGCAGGGCACGGGCCCGGAAGGACTTGACCGTGCGGTCATTGGGAGAGCCGAAAAGCTTTTTAGCGAAGCCGAGCATGAACTGGTCCGATGGTCGCGAGGAAAGCGCACGGGGGAGGCCGTGACGCCCTTAGGTCTAGCATGTTAAGCTCCGCAGCCTTAACGCCTGATAATCCGGACACCGGACCATGGGCGAAAAACTCCTCGACTTGCACGCGCGCGAGACTTAAGCACCGACCTTGTTCGTGTCAACGTAACGGCTTTTTCTTTTCCTGACGGGAGTCTGGTCTGATGCGCCCCAGCCAAGGTTTCGGCCTTACCAAATTCCTTTGTCTGGGCGCGGTTTTACTGGCCTTGAGCGCTTGCGGGCCCGGCAAGATTGATGACAAGCCGCCAGAGCGCGGCGATGTGGCTGCGGCCCGGGTTGGTAACCAGACCATCTGGGCTTCCGACGTCAAGCGTGAAGCCATCTCTCAAGGCCTGATCGGCCAGGGCGAGCCCTTGGACATCTCGTCTGACCTGTTTCGGCGGGTGCTGGACGAGGTGATCGACCAAAAACTGCTGGCGGCCGAGGCGCGCAAGCGCAAGCTCGATACCAGTCCCTTGGCCCAGCGGCGGTTGGCCGCAGCCCAAGAGCGGGTGCTCGGCGATCTGTTGGTCGAGCAATCGGTCGAAAAGGCGGTCAATGAAAGCGCGATCCGCTCGCTCTATCAAGACCAACTCAAACAGGCCCGCCAGTCCGAAGAATTCCGCGCCCGCCAGATTGTCGTGGCCAGCCAGGCTGAGGCTGAGTCTGTGCGCAAATTACTCGCCGCCGGGGCCTCGTTCGAAGCCTTGGCCATGGAGCGCTCGATTGATTCGGCGACGCGCTTTAATGGCGGCGATCTGGGGTATTTTACCGCTGACGTCATGCCAGAAGTCTATGTCACAGCCTTGAAATCGGCCACTTCTGGTGCGGTTGTTGGGCCGATCAAGACCGATACCGGTTATGCGGTGCTGAAGGTGGAGGACCGTCGCCCCGAAGAGCCGATCACGCTTGAGGCGGCCCGCCCGCAGATTGTGCGCTTCCTGACCTATGATCAGGTCCGCGAATTGCTGGAGAGTCTGCGCAAGAGTGCCAAGATCCAGACCCTGATCGGCCCACCCCTCGATGTGCCAGGCGCGCCGTCTGAACCGGCCTCAGCCCCGCCAGAGGCCCCAGCGACCGCGCCCGCGCCAGTGCCCGCGCCAGTGCCCGCGCCCGCGCCAGCCGCCAAGCCGGGCAAACCCTCATGAGCGGGGTCTTTGTCCTACAAAGGTTTTTGGATGGTGCAGCGCGGCTCTTGAGTCCGGTGCGAGCCAGTGATGGGCCGGGCAAGCCGGGCCTGTTGGTCTCGCCCCTGGCTGTGCCGTTTCCGAACATACTGCCAATCGAAGGCGTTGAGATCGCGATTGGCCGGGCGGGTTATTATAAACATCAGCGCGATGACGTCCTGGTCATGCGCTTTGCTGAAGGCACGACCTGCGCCGGTGTGTTTACCCGTCATGCGGTGGGCTCGGCACCGGTGGACTGGTGCAAGCGCCAGCTTGAGGCCTCGGGCGGCGAGGATATCCGCGCCCTGGTGGTCAATGCCGGCTGTGCCAATGCCTTTACCGGCAAGCCAGGTGCCGATGCGGCCCGGCGCGTGGCCTCGGCCGTAGCAAAGCGGCTGGATATTCGCCAGCGCGATATCATGCTGGCCTCGACAGGGGTGATCGGGGTGGTGCTGGACGATGCCAAGCTCACCGCCCGCCTGCCAGAGCTTGAGGCCGAACTGGACGGCGGGCAAAGGACCTGGGCCAATGCGGCCCAGGCGATCATGACCACCGACACCTTTGCCAAGGGCGCTTTTGCCACGGCCATGATCGAGGGCGTGCCCGTGCGCATCGCCGGGATCACCAAGGGCTCTGGCATGATTGCGCCGGACATGGCCACCATGCTGGCCTTTATTGCCACCGATGCCGCCATAGCGCCCGCCGCCCTGCAGGCCCTGGTCAGCCTCTATACCCGCACCACCTTTAACGGGGTTACGGTCGATGGGGATACCTCGACCAATGATACCTGCCTGCTGTTTGCCACGGGCAAGGCCGGTGCGCCCAGGATTGCCCGGGCCGGGGATCGCAGACTGGCCGATTTTCGCGAAAAGCTGGAACAGGTCATGCTCGATCTGGCGCTGCAACTCGTGCGCGACGGCGAGGGGGCCAGCAAGTTTGTCAAGATCACGGTCAATGGCGCCCAGTCGCCCGCCTCGGCGCGCAAGATTGCCAAGACGGTGGCCGAATCGCCCCTGGTCAAGACCGCCTTTGCCGGAGAAGACGCCAATTGGGGCCGGATTGTCATGGCCGTTGGCCGCGCCGATGAGCCAATCAATCGCGCGCGTCTGGGCATAAGGTTTGGCGATCTGATTGCTGCGGTCGATGGCGCGGTCTCGCCCGGCTATGACGAGGCGGCCATGAGCGCCTATATGAAAAACGCCGAGCTCGAGGTCAGTGTCGATGTCGGGGTCGGCCGGTCCAGCGCCTCGGTCTGGACCTGTGACCTGACCAAGCGGTATATCGAGATCAATGGCGATTACAGAAGCTAAGCCCGCCCTGCCTTTGGTTCTGGTCGTGGCCTGCGCCCTGGTCGATACAGACGGCCGGGTGCTGATCTGCAAGCGCCCCGAAGGCAAGGCGCTAGCGGGCCTTTGGGAATTTCCCGGCGGCAAGGTCGAGCCGGGCGAGGGGCCAGAAGCGGCCCTGATCCGCGAAATGCACGAAGAACTGGGCATTACGATTACCGCCAGTTGCCTGGCCCCATTCGTATTTGCCTCACACAGCTATGAGACCTTTCACCTTCTGATGCCGCTTTATCTGTGTCGGCGCTGGGAGGGGGTGGTGGTGGCCAAGGAACATGCGGCGCTCGCCTGGGTCAAACCCAACGCCCTCAGCACCTATGCCATGCCCCCCGCAGACGCGCCACTGGTCGCCTATCTGCGCGATTTTTTGTAGATTACTGAGGCTCAGGGGGTCTTGCTCGCTCCCAAGCCAGTTCAAGCCTGCGCCGTGCTGGAGGCCTGGTGGCGAGACCATAACGCACTGCAGCCACACTCGAAGCTCGGCTGGATGACACCGAGGGCCTATGCCAGCGCCTTATCCGCACAAACCCGCGACCGCGCTGCGCAGCCTAGAGGTGCCGCTGGGACGCCTCTTGCCAAACACACCAATGAAGGGTCAACTTACGGTAGGGCTCTCGTTGTGGTGGGGTGAGATATGGGGGTCAGGTCAATTGGTGCCAGATTTTTGGGGGTGACGTCACACGGCAGCCTCCGTTGCTCGGTCCTATTACTCCGCTTTAGTCTGTACAAACTTAGTTAGTTTGGCGGACTATAATGCTCGAGAACCGCGTTGATGCTTTCCAGAATGGGGGCGAACCCAGTCCAGTTCAAACTGGCAGCCTCCGGACGAATTATCCTCTCAGCGAAAATATGTTTTCCAAACTCTTTCGTTATATCGAGTTTATTTGGGTTGAATGTTTTTCCATTCAATTGTTTTACCCGTATCGCATGATCGAACATGTCTTCAATGCAGGTTTTGATTTGTTTTCCAACATGTGGGGTCTTCACCACATAGAGGTTGTCAGTAATGTGGTAAAAATTCTCTTTCGATTCAACAGTGATGTTTTTTTTATAATTTTCTTTAATGCAAAGAAATAGTTTCGTTGCTCCGTCGTCATTGTCGAGAAGAATTATAACTGGGTGCAGCTGTGGCCTGTGACCAAACCCGAGCATGTGCTTATTATAGTCCTTTATGAGAGATTTAAAGTTTCCAGAGCCGCCATTTAACTCTAGGACGGAGCGGGTTTTATTATGATGATTAAATAATCGGAGCTTATTAACAAAACCATCTGACGTCATATACCCGAGTTTTGGTTGAAATTCAGGAGAGTATTTTATAGCAAGAGATAAATAAACATTGTCAGTTTTTCCTTCAGTAATTATTAGTGGTTTATCCAGTGTGACAAAATTTTTGTAAAATAGGAATTTGAAGTAGAGATTTCGAAATGCTGTCTTTAATTTCCGTTTTTTAATTTCATCGCGTGGATCGATCTCATTTTTAACATAGTGAATGTGGGCTAGCCTGCCTGTTAGGGGACCAAGAGATTTTGTAAGAGACTTATGCGACAGGGAGGTAGTAGCTATTTCAGGCACCATCTCAACTGCCTCAGATTTCGTAACAACCTCCACGGCTGGTTTCAACAAAGCTCGCGGATGATCAATCCAGTATTCCCCCCTCTTGAACAACGCATCGCACATCGCTCGCGTAAAGCGGTAATAATCGGACTGGACATTGACCTTCTGATTGACCGTCAAACCAGTAACGATCTTGCGAGACATCCCACATTGCATGCGGGTTTTTTCCGGTTTCACGGTAAAATAAGTATCTTTTATCCGCTTAGCTAAATCTGGGCCGAGGTCCCACTTTCCCGCTACAATCGGATCCTGAATTGCTACCGCTTCGGGGAACGTTTTTTGGTTGGTCGAGAAGGTGATATCGTCCGCATAGCGTGAATATGTAATCCTCTCCTTCTTCGCGAGTTGCGCCAAACGAACATCAAGCAAATGGGTGATTAGGTCTGCAATCACTGGTGAGCATGGACTGCCTTGTGGAAGCTGGTTGTCATAACATGCGATCTGAGCAATGAGCGTTGCCACCTTGTCATTCAATGCGAACGCTCTGTTTTTTATAAAAAATCCCCGCACCCGCCCGAAATTGAAAGTCGGGAAAAAATCTTTTAGGTCTAGATTGAAGACGTAACGCCTACGCTGATGCGGCTTGGCATTGGTTACTATTGAGTGACCACGACGAAACCCGTGTGACAACGAAGCGAGACCGCTCTCTCTGTCGATCTCCGCGCGACACGCGTAGAGAAGATTAGCTAGGCGTCGTTGTAATAGTTTCAATTGAGCGGTCGGGGCGCATATGTCTCGTACACCGCCGTTTTTTTTAGGGATTTGGAAGCGTTCGTACTTTTCGGACGGATCAAGCTTGTAAAGGATGAATGCGAGTGCATCCGGCCTGTACCCGAGTAAGGCCGATAGGTCTTTAATGTTGGTTGCTGATTTAAGTTTTTTTAGAGAGGACACGGAGTTGGTGCCTTACTTTGCATGGCTTACAGGCACTCCTACGCGATCATCGAACCATTCGACTGTAATCGGTCAAACGGCAATAAGGGTCATCGGGAAGCAACGACTACTGGCATCGCTTCATATGTCGCGAAGCGCGACAACAAATCTGCCTGTAAGCCACACCACTCACTACGAAACCAAAAGTTATTTTACAAGCTTTAGTTTAAGAGAGAAATGCGGGGGGCGGGAACAGCTGCGACCATTGACATGACCCCCTGAAACTCATCCTAAATGCTCTTCAGTCCGCTCCAAGGGGCCGCCCCTACAGCTTCTCGCGCTTTAACTTGATGCCGGCGGCTTCGCGGTCCCAGGTGTCGGGGGTGATGGCGTCCTTGCGCAGCTTGGCCTTGATGACCTTGGCGGTGGGGGTCTTGGGCAGTTCGTCGAGTATGCGGATATAGCGCGGGACCATGAAATAGGGCAGGCGGCCTTCTAGAAAGCTGATCAGCTCAGCCTTGTCGATACTGCGGCCTGGCACCGGCGCGATCACGGCCATGACCTCGTCTTCGGAATAGGCGCTTGGCACGCCGATCACGGCGGCTTCGCGCACATCGGGATGGGCGACAATATCGTTCTCGACCTCAAAGGATGAGATGTTTTCGCCGCGGCGGCGGATGGCGTCTTTTACCCGGTCGACAAAGTAATAATAGCCGTCCTCGTCGCGCTTAAAGGCGTCGCCGGTGTGGAACCAGCCATTGCGCCAGGCCTTGGCCGTGGCCTCTGGATTATTGTGATAGCCGCTATTCATGGCAAAGGGCCGGTCGGTGCGCACCAGCATTTCGCCAACCGCGCCGATGGCAACCTCGCAGTCATTTTCATCGACCAGCCGCACATCCACGCCGCGCCGCACCGTGCCGCAAGTGCCCGGTTTGACCGGATTGGGATCAGACACAATCGGAGACGAGATCTCGGTCATGTTGAAAATCGTATAAATATCAATGCCAAACCGGTCATGGAACGGGCCAGACACCTCGGTCAGGGGCACCATGAGGGCTGTGCGCACCTTGTGGGCGCGGTCGGCGTCGCTGGGCGGGTTCTTGATCAGGAAGGTGGCCATGACGCCCAGAAGGAAGATCGAGGTGCACTCGGTCTTGCGCACAAAATCCCAGAAGGTATCGGTCGAGAAATTCTCCATCAGGGCAATTGATCCGCCCCTTGCCAGCATCACAAAGGGCAGGCCCAGCCCGCCAATATGGAAGATGGGCATATTGACCAAGAACCGGTCTTCGCCGGTGATAAACGGCCAGCTATCGGGGCCTGCATTGGTATAGAGGTGCAGATAGGACGACAAGACGCCCTTGGATGGTCCGGTCGTGCCCGAGGTATAGATCACCGACTGGGTGTCCCAAGGCTCGATAGGCCGGGCCAGCGGCGCAAGCTCGTCCTCGGTGCCAGTCAGGCTTTCAAACGCGCTGGCGCTAAACCGCGCCGGGGCCTGGCCATCGCCCAGCACCACCACATGACGCACGGCGGCGGCATCAGCATCCTCCAGACGCTCCAATAGGCCCGCATGCGCAATCAGCAGGCGGGCATCGGAATTTTTGAGCACATGCTCCAGGATCGCGCCGCGATAGGCCGTGTTAAACGGCACAAACACCGCGCCCAGATAATTGATCGCATAAAAGGTCAATAAGGCCTGGTGGCAATTGGGCAGCCATACCGCGACATGATCGCCCTGTTTGACGCCAAGCTTTTGCAGGCCAACGGCCACGGCAATGGTTTGGGTTCTAAGCTGGCTATAGGTCCAGTGACTGCCATCCTCGAACACGGCATAGACCTGATCGCCGCGCTCCTGGTCCATCCTGTCCATCAGGTCGCGCAGCACGCAGACCGCGCGGTTAGGCACGCGATGGTCGCCATGCTTGGCATTGGAGAGGGTAGTGGATGTCATGGCTGCGCCCCATATTAGCAGTCGGGTAGAAAAATCTACTAGGCCAAGGGCAGCCTACTGTCTTAGCACTGGCGCGGCAATGGTGCGGGCGGATGCGCGTGCAGATTTGTCGGGTCTAGTTGCGTGCGCGCAGCGTAATCTTCATGACCATATGGATGGCATCCATCACCACCTCGGTCGCTGACCAGCGCCCGCCCTCGTGATACCAGTTGGCAATCCAGCTGAGCAGGCCGCTGATCCAGATCGCGGCGCGCGAGGCGTCTTCAAACTCAAACTCGCCCGCAGCCTTGCCCTTTTGCAAAAGGGTGCTGAGCTTTTGATCAAATTGGTGACGCAGCAGGCGGATACGCCGGGCCTCATCAGGCTCCAGGCTCATTTCTTCGCGCTGATAGACGCTGATATAGCGCTGGTTTTCGATAATGATCCGCGCCACCCGCTCAACCACCATTTTCAACTGCTCGGTCGCCGTGCCGTCAACGGCCAAGGCATCTTCCAGCGCGCTGAGCGATAGCTGAATGCCGGTCTGGCAGATCTCGAACAATAGCTCGCTCTTATTGCGATAATAGGAATAGATGAAGGGCTTGGTGACCTGGAGTTGCTCGGCAACGGCGTCCAGGGTCGTGGCCTCATAGCCGTGTTTGAAGAACAGAAGGCTGGCTTCTTCGACAATGCGCCGACGCTTATAGGCGGCAATCTCGTTCTTGAGCGGTGCGGTCTGTCGCTTGGCCGCCTTGGCATCGATCATGGATTTAGGTTCCGCAAGAAAGGCGTGAGCCACCCGATTAGGTTGCCTCACGCCCTAGATCAAGCTGCATAGGCGGTTTAGCCGACCGCTGTTCGCAAAATTTCCATGACGTCCTCGGCCTTAGCGATCGGGCGAGGATTGGTGCGGCCCCAGAAATCTTCCAAGGTATATTCGGCGATCAGCGGGAATTGATCTTCTGAGACACCAACGGCCTTAAGACTGCGGGGCATGCCAAGGCCGCTGATCAACTTGTCTAAGAGGTCCGAGGCGGTGCGGCCAGTATCGCCCAGGCAGGCGCTGATGCGCACCTGACGATGGGCATTGACGGGCGCATTAAAGGCCTGAACAAACGGCGACATCACACAGGACGTATAGCCGTGCGGCACATCGCAAGTGCCGCCCAGGACGTGACCAATGGCATGGCTGGCCCCCATAGGCACGCCGCCCATGATCGGCAGCATGGACTGCCAGGCACCGATCTGGCACTTGAGCCTTGCATCCAGATCGCCAGGATTGGCCTTGACCTTGGGCAGGCCCTCGGCCAGCAGGCGCAGCGCGCTGTCGGCAATACCGTCGCAATAGTCATTGGATTGCAAAGACCCCAAGGTCTCGACCGCATGGTCCACCGAGCGCACGCCCGTCGATAGCCAAAGCCATTCGGGCGTATGGACCGTTATGGCAGGGTCCAGAATGACGGCAATCGGCACCATCATGCGCTGTTCAAAGCCTTGCTTAAGCTTGATGCGCTCGTCGGTCGCGCCGGACAGGGGGTTGAACTCACCGCCCGATAGTGTGGTCGGCACACAGATGGCGCGGATATCGGGGGCGTCAAAGACCGGTTGGATGACGCTGCCGTCTTCTTCGACATAGGTGCGAAAGCCGTCAAAGCCTTCGATGGTGGTGATATTGTGCTTCAGGCAGATCAGGATGATCTTGCCCGCATCCGTGACCGAGCCACCACCGACCGTGACCACCAGATCGGTCTTGACCGCACGGGCCCGCTCTGCGGCGGCCAGCACATCGCTGCGCGGCGCATTGGGGCGGATGCCGGTATGGGTGGCGGCGTGGCGGCTGCCCAGAGCCTTTTCAATCTTGCGGATCTCGTCGGTTTGTTCGTTCAGCGTGCTTCCGGCCAGGATAAAGACGCGCTGAGCGTTCAGGCGTTCGGCCTCTGCTGCTATGGCTTCGGCGGCTGGCACACCCAGATGAACCCGCTCGGTGGCTGTTAAGACGACCTGTGATGCCGCAACCATGATAGAACTTCCCTCTGAGCCTGACGGACGGCCCGCCATTTTTTGATGTTACTGGACAGTAGCAAAAACCATGTCTCGGTCAATCGGCAGGCGGTATTGTTTATTTTTTCGGTGACGCCGGGGCCGGGCAGGACCGCGAGCGCGCCCGCAAATCTTAACAAGCTATGACCTAAGCCTTAGTCAAACCGCCCATTACGACCAGCAACCCACCAAATTGAGCGGTGAGTGACTTTGATCGGCAACCTAATTCTGACACATACCGGAGATTAAAGGGGTTCTTGATCAATGCAGCCCGCCTTGATTACGAGTGCGGGTTCAGTTGATCGGCTCCGCGTGCCGTTTGGTGGTCATGTCGCAAAGATTTTCGCGGCGTCACAGGTTTTGACGTCGGTCGGTAGGGAGCCCAAAATGAAGCCGTTAGAAAACGGGTCTAAGCCATCTACCCGCTATGGAAACCTCGTTCGACTTGTGGCTGGATTTGCGCTGGTCCTATTCTCATCTTCGTTTGGCACGATCGACAGCGTCCGGGCCAATGGGCTTGGCGAAAACTTTGACTGGCAGTTTCGCAGCACTGCGGACAAGGCGGCCATGGTCGCCATGCAGGACCTGATCCAAAAGCGCAAGGGCGGCTATTACGCAGCGCCGGTTTACAACACCAAGATCGACCGGCAGTATAATTGCAATGTCGCGGCCAGCGGTCAGGGCAATAATGGCTCCAACTCGACCGTGACCCATTCGCCCAATACCAATGGTTCGGTCGTGACCCCGACGGGCAATCAAAATGCGACCACGACGACCGGTACGCCAAGCTTTGGCGGCTCGTCCGGTGTGGCAACGGATCAGACCAATACCGGTGCCGTATCGGCGGCCCTGACCGGCTCGACCAGTACAGCCGTCAGCGGGCAGGCTTGGCAGGCCTTGAATTCCGACCAGTCCAATTCTGGCGCGGTCGTGTCGTCTGTGACCGGCTCGACGGCTTGCACATTTGGTGCCTACGGCGCTTTGAACTGATTAAGTGGTCATGACCCCGCGTGCGGTAACGCCTTTTTTGGGTCCAAAGCCCCTTCTTTCCAGCATCGCTGTGATGGCTGGGCTTGTGCTGGCGCTCGGCTTGACGGGCTGCGGCACGCTTGAGCAGCAGCTTATGAAAAAGGGTGAGATCCCGATCACGGTCGGGGCCCCGGTGCGCAATAATATCACGCCCATGGACGGGCCATTGGTCTGTTTTGCCGACAAGCTTGCCGCCTCCAAGCGGCCCCGCGTGGTGATCGCGGTCGGTGACGTCAAGGATTATACCGGTAAATACAGTGTCGGCGAAGGCAATGCCGTCACCCAGGGCGGTGCCTTAATGGTCTATGGCGCTCTGGGTAAGCTTGACGGCACCGTCTCGATTGCCGAGCGCTTTGATCCTGTGATTGCCGAGCGCGAGCTAGGCTATATGGACCGTCGCCAGCTTGGCGATAACCAGTTGCATGACAATGGCCCGCCCAATGCCAGCCAGAAAGTGCCTTGGCTGCCCTATTATGGTGGCACGATCGTGCAGTCCAATTACTATATTGTCGGCGGCATTACCGAGCTGAACTACAATATCCGCTCCGGCGGTATAGACGTGTCCCTAGACCAGATCGGGCCCAAGCTCAGGACCTTTACCGAGAGCGTTGCGGTTGATCTGCGGATTGTCGATACACGCACCATGATGGTGGTGCGCACGGTGAGCCTGACCAAGCAGTTCACAGGCTATGAGGTGAATGCCAATATTTTCCGCTTCTTTGGCAGCGACCTGTTTGATGTGAATATCGGTGCCAAGGGCCAGGAGCCCTTGCAATTTGGTATCCGCACCGCGCTTGAAGAGGCGACCATGAAACTGGTTGGTGCGGTAACAGAGGTTAGTCCGGATAATTGCATTGATCAGTTAACCTCCGGTCACGGCACGATCACCGCTCAGAAGGATCTGTTGCCACAACTCCGGCCCCGTGCGCTTTTGCCGGTCCCGCAGACGCAGCAGCGCTTCGCCGCGCCGATCAATGAAGCGCCCAGCGCCCAGTTCCAGCCCCCGTCCCCGGCCAAGTTCGCTGGAGCGGGTATGCCGGTTGCGTTTCAGTTTGGATCGGTGACCATAAATGGTGCCTCCATGTCAGTGCTGGACCAGATTGTCGAGGCGGCCAAGACCGGTTCCGTAGAAGTGGTTGTTCAGGCCCCCGATACAGAGGTTTGGGACCCACAAAAACGCGAAAGCTTGACGATTGATCGGGTCAGGGCGATTTCGTTTGGGCTTGTCTATAGAGGTATTGCGCCCGCCGCGGTTAATGTCATTTGGAAACCTGATCCATCCGATATGAATATTCACCGTGATTCACCTGGACTTCAAGTTGTTGCAAAGATTAAAATCGGTGGTTGATCGTCCTTATATCAATAAAATTTCCGCAAAATTGCATTAGATGTGGATTCAGATAATTTTTTACTTAAAATTGACACAAAGAATGCCGATAAACTGTTAATTCAATTTTGATTGCAGTTAGAAACCTGACCATCTGTTGTAAGGATAATCTTATGCGTAGCGCGTCTTCCGCCAAGTCGTTGATCTCCAAGGTGCTTTTGGGTGCCGTGGTCTGTGTGCCTCTGGTTTTTGGGGCCTTGCCAGCCCTGGCTTCGGATGCCGCAGGCAAGTTTACCGTGCGCGGCGTGGGGTCTAATCCTTGCTCTGCGGTTCAGGCCTCGCTCAAGAGCAATGATAAGATCGCCGGGTCGCTCTATCTATCTTGGCTAATGGGTTATGCCAGCGCCTATAACCGCCATGTTCCCCAGACCTTCGACATTTTGCCAACCTCGGCGGGCGGCGATCTTTTGGGCATTGTCATGGCCGTTTGCCGAGTGTCCCCGAATGCATCCCTGGAGACCGCGACCGCGCAATCTCTGTCGGCTGTGGCGGCCATGCGTCTGACTCGTGAAACCCCAATCGTCAAGGTCACAGCCGATGGCAAGACCGTCGAAATTCGGCAAGAAGCCCTGACCAATCTGCAACAGAACCTGTCCGAAAAGGGCCTCTATCGGGGCCCGGTTAATGGCGTGAGCTCTCCGGCACTGGTAGCCGCGATCAAGGCCATCCAGACCCGAGAAAAACTGGAAGTGACCGGTCTTCCCGATATTGACACCATGATCCGCGCCATCCTCAAAAAATAAGCCAAAAGTCGCTATAGATCAAAGGGCTCGCACGGTTGCGGGCCCTTTTTTTGATGCCTGTGCAAGTCTATGCTTAATGTTGCGTTTTAATTACCATAAACAAGATTTGATTCAGTATTTCAGAGCGCAATTTCCGTAAAATTTGCAAAGCAAAATATAAATTTCAAAATCTTCGTCCCAGAGGTCTATTCTACTGTTTATACGAGGCCTGAAAGCTGCCGGTTATAGTTAATTTATCAGTAAAGCGCCCATTACAGGGAGCGTGTCCCCATTTTGGGCGGCTAGATGTTTTCCAATTATGGCATTGTGTGTGCCTATAGACCCCATAGATCACAGCCAGCCTGGCCGGGATCGTAATCCGGCTTGTCGGCAATAACGGCAGCATTTCTAAGGGGTAAGTTTATATGTCGAACTTCAAACCATCTGACAGGACGGCCCTGAGGGGACGTCTTCTGAGCGGCGCCAGCGCCGTCATACTCGCATCCATGATTGCCGGTGGCGCCCATGCGGCGACATCGACCGTAACCAATACGCCAGATATCTATGTCGGTACGGCCGCCAGCATTCAGGACATTACGGTCCTTTCGGCCATCACATCTGGCCTGACCAGCTCGACCACCAACCAGTCGAACTATTATGCCGTAACCGATACGGTCAATTCGACGACCAACAGCGTGTCCAATACGGGCGGCCTGACCAGCACCTCGGCAGCCGTGACCAGCGCGACCTTGTCCGCTAGCGCCTTGGCCAACACCTATACCACGGCCATTGACCTGACCTTGATCAGCGGCACCAATGGCGAAAGCATCCAGTCCACGAGCCTGCAGAACAACGCCTTTATCGAAACCGCAGGCGCCTCCAGCACCGCGGCCGCGACCTTCGGTGATACCGGCAAGATTACCACTACGGTCGGCTCCAATGATATATCGATGGCTGTGAATGGGAACATTACCAGCTCGACCGTAACCAATAGCTCCAGCAGCCTGAGCGCCGCCACCACGGTGAACAGCCTGACCACGACCGTCAGCGGCACGGTGCCGAATGCCTATCAAGGCACATCGACCGGCGGCATTGTTTCCCTAAATGCCGATACGCTTGTCCCTGCGACCAGCGGCACGACCTCGCTGCTTCAGGCGGACATTGTCGTCAATAATGTGCAGCTTGATAGCAGCTATGACGGCGACTCCTCGGCAACCGTGTCGAGCAACGACATCACCACCAGCCTGCTCGCAACGAGCCTGATCGCAACGCCAACGGCTACCCAGACCGGCAGCATTGCCACCAGCAGCAATACGGTTGCGGCAACCTTTAAGGCCAATAAGGACATTAGCGCCGTCAGCCTCACGGCCGGTTCCTCGCCAAGCTTTGCCGGTACGATCGCCTTGGCCAATGTTCAGGGCTTTTCTGGCAATCAGACCGATGCGGCCGCTACCAACTCCAGCACAACGATCGGTTCAGAGGTCGATACAACCTCTGCCTTGACCTCGGCCTCAATCCTGACCGGTAATGCCGATGTCAAGTCCAACACCATCAGCGCCACCGCGACCGGCAATGAATCGCTTGGCGCGACCACGGGCACCTATGGTCAGTCGATCATCCTTGGCGACGGCTTGAACTATAATGGCTCGGCAACGGGCACTTCGGCAACGGTGTCGTCGGCTCGGGTCATTGCCGCCGTCACCGATCTGGCCATTGGCAGCAGCCAGGCGCTTGACGGTGATAACACCCCTGCCGGTACAGCCTTATTGAAGGCCACCACAACCGGTGCCACGATTAGCGATCTGGTCCAGACCCTGACCAGTGGCTCCATGGCGGTTTCGAGCAATACCGTCCTGTCCACCGTCACGGGCAATGCGGCCTCCAGCGCCATCCTGACCGGAACCGGCGCAGCCAGCTTTGATGGCACCGCGGCCATTGTCGGCGTTCAATATGCCAATGACATGGCCACCAGCGCGGTCACGACCGGCACCGATATCAATGCTTCGGTCGATAGCTCGGCCGGCACGGCAGGCAATGCGACTGACAGCTCTGTAACCATCCAGTCCAACCGGATTGGTGCGACTGCCTATACCAATAAATTGTCCCAGACGGCCAGCCTGGCCGCCACGGACATTGCCCTCAATACGACCGGAACAACGGCAGCTGAGCTAACCTTCATAACGGCTGCCGGCATTAGCAGCGTTTCTCCCTTGTCCGTCATTAGTGACCAGGAAAGCGTTGCTGCAACCACCACGGCGACCAACACCACAGGCAGCATTGCCTTGCTGGCCGCCGGCGCGGGCAATCAGTCCGGCGATACCTTCCTGGTTGGCAGCAATACGATGGATGCCAATGCGATCGGCAGCAGCGCAAGCAATGCCCTGACCTTGGCAGGTGTTACCGTCGGAACCGGCGGCCTGATTTTCAGTAATCAAAGCACCACCGGCACCTCCACGGTTACGGCTACTGAATCCGGTTCAGCCACCTTGATCGTTTCCGGAGCCCTCATTGCGGGCTCGTCGGGCTCGGTGTCGGACAATGTCGAGCGCGCTCTGGGCTATGGCGGAACGGTCGATAATACCATGTCGATCACGGCTAATACTGTGACGCCGGTTGAGACTGTTACCTCCACGACCACGGGCTCGACCACGACCTATGCCCTTGATACCCCGTCGGTATTGGCCTCCGGTCAAACGACGATTAATGCAAGCTACGCGATTGGCAATAACCAAACCTTAGCCTCCAATGTCTTAGCCGCAACAGCGCCGCTCTCGCTCAGCCCGACGTTTGGCATTGACGTCGTAGGTGCTGTGTCTGACAGCAGCCTGGCCAATGACCGCAATTCGATCGTCGCTGCCGGCTTTGGCAATCAGGCGTCCAATGCGGCAACCCTGGCCATTGGCACGACGGCAACGGCAACCAGCGTCGTCACCGACTATGCCAACCTGGCCAGTGTCAATAATAACCAGGCGACAACGGGCAATGTCACATCCACCGTGACCCCCAACGTAGCGGCCCTCGTCTATACCTTGGCTGAAAGCACCGTAACGGACGCGGCCCTGACGGCTTCTGAAAACGCCGTCTATGCTCAGTCCACGGGCAACCGCGCGGTCAGCAATAGCCTGACGGTTACCGCAACCAGCCTGTCGCTTTATGATAATGGCGTATCGACTGCCGGTATGACTGCTGGCCAATCCTACTATAACGGCTCGAACGCCGCCTCCCAGGCAGCCTTGACCGTGCAAAATCTGCAGACCAATACGGGCGGTACCAATGCGTCCACGATTGCTGCTGCTTCTGAGGCCGTCGCTATAGACGTGACCGCCGCGGTAAATACCTCGTCGATCTTGGCCTTGAGCAATACTGAAACGGCGGCAACAACGGCCAATCTATCGGCAAACAAGCTGGCCTTGACCGCCGATACGGTTCGCACAACGGCGGCCGTGCAGAACGTGCAAACCAGCTCGGCGACCAATACGGCCTCTACCGGCACCTCGACCAGTGCCTATACGGGGACAAGCCTGACCCTCTCCAGCACGGTTGATGACAGCACGGTCAAGATTGGTAGCAATATGGCGACGGCCTCGGCCCTCGGCGATGTCGCCACCAACACCCTGGCCATCAGCGCGGTCAATGTTACCGGCGACGGTAGCACCGGTACCGCTACGGCTTCTAACTCCGGCACGATCTTGACCAAGGCTGATTTCGGCCTCATCAGCACCCAGTCTGGCACCGGTAGCAATACTGCAAATGTCTTTGATACTAATTCTATCTCGACCGGTGCAGCGACCAATTCGACCATTGTCCTATTGTCCAATGGCAATACGGCCGAGGCGGTTGATGGCCGTGCGACCAATAGCCTTACCCTGGCAGCGACCAGCCTGACCTCGAACACGACTGGCCTGACCAACTACCAAGAATCGGCCGGTACCATGGCCGCGACGGGGAACACGATCAATCTTGCGACTGTGTCGTCTTCGCTCGATACCAGCTCGGCGCGCGTCGAAAGCAATTACGGTACCGGCTCCAGCCTTGCCAATGTGGCAACGAATGCCATTACTGTAACGGCGACCGATGTGACCGGTAATAGCTCTGTTGCGACTGGCCAAAATACCAGCGCAGCCGCAGACATGGCCATGTATAATGGTCAAGCTGCAACCGGCACCAGCACAACCAATGTTACGGAAGTGTTCAAGGTAGCCGCTGGAGCAGCCGTTACGGACTCCTCCATCACTGTGCTGTCCAACAGCTCGATTGGTGAGGCTCTTGGCAACCGGGCAACCAATACGCTCGGCCTGACCGCGACCAGCATCTCCAATAACAGTATGGCGCTTGCCAATACGCAATCCAGCACGGGCTCTGGCGCGGGCTCTACCGTGACCGGAACAGCCTTGGCTGCGATTACGGCCAACATTGACACCAGCACCATCAAGGTCGGTAGCAATTATACGGCCAGTGCCTCGACCAATAATACCGCGACCAATAGCTTGAGTGTTGTGGCTACGGATCTGGGTGGCTCTACCGCCTCCAGCACCCGCGCCGTTGCGGGCAATTCGAACACGGCTGTTGCCGATTATGCGCTGAATAATGACCAGTCTTCGGGCTCGTCTGCGGCTTCTGATGCAACCGCAACCGGCACCTATTCGATTACCCAAACCCTGGCGAACACGATTGCCAGCTCTACGCTTGAAGTCTCCAGCAACATCCAGACGGCCACGGCCCTGTCTAATGTCGGCGTCAATAGCCTGGTCATGACAGGAACCGCGATCTCTTCCCCGACCACGTCAGCGACCGGTACAACGGCCGCAGTGGCGTCTAAGCAAGAGGGCTATGGCGGGGTGACGGCGAGCTCGACCATGACGGTGGCAACACCTGCTGAGTCTGCCGACTCCAGCATCAAGATGTCGAGCAACTCCAACTCGGCCCTGGCCAGCGTCAATACGGCGACCAATTCCTTGTTCGCCAGCGCTACGGACCTGGGTACAACGGCTTCTGCCAGCTCTAGCTTGCTGGGTTATGCCACGGATACTGTGGCCAATGGCTCTTCGGCAGTCTTTAACGCGCAGACAAGCCTAGCCGGTACCACCTCGGCCAATGCGACCAGCACACTCGGCAATTCCGATGCTGGGACCTTGGGTCTCGATACCGGTACAGTCTTGATCATCGGCAATACAACGGCGGCTGACTCTTCGGCTAACCGTTCGTCCAACACCCTGGTCTTGAACGGCAGTGCCACCCAGTATGCTACGGGTGCTATTGGTAACGTCCAGGACTCGGCAACGACGGTCTTGGCCTATGCCTCAACCGCCGCGACCTATGCCTTGGATGGTGCGACCTCGGTCTCACCGGCCCTGACCTCGGGTACAGTCGCTGTGACGGGTAACTCCACCACGTCACTGGCCCGCGGCAATAGTGCCAGCAATAGCCTGACCTCGATTGCTTCTGGGACCTATGGCGATCTGGGTGCATCCTCGACCAGCACCGGCACGCCTAGCGTAACCGCCACGTTTGCCGTGCTGAACGATCAGGCCAATACCGGCTCGGTCACCGCCAATGCCTCTAACCTGGCAGGTACGGCGACCAGCTATTCGGCAACGTCTGGCCTTGCTTCGACCGACGTGATCACGGACAGCTCTGTCAGTGTCTCGAACAATGTCGTCACGGCTGCGGCCTATGGCAATGCTGCCAGCAACCGTATCACCTTGGCCTCCCTCAATTCGGGAACCCCTTCCAGTGCTGTGCTGAGCAATCAGAACAACAGTGGCGCGGTTACGGCCAATGCGTTCGGAACCACAATGTCTATCAATACCACAGCCATTATCGATACGAGCCGTCTGCTCCTCAACGGGAACACGATCAGCTCCACGGCAGTTGGCAACAGCGGTTCGACCGTCATTACGGGCCAATAAGCCCAATACGGCTTGGGGCGGGCCTAGCTCGCCTCGGGTCGGACGGTTTGACCAAAAAAGAAAAGGCCGCCAGGAAACTGGCGGCCTTTTTACTATGGGATGTGAAGGGGGCGGTTCAGGGGGCGGCGTGTCTCAGTTCCAGGCCGCGCATATGCCGCCGCTGAAAGCCCTTCCAGACGGTCGACCCATCCTTGGCCGTGCTATAGGCGTCATAGGCCGACACCTGGTCATAGGGCCAGACCCCGTCATCCGACACCACGTTGGGCACATCCAGATAGCTGTTCATCTGCGCATCGCCCTTGACCTTCAGATCAAGAAAGGCGGTGATAAAGTGCAGATTGATCGCATTGATGCGGTCTGTGCGCCAAATCGGATCGTCAAACCAGTCCTTGTCCCAGAGCCGGTTTTGCATCTCGGCGGGGGCGGGGCTAAGGCCCAAGGCATGGCCTGCCTCGCGGAAGGTCAGCAAATAGCGGTCCGAGTGAATGGCCTGCTGAAACATGGTCAGGGCCCCGGTTTCGTAATTCACCGTCGGGTCGCGGTCGCCGGAAATAAGCAGGA
This sequence comes from Caulobacteraceae bacterium, assembly GCA_044346445.1. Taxonomy (GTDB): domain Bacteria; phylum Pseudomonadota; class Alphaproteobacteria; order Caulobacterales; family Caulobacteraceae; genus CAISGS01. The sequence goes on from JBIIZD010000002.1 coordinate 23,678, forward strand.
CCGGCGCCGTCATATCGGCCAGGCCCTCACTATTCCATGCCGCCAGGGCACCGCCGCCCGCAGGGGCTATGGCGACCACGGCCTTTAGGCCGGCAACCTTGATCTCGCCGGCCTTGGCCGCTCCGCGCGCATAGGGCAGCAAGGCCCCGCCGGGAATAAAGCCCATGGCCGGACCCTTGGGATCGAGTGTCGCGCCGCCCGATGTCATGACGCCATAACCGCCCATGGAATAGCCAATCAAGGCCACGCGGCTGGGGTCAATCTGGGCACCGAGGCTGGCTTGCAGGCTGCGGGCGGTAAAGCCGATATCGATGGGCCTGCGCAAGGTGGGTATGGCGCGGCTGACCGCATCAGTGCGATCAGGGTCTGGGTCTTCGTGATGAATCGCCGCGACCACATAGCCCTTGGAGGCCAGATTCTCGGTCAACCAGGTCATGGCGGCGGGATGGTTGCTATAGCCGTGCGAGACAATCACCAGCGGATAGCCACCGCGATTGGCCGCAGCATCGCGCACGGCAAGGCCCGGAAAACTAAAGGCAGCCGGGGGCAGGGGCGGCTCACCGCGAAACACGGCCCGATAGGTTTCTGGCTGGGCATCAGCGGCCGGGCTGGCCGGATACCAGATATCCACCAGCAGGGTGCGGTCCTTCAGATTAGCCCGGCCGGTCTTGGGATTGATATCCAGAATATTGGCCTGCTTGGGCTGGACCAGGGTCAGGGTGCGCACACCGACCGCAAAGCGGCCAAGGGCTGCCAGTTGCGGCGCATCGACACCGGGCCGACTGGGTACAGTCTGGCCTTGTGTCTGGGCCTGGGCCTGCGCGGCGACGAGCCCAGCGCTCAGGGGTGTGGTCAGGACCATGGCGGCCATGACAATGGGTCTAAGCTTCATTCAATTTCCTCACCTGGTTTTGGTCATTCTTGGGTTTTGTGACGGTTTAGGCCTGGGCGACCTGGCTGTGACTGACCACATCGCCTTCATCAAGCTCGCCCAGTGCATCAATATTGCCTCAGATCTAGAAAATCGTAGGTCAGATCAGAGACATGTCCAGCGCATGCACTAGATTTAGCAACTCGCGCCTATTCAAAAATGTCATGGCACTCTATGAACGGGTATCAATTCGAGACGTTCTGATGGCGAAAACATCTCCAACACGGCATTTTGTCCGGTTAGATGCTGCTAAAACCTTATACAAACCCACGGATATTGGCCTTAAAGTCTCAGTGCGAATATGTTTGTTGTTGAATGGTGAAATTAAATTAACCGAACTGATAATTTTAGTGAATTGAAGCCGGGGTGGTCCCTGAACACCTTACCAAGGTAGTACGCGTTCTTTGGGGGGCGGTGCGTATGCTGACTCCAATCCAGACAACAGATCTGGGCCCAAAGGAAACGCTCATATTCAGGGGATGCTTGATGAAGAAAAACTGGAAACTTTCAACCGCTGCGGTCGCCTTGTCGATCTTTGGCGCAGGTATGACTGGCGCCCAGGCGCAAGAGGCGGCCACGGCTGCGGCCAAGACTAATGACACGGCTATTCAAGACGTCGTGATTACGGCCTCGCGCCGTGAAGAAAAGATGCAGGATGTGCCCATCGCCGTTCAGGCCTTGGGTGCCAAAAGCTTGCAAGAGCTTGGCATTACCGACTTTTCAAAACTGTTGACCTATCTGCCCGACGTGCATGCGGCCGGTCGCGGTCCTGGACAGAATACGGTCTATATTCGCGGTCTGTCCACGGACACAGCCTCGATCCTGATTGCAGGCGCAGCCGGAACCAATCCGAACGTGGCCATCTATCTTGATGACGTGGCCGTCTCGATGCCAGCGCGCAATCTGGACGTCTATGCAGCCGATCTGGAGCGCGTTGAAGTTCTTAAGGGCCCACAAGGCACCTTGTTTGGCGCAAGCGCCATGGGCGGCGCTGTGCGTTACATCACCGCAAAGCCAGACCTGCGTGAATTCCATGCCGGAATGAAGATGAGCTATGCCCAGACCAAGAGCGGTGACGACAGCGTCTCGGCCCAAGGTTATGTCAATATCCCCATCATTGCCGATAAGTTCGCAATCCGCGCGGTTGTCTATAATGACAATAGGGGCGGCTATATCGACAATATCGCTGCCACCTATCAGATGCCAGCCAATAGCCCAGGCTTTAAGTCCAATGATGGCAATTATGGTTCCAATGTGAGCCGACCCATTGTTGACAATGCCACGGTCGCCAAAAAGAACTTCAATACGACCAATTATCGCGGCGTTCGCCTGTCGGCCAAGCTTCAGATCAATGATGACTGGTCTGTCGAGGTCCAAAATGCCGCTCAGGTCCTGAAGACCGAAGGCGTGTTCGATTACGATCCAACCTTGCCAGATTTGCAGGTCAAGCGTTTCAATCCTGACAATCTTCAGGACAAGGGCAATGTTGCGTCCTGGACGGTCAATGGTCGTCTGGGCCAGTTGGACCTTCTGTATACGGGCGGTTATGTTGAGCGTCGTTCGGTTCAAAATACCGACTATACCGGCTATTCTTCATCCGGCGGTTATGCGGTTTATTACAACTGCGACTATGGCGCTAGCAATGCAGGGTCAGGTGCGGTCTGTCATAACCCAAAGAACCATGTCCATAATGACACCCGCAATACACGCTTTACCGAAGAATTCCGGGTTTCGACCCCTTCGGACTGGCGTCTGCGGGCCATTGGCGGCGTCTATTATGATCAGAACCATGTCTATGATCAGGACCATTTTGCTTATGAAGGTTCTGTCGATTCAGGTTTTAATGGCCCGAACCAACCGCTTTCCTATGCCACAGCAATCAATCGCAACATCACCGATCCGGCTGTTCAGTTTGTGAATGATATCACCCGCTCGGACCGCCAGATCGCGGTGTTTGGTGAAGTGGCCTATGATCTTATTCCAGAAAAACTGACCTTGACCGTTGGCGCACGCTATTATGACCAACAAGTCGAGATCAAGGGCGGCGCAAGCTATGGTGCCCGCGATTGGAGTCCGAGCTATAATCAGGCCGGCGATCACGGTATCTCCTTGGAAGCCACGCGTCCTCGGACCGAAAAGGGTATCATCCCCAAGGTCAATCTGACCTATAAGCCTGCGCCTGGCCTCATGGTCTATGCGACCTATTCAGAAGGCTTCCGTCCCGGCGGCTTTAACCGCGGCGGCGGTAATGTGAACTCGCAAACCGGGTTTGTTGTGCCAATCGGCTACAATACGGACACGGTCAAGAATTATGAGTTGGGCTGGAAGACCCAGTGGCTGGACAATACGCTCCAGATCAATGGTGCGGCCTATGTGATCGATTGGAAGGACATTCAGTCCCAAATCTATCGTCCACGGGACTCCTTCCTGACCTTTGTGCAGAACGCAGCCGATGCGCGCATCAAGGGCGTTGAAGGCAATGTGATCTGGCGCGGTATTCCGGGCCTGACCATCAGCAGCGCCTTTACCTATACCCACAGCGAGTTGACGCGAGTGAATGAGGGCGTTGCCAATCTGCGTCCTATCGGTAGCCAGCTGGCCCTGACCCCTGAACTTCAGGGCAATATCATGGCCCGTTATGAGCGTGACTTTGTCCAAGGCTCGACCGTCTATGGTCAGGTCGGCGCGCAAGCGGCTGGCCGGATGCTGTCGACAATCGACCGCGGCGCGGACTTCAATGGCAATCCGCTCACGGGCGATTACCACCTGAAGGCCTACCAGACTGTTGATGCCGCAATTGGCGTCAATAAGGACAACTGGAATGTCGAACTCTATGGCGACAACCTGACCGATACGCGGGCGCAGCTTTATGCCAATGCCTCGGACCGGACCCTTCGGATTACCACAAACCGTCCAACGACGGTCGGTGTCCGGGTTGCCGTAAAGTACTAATCAATAAGCCAGAACTTGGGCGGGGAGGGCACTCATGCCCTTCCCGCCTTGTTCTATTGGACCTGTGACCGGAGACACACCTTGAGTGCGCTAGATCAGGTCAAGCCCGATCCTTCTGAGGGCCTGTTAACCGACCAGGCCAAGGCCCTGCTGCAATCTGGTGATCCGGCAGCGGCGACCGATCGGGTCATGCAAAGACTGACCGATCACCCCAATGATCCCGAAGCACTTTATGTGCTGGCCGTATGCCAGCGTTTCCAATCCAAGAGTTCCGAGGCGCTCGAAACCCTGGACCGGCTTCTTGTTGCCAAGCCCGGTTTTGGCCGCGCGTTTCAAGAGCAGGGCTATTGCTTTCGCAGCCTAGGCCGGATGGACGATGCCTTCATTGCGTTCAAGCGCGCCGTCGCGGGCAATCTGGCGCTTATTGCCAGCTGGAAGCTGGTTGCAGACCTGAATGCCAAGGCCGGTCGTTTGCAAGAGGCGGACATGGCCCAGGCCCAGTTTGAATGGCTGTCCTCGCTGCCGCGCGAACTGGTCAGTGTTTTGAGTTTCCTGCATGAGGGCAAGGTCTATAAGTCCGAGCAATTGTGTCGCAGCTATTTGCAAACCCATGGCCATGATGTTGAGGCCATGCGCCTCTTGGCCGAGTTGGGCACGCGCTTTCATGCTCTGGACGATGCCGAATTTCTGCTCGAAAGCTGTATTGCGCTAAGGCCCGACTATCTGATGGGCCGGTATGACTATGTGCGGGTCCTGAACCGCCGCCAAAAGTTTGAGCAGGCCGTCGCGGAGGCCAAGGCCTTGTGGCAGTTGGCCCCGGATAATCCGCATTTTCAGCTCCTGCTCGGCCATCAGTACATGGCCATTGGCGACTTTGATGCGGCGCTGGCCATCTATGAAGCTATGAGCCTGGCCCTGCCCAATGATGCCAATATTGGCCTGATGCGCGGCCACGCGCTCAAGACGGTCGGCCTTCAGGACGATGCCATCGCCTCCTACCGCCGGGCCTATGCGCTAAAGCCGGACTATGGCGACGCGTTTTGGAGCCTTGCCAATCTCAAGACCTACACGTTCACCGCGGCAGAAATCGCGCAGATGCAGGCCAATGAGGCCGCGCGGCACATTAGCACGGTTGACCGCTATCATCTGTGCTTTGCCTTGGGCAAGGCGCTGGAGGATCGCGGCGATTATGCGCAGTCGTTTGCCTATTATGATCGCGGCAATAGCCTAAAGCGCGACGAGATGAATTATAGCGCCGAGCGGATGCATGGCGATCTCGCCGCACAAAAGCAGTTTTGCGGTCCAGAGCTTTTTGCTGCCAAGGCGGGAAGCGGTTGTGCTGCGCCCGATCCGATCTTCGTGGTTGGCCTGCCCCGCGCGGGTTCGACCCTGCTCGAACAGATCTTGGCCTCGCATTCGCAAGTCGAAGGCACGCTTGAGCTTCCCAACATACTGGCCCTGGCGCACAAGCTCGATGGCGGCCGCCGCGTGGAAGACGAAGCCATCTACCCGGCCAATCTCGATGAATTGTCCGCCGACGCGCTCAAGGCGTTTGGCGAGGCGTTTATGCGCGATACCGCTATTCATCGCAAATCCGGCACGCCGTTTTTCATCGACAAGATGCCCAACAATTTTCGGCATATTGGTCTGATCCATCTGATCTTGCCCAATGCCAAGATTATTGATGCGCGGCGCGATGCTATGGCCTGCTGCTTTTCCGGCTTTAAGCAATTATTCGCTGAGGGCCAGGAATTCACCTATGGCCTGGAAGAGGTCGGCCGCTATTACCGCGACTATGTCGATCTGATGGATCACTGGGACCGTGTCTTGCCGGGCAAGGTGTTGCGGGTTCAGTATGAATCCGTTGTTGCGGATCTGGATACTCAGGTTCGCCGAATTCTCGACTATTGTGGCCTAGATTTCGAAGAGTCGTGTGTCAATTTTCATCAAAATAATCGCGCTGTGCGTACCGCCAGTTCTGAACAAGTACGTCAACCTATTTTCACGTCGGGTCTTGATCAGTGGGAAAATTTCTCGCCCTATCTGAATCCGCTTCGTGATGTTCTAGGCCATCAATTGGTTTCAATCTAAGGAAACAATAATGACAATAACGGCCAATGTTGAAGACGAAACTGCACCCGGCATTTTCCATCGCTGGTATGTTCTGATCATCATGATGTTTGCCTATACGATCAATATTGCTGATCGTTATGTGATGTCCACAGTGCTGGAGCCGATCCGACTGGAGCTTAAGCTCACGGATACGGGTGTTGGCATCTTGACCGGTGTGTCGCTGGCCTTGTTTTATGTCACCATGGGCATTCCCTTGTCCTGGATTGCCGACCGCTATAATCGGCGCAACCTCTTGGCTATTTCGATCACAGTCTGGTCAGCCATGACCACGTTTTGCGGCCTCTCGACCAATTACATCCAGCTATTGCTCGCCCGTATTGGCGTTGGCATTGGCGAGGCGGGTGGCACGCCGGCCTGTAATGCGATTGTCAGCGACTATTTTCCGGCGGCACGGCGACCCATGGCCATGACCATTTTTGCGCTTGGTGCGCCCATCGGGGCCTGGATAGGTGCGGACATGGCCGGTTATGTCGCCAATCGTTATGGCTGGCACGCAGCCTTTCTGGTCCTGGGCATTCCTGGTATTCTTTTGGCCGCCTTGATTATGCTGACCATTAAGGAGCCAAGGCGCGGGCGACTGGATGCGGTCTCGACCGAAGACACGCCAAGCCTGTTGACGACCTTGGCCTTCTTTTTCAAGCAAAAAGCCGCCTTCCATGTGATTATGGGCAGTGGTGTTTCGGCCCTGTGGGGCTGGGGCCTGATGTGGTTCACGCCAACCTTTCTCCAGCGCACCTATAATCTGAATGTCGGTGAGGCTGGCGCAGTCGTTGGACCCATCTATCTGGTCATGGGCATATCCGCCTCACTGTTCACGGCCTGGCTCTTGTCGCGGCCTTCGTTTGTCGATCCACGCCGGATTGTGAAACTCTTGTCCATTGTCACGGCAGTGGCCACCATCCCCTCGATCATCGCCTATTGGACCCATTCCCTGCCTCTGGCCACCGCCATGCTGTGGGTGTTCATCCCGGCCATCTATTTCTATATTGGCCCAGCCTTCGCGCTGGGTCAGAATTTGGCCCCGCCCAAGATGCGGGCCATGTTTTCGGCCATTGCGCTCTTGATCGCCAATGTCTTCAATCTGATTGTCGCGCCATCGGGCGTGGGCTGGCTGAGCGATCATTTTGCAGGCCCAGCGGGCGCGGATGCGGTCTCGCTGCGCTCAGCCTTGCTGGTCCTGGCCCCGACCGGATTTTGGGCCGCTTGGCACTATTGGATGGCGGCGCGCACCATAGTCGAAGACCAAAAGACGGCCATAGGCCAGGTTTGACCGGCGGCCCTCTACCCCCTGACCCTGTAGCGCCTAGAGGCATGAGTGTGACTGTGACTGTGACTGTGACTGTGTTGAAAGCCTATATTGACGGCCAGTGGGTCTTGCCCCGCAGTGGCAAACACAGGCTTGATGTGATCAATCCGGCGACCGAGCAATCGGTGGCCAGCCTCGCCGTCTGCGAAGCCGATGACGTGGATCTGGCTGTGGCTGCTGCGCGCCGGGCGTTTGAGGTCTATGGCCTGAGCCCCCTGGACGAGCGCATTGCGCTGGTGCGCAAGCTGATTGCCATATTCGAGCGGCGCTATGATGAAATGGTGGCGGCGATCTCGATCGAGATGGGCGCGCCGCACGATCTGTCGCGCAATTCCCAGGCCGCCTGTGGTCCGGGGCATCTGGACGCCACCATTATCGCAGCCCAGGCCCTGACCTGGGAGCGGGACATGGGCGGCAATGCGGCCCTGATGCTGGAGCCCATCGGGGTCTGCGTCCTGATCACGCCTTGGAACTGGCCGATCAATCAGTTGGCGGCCAAGATTGGCCCAGCCTTGGTGGCCGGTTGCACGATTGTGCTCAAGCCCAGCGAGGTGGCCCCGCTTTCAGCCCAGCTGTTTGCTGAATTTATCGATGAGGCAGGCTTTGCGCCCGGCGTGTTCAATATGGTGCATGGCACCGGGGCCTCGGTCGGCACCGCCCTGACCAGCCACCCTGATGTCGATATGGTCTCCTTCACAGGCTCCACCCGGGCCGGGATTCAGGTCGCCCATGCGGCTGCCGATACGGTCAAGCGGGTGTCGCAAGAGCTTGGCGGCAAGTCGCCCAATATTGTGTTTGCCGATAGCGGGCTTGAGGCGGCGGTGACGCGCGGTGTCCTGCACTGTTTCAACAATACCGGCCAGTCCTGCAATGCCCCGACCCGGATGCTGGTCGAGGCCAGTGTCTATGAACAGGCCGTTGCCATTGCCGCCAAGGTCGCCGCCGGGGTGACGCTTGGCGATCCGATGCAGCCTGGCCCGCATCTAGGCCCCGTGGTCAGCAAGCTGCAATATGACAAGATTCAGGCCCTGATCCAGGTTGGCATTGATGAGGGCGCGCGTCTGGTTGCGGGCGGCCTTGGCAAGCCAAAGGGCCTTGAGACCGGCTATTATGTCCAGCCGACCATTTTTGCTGGCGTCCATAACCAGATGACCATTGCCCGCGAGGAGATTTTCGGCCCCGTCCTTTGCATCATCCCGTTCACGGATGCCGACGAGGCGATTGAGATTGCCAATGACACCCCGTTTGGCCTGGCCGCCTATGTCCAGTGCGCTGACAAGGACACAGCGCGCTATGTCATTCGCCGCCTGCGCGCTGGCAGTGTGCATTTGAACGGCGCGGGCCAGGACTATTGCTCACCGTTTGGCGGCTATAAGCAGTCCGGCAATGGCCGCGAATGGGGCGAATTTGGCCTGCACGACTATCTGGAATACAAGGCCGTCAACGGCTATTACGCTTAGGGGCCGGGCCGATGAAACTCACCGATATCAAGACCTTTGTCGTTGGCAATCCGCCGCCGCATTTTGGCGGGCGCTATTTTGTCTTCGTCAAGCTGACCACGGACAGCAATGTTTCGGGCATTGGCGAGGCCTATTGCGTGCCGTTCTCGCCGCATCTGGTCGCCAAGATGATCGAGGATGTGTTTGAGCGCTATGTGCGCGGCTGTGACCCGCACGATATTGAGGTCATGTGGCGCCGGGTCTATTCGTCCGGCTTTACCCAGCATCCCGACCTGTCCTTGATGGGCGTCTTGAGTGCGCTGGAAATGGCCTGCTGGGACATTATCGGCAAGGAGGCCAATAAGCCGGTCTATAAGCTGCTCGGCGGTCAGGTGCATGAGCGGCTGCGATCCTACACATACATCTATCCGCGTCCCGGCGATAAGACCGATGTCTATCACGACCCCGATCTGGCCGCCGAGCGAGCGCAGGAATATCTGGGCCGCGGCTATACGGCGCTGAAATTTGATCCGGCTGGGCCCTATAGCGCCTTTGATGGTCGCCAATTATCGCTAGAGGCGCTGGACCTGTCCGAGCGCTTTGCCAAGACCATGCGCGAGGCGGTTGGCACCAAGGCCGACCTCTTGTTTGGCACCCATGGCCAGATGACCGCCGCCGGGGCCATTCGTCTGGCCAAGCGGCTCGAGCCCTATGACCCCCTATGGCTCGAAGAACCCATTCCGCCAGATGCCCCCGACGAAATGGCCAAGGTGGCGCGGGCAACCAGTATTCCTGTCGCCACGGGCGAGCGCCTGACCACCAAATACGATTTCCACCGGCTGTTGCAGGCGGGAGCGGCCTCTATTTTGCAAATGAATCTGGGCCGGGTTGGCGGTATATTGGAAGCCAAAAAGATTGCTGGCATGGCCGAGGCCTATCACGCCCAGATCGCGCCGCACCTCTATTGCGGCCCGATTGTCGGGGCCGCCAATATCCAGATCGCCACCTGCTCGCCCAACTTCCTGATCCTGGAAAGTATTGAATACTGGCAAGGCTTCCATGCTGACATCTTGATGAAGCCGGTTCAGTGGCAAGATGGCTATGTCATCCCCTCTGCCGAGCCGGGTCTTGGCGTTGAGCTGAATGAGGCGGTGGCCCTGGCCAATCCCTATACCGGCCACATGCTGCATCTGGACATGACGGGGCATCCGGTCGTTTGATGGACAGTTTTGATTATGTGATTGTCGGGGCAGGCACCGCTGGCTGTGTCGTGGCCAGCCGCCTGTCTGAGGACGGCAAGGCCAATGTCCTGGTGCTGGAAGCGGGCGGCACCGACCGCACGGTCTGGATCCAATTGCCGATCGGCTATGGCCGCACCTTCTTCGACCGGTCGATCAACTGGATGTATGACACGCAGGTCGAGTCCAATCTGGCTGGCCGCACCAGCTATTGGCCGCGCGGCAAGGTGATTGGTGGCTCTGGCTCGATCAATGCCATGGTCTATGTCCGGGGACGGCCCGAAGACTTCGAAGACTGGAAGGCCATGGGCAATAGCGGTTGGGGCTGGGACGATGTCCTGCCCTATTTTCGCAAGTCCGAGGATCATGATGGCGGCGAGACCAGCCATCACGGCAAGGGCGGCCCGATCCATGTCACCGATATTTCCAAGCGCGCCCATCCGATCTGCCAGACCTTTATCGAGACGGCCAAGGGGCTGGGCTATGCCTATACGCCCGACTTTAACGGCCCGTCTGGCGAGGGCGTCGGCATTTATCAGATCAATACCGATAAGGGCTTTCGTGCCTCCAGCGCCAATGCCTTTTTGCGCCCGGCCCTGCGCCGCAAAAACCTGACCCTGCGCGCCAAGGCTCAGGTCACGCGCATCCTGTTTGAAGGCAAGACCGCTGTCGGTCTTGAATACCGCCAAGGCGGCAAGCTGCACGCGGTGCGGGCCAGGCGCGAGGTGATCTTGTGCGGCGGCACGATCAATTCGCCGCAATTATTGCAGGTTTCCGGCATTGGCGACGGCGCCTTGCTGCGCGGTCTTGGCATACCGGTCGTGCATGACGCCCGGGCTGTGGGCCAGAACCTGCAAGACCATCTGGCTGTGTCTTATTTCTACAAGTGCAGCGTCCCAACCTTGAATGACCAGCTTGGCCCCTGGCATGGCAAGGTCAAGGCGGGCCTGCACTATCTGCTCAATCGCGGCGGCCCCTTATCCATGAGCGTCAACCAAGGCGGCGGCTTTTTGCGCTCTAGCCCCGATAAGACCCGCCCCGACCTACAGCTCTATTTCAGCCCGGTCAGCTATACCCAGACCTCGCTGGCCAAGCGTGAACTGCTTAATCCCGATCCATTTTCGGCGTTTTTGCTGTCGTTTAATGCTTGCCGTCCGACCAGCCGTGGCCATCTGGCCATTACCTCGCCGGACCCGTCCGTCTATCCCTCGATCAAACCCAATTATTTATCGACCGATAAGGATGTCAGCGACGCTGTGATTGGCAATCGGCTCTTGCGCACCATAGCCGCCAGCGCGCCCCTGTCCGATATCATCACCGAAGAACTGGTGCCGGGCACCCATCTGAAGACCGATCAGGAACTGCTCGACGATTTTCGCAAGCGCGCCGATACGGTCTATCATCCGGTTGGCACCTGTATGATGGGCCTTGATCCGGCCCTGTCGGTGGTTGATGCGCGGCTCAAGGTGCACGGGATCGCGCGCTTGCGAATTATTGACGCTTCGATCTTTCCGACCGTCACATCCGGCAATACCAATGCCCCGACGGTCATGGTGGCGGAAAAGGGCGCGGCCATGGTGCTGGAAGATGCGCATCTGACCTAGGGGGCTAGCCTTGTCTGACCGGGCCGCTAATGTGGCCTTGTATCCAATCTGATCCCCGGCAAGCGCCGCTCCAAATCAATAAGGCAGTCCCATGACATTCAAGGCATTGGTGGTTCACAAATCCGATGACGGCGCGATCCGGTCTGGCATTGAAACCTTAGACGATTGCGCCCTGCCGCAGGGCAATGTCACGGTTGAGGTCGAATATTCCACCGTCAATTATAAGGATGGCCTGTGCATGGGCGGTCAGGGCCGTCTGGTGCGTAATTATCCACATGTTCCGGGCATTGATTTTGCGGGCACGGTCAGCCAGTCCAGCGATGAGCGTTATAAGGTCGGTGACGCGGTTGTCCTGACCGGCTGGCGGGTGGGCGAGACCCATTGGGGCGGCTATGCCACCAAGACAAGGCTCAATGCCGATTGGCTGGTGCCACTCCCTGCGGGTCTCAGCGCGCGCAATGCCATGGCCATTGGCACGGCGGGCTTTACCGCCATATTGAGCGTCATGGCGCTCGAAGATCACGGCCTGACGCCCGACAAGGGCGAGGTCCTGGTTACGGGCGCAGCGGGCGGGGTTGGCTCGGTCGCCACCGCCATCCTTGCGCATCTCGGCTATAAGGTGGTCTGCGTCACCGGCCGGGCCGAGGCGGCCGATTATCTGACCAGTCTGGGCGCTAGCCGCATAATTAGCCGTGAGGATCTGTCGACCCTGTCAAAGGCGCCGCTGGAGTCCGAGACCTGGGCGGGCTGTATTGATGCGGTTGGCGGTCATATGCTGGCGCGGGTGCTGGGCCAGATGAAATATGGCGCGTCCGTCGCCTCGGTTGGCCTGGCGGGCGGCGCAGAACTGCCCACCACTGTGTTGCCCTTCCTTTTGCGCGGCGTGAACCTTTTGGGTATTGAATCGGTTATGCAGCCCTATGCCAACCGCCTGCGCGCCTGGGAACGGATCGCAAAAGACCTGCCTATGGACCTGCTGGAAAAAATGATCACCCCGATCACCCTAGCCGACCTGCCCAAGGCCGGGGACGATATCCTCAAGGGTCAGGTCCAAGGCCGCCTGGTCGTGGATATGAAGGCTTAAAGCGGGTTGGCGACGGGCGGGACCTATCCCGCCCAAGGGTTTAAGACGCGCGCGCCGGTCTTGGCAAAATCGGCCAGATTGCGCGTGACCACGGTCAGATTATGGGTAAGGGCCGTCGCTGCAATCAGGGCGTCGCGCTCTGACCTTGGGTCTGGCACATGCAGGCGCGCGCAGGTCTTGGCAATGGCAGACGTCACCGGCAAGGTTTGCTCTGCAAAGGTGGGCAGGACCTGGCCATCCAGCCATTGCCGCAGCATCTTCGCTTGAGGCCCGTCGCGCCGTTCGATCTGCAAGACGCCCAATTCCAGCTCCAAGACCGTAATCGCCGAGATATAGAGCTGGCTTGTCTCAATCGTCTGCGCCCAGGCGACCAGATTGGCATCGGCCTTGCCAGAGGCGGCCTTGCGCAGTTCTGAGACCACATTGGTGTCGAGCAAAAACATCAGGCCAGTTCGGCCGCGCGGCTTTCAATCCTGGCCTTGGGCGGATCAAATTCTAGATCCCCGCCTTCGGGCATGGCCAAGAGGTCAGCTATTCTAGGCTGGCCACCAATCAGGCGCTGATAGTCCTCCATGCTCAGCAAGACATGGGCAGGACGGCCACGGTCGGTAATAAAGACCGGGCCAAGCTGGGCGGCCCGCTTGGCACCGCTGGCGTCTTGATTGAAGGCCCGGCTTGATAGGGTGGTGATGGTCATGCCCTTGGTCCATGGCAAAGTGTTATAGGCACGTTACTACAATGGCTCAACGGTTTCAATGCCAAGGCCATGCGACCCACGCGAGCCCAATCCGTAAAATTTATTTACCGATAGCCAAGACTGCTGTTAAGCTTTTCATCAGGCTGACCAGTGGCGAGACCTAGTTGTGCAAAACAAGTTCGATCTTCGCAAATTGCCGCCGCTCAAATCGCTGAAAGGGTTTGAGGCGGCGACCCGGCATCAGAGCATTCGCGAGGCGGCAGATGAGCTGTGCCTGACCCATCCCGCCGTCAGTCATCAGGTACAACTGATCGAGGAGGCGCTAGGGGTGACGCTCTTTGCCCAGGATGGTCGGCGGATTGTTTCGACCGAGGAAGGGCGCGTGCTCTATCCCTATGTGCGGGCGGCGTTTGAATCCCTGCTCGAAGGGGTTGAGGCCGCGCACCGCCACGCTTTGGACAAGCCCTTGAGGGTCCAGACCTATGTCACCGCCTCGATCCGCTGGATGGCGCGGCGTGTGCCGCAATTCTTGCAGGACAATCCCCAGGTCAAGCTGGTGCTCAGCACCTGTGCTGTGGAGTGGGAGTTTGACGATGTCCACGCCGATGTCGGGCTGGTCTATTGCGAAACCCCACCCAGCAACAAGTATCACTGGGTGCCCTTGTTTGATTACACCCTGTTTCCGGTCTGCAGCCCGCAAATGGCGGCCAGTATGGGCCCTGACCCGACACCTGCCGACCTCTTGGCCAAGCCGCTGATTGCCATCAATACGGAGGTGCGCAACTGGCAGACCTGGTTTGAATCGGCAGGGCTCAGCTTTGATGCCGCCTCAAGCTATATGGTTGTCGATACCTTGGCCGTGGCCTTGGAAATGGCCCTGAATAATGAGGCGATTGCGCTGGTCAATGGGCCGTTTGTCGATCAGGACCTGGCCCTGGGCCGTCTGGTCCAGCCGGTCGCGCATAGGGCGGTCTGCCCCGGCGAATGGGGCCTGATCTGCCGCAAGGAGCTAAAGGAAAACCTGCGCATCCGCACCTTTATGGACTGGATGATTCAGAGCGCTGCGCAAGTCTGCTAGGGGCCTAGCCCAGCGACAGCCAAGCGGCCTTGGACTGCATGTATCCGGCCAGACATTCCATCGACTTGTCGCGCGTATTGCCAGACTGCTTATAGCCGCCAAACGGTTGGGTCATGTCGCCATCGCCAAAGCAATTGACCCAGACCACGCCCGCCTCCAGCGCCTTGATCATGCGGTGCGCGCAGTTTAAGTCGCTGGTCCAGACGCTGGCCGCCAGCCCATAAATGGAGTCATTGGCCAGCGCGATTGCCTCGGCCTCGGTCTTGAACGGCAAGACCACGGCCACCGGGCCAAAGATCTCCTCGCGGGCTATCTCCATGCCGGGGGTGACGCCGGTAAATAGGGTCGGGGCGACATAGGCCCCGTCTGGCCGGTCCGCCACCGCATCGCCGCCAAAGGCCAGATGCGCGCCCTCAGTCTTGCCCTTGGCGATCCAGCCGAGCACATCGCGCTGCTGGGCGCGCGAGACCATGGGGCCAAGCGAGGTTGAGGGATCAAGCGGATCACCGGCGCTATAGAGCTGGCCGGTGCGCTGGCTAAAGCGTTCGACAAAGGCGTCATGAATATCGGCATGGACCAATAGCCGCGACCCGGCATTACAGACCTGGCCAGCATTGTCATAAATGCCGCCAATCGCGCGGTCGACGGCTGAATCGAGGTCGGCCAGATCGCGCATAAAGATTTGCGGGCTCTTGCCGCCGGTTTCCAGCGAGACGCGCTTGAGATTGGACTGGCCGGCATAGATCATCAGCTGCTTGCCCACGGCGGTCGAGCCGGTAAAGCTGATCTTGGCTACATCCTGGTGCAGGGCGAGCGCCTTGCCCGCATCCTGACCGCGGCCATTGACGACATTGAACACCCCGTCCGGCCCGCCCGCGGCAACGAACAGCTCTGCCAGTTTCAGGCAGCTCAAAGGCGCTTGCTGGGCCGGTTTGAGCACCACGCAATTGCCAGCCGCCAGGGCCGGGGCCACCTTCCAGGTCGCCATGAGCAGCGGATAGTTCCATGACGAGATTGCCCCGACCACGCCCAAGGGCTCGCGCGAAATGATCTGCACCGCCTCATGCGGCGAGGTGGTGACAGCCCCCGCCACCTTATCGATACATTCGCCAAAATAGCGCAGGGTCACCACGACTTCGGGCAGGTCAATGGTCAGGGCATCGGTAATCGGCTTGCCCATGGACAGGCATTCCAAAAGGGCAAGGTCTGCGGCGTGTTCCTCGACCAGATCGGCAAAGCGCCGAAAGATCGCCATACGCGCGCGCGGTGCCATGTGCCGCCAGCGCCCGTCATCCCAGGCGGCCTTGGCGCTGGCCACGGCCAGATCAATGTCCTGAGCCGTCCCGCAGGCCATGCGCGCCACGCTGGTGCCATTGGCAGGATTAAGCGCCTCAAAGCTCTGGCCCAGCACCCCCGGCCTATAGCCCCCGTCAATGAATAGGCCAGTTTCGATCTTTAGAGCGGCTGCGCGGGCGGTCCAGGCAGCAAGGTCGAAGGTATCGGGCGTGGCCATGGGCAGTCCTAGCGAAAACGGGGGGCTTGAGCTGAGCGACTAGCGCTTGGCGATCACTTCATAGCCGGGTTCTTCGGGCTCATCATCCACCATATCGGCGGGGAAGCCTTGGCCCAGTACCTTGACGCCGCAAGGCTCTTCAATGCGCCGGATGATATTGGGCGAATGCTCGCGCGGGCCGTACCTGGCCTGGCCGTCCTTGAAAATGTTCAGAACCAGGGGCGAGATCTCCAAGGGCACGTCTAGGTCCTGAGCCCACTGATCGAACAGGCCGACATCCTTGATCACCAGATCCATGGTAAAATTGATGTCGCGGCTGCCGTTCAAGATCACCTGGGACTCAGTTTCGTGCACGAAGGAATTGCCCGACGAGATGCGTATCGCCTCATAGGCTGTGTTCATATCCATGCCGCCGACCTTACACACGGTCAGGGCCTCGGCCAGGGCCGCCAGATGCACAGTGCACAGATAATTGGTAACGACCTTCAGGGTCGAGGCAGTGCCCAGATCGCCCGTGTGCAGAATACGCCGACCCATGGTGGTCAGCACAGGGAAGACCTTGTCAAAGGCTTCGCGCTTGCCCGCTGCAAAAATGGCAATATTGCCCGTATCGGCGCGATGACAGCCGCCCGAGACGGGGCAGTCCATGATCATGGCCCCCTTGGCCTCAACCAGCTTGGACAGGCGCAGGACCTCATTATGGTCGGTGGTGCTCATCTCCATCCAGACCTGACCGGGACGCATGACGGCGATAAAGCCATCCTCGCCCTCGGCCACGGCGGCGCTGGCGGCGGGGGAGGGCAGGCAGGTAATGATGATATCGACGGCCTCGGCCATGGCGCGGGGCGAGGCCGCCGCCTTGGCACCGCGGGCGACAAAGGCCTGGACCAGGCTGTCATCCAGATCGCGCACCGTCACATCATGGCCGTTGCGAATAAGGCTGCCGGCCAGCTTGCCGCCAACATTTCCCAGACCAATAAAGCCAATTTTCGTCATGATTCCGGAGCCATTCTTGAGCGGTTTGAGGGTCTTTAGGGCGTCCCAGACGCGCATGACGCCCCGGATATTGCCCCAGTCATAACCGCAGCTTAAGGAACCGTTTGAGCCGCCCCACAATTCAATATTTTCGTCTCATTGCAAAATTTTTTTGAAAATATCTGGTCGCCGCGCGGTCGCTACGGCGTATCGGGGGCGATTGCCGGGCCGATGGTCAATCTGGACCTGCGCAAGCTTTACCTTAAGGACCTGACCTTTTTTGGCTGCACGGCCCAGGACGAGGGCGTGTTCCAAAACCTGATCGGCTATATTGAGCGCGGCGAGATCAGGCCCCTCATCGCCCGGACCTATGCCTTGTCAGACATGGTCCAGGCGCAGAAAGATTTTGTCGCCAAAAGCCATATTGGCAAGCTGGTCCTGATCGTGCCGCAATAGGCCTACCGCCCGGCCGGGACCAGGCCGCTGGCCGTCAGGCTGGCTTCAATCGCATCGAGCATGGGCTTGTTGAAGCCAGACTTGACGCTATTGGTCGGGGCAAAATCCATCAACTGATCGGTTTGCACCGAATAGGCCGGCCAGGCAGGCGCGCCCTCGCAGGCGGGAACACCGGTCTTGGCAAAGGCCACCCAACAGGCATGGACGGTTGCCGACTGGGCGCGGTCTGTATTGGTCAGCAAAAGGCTGAGCGGACCAATCGCGCGCCAGCTATCAAACACGAACGGTATCTCATAGCCGTGATTGGTCCCGGCCGAGCCCTTGCGCAAACGCTCGGGCACATAGTCGAAATGATAAAGCCAGGCTGGGCTTCTGGCCGAGGCCTTGCGGGCCACCCAGCGCGCCGGAGCGGCAAAGGTCGCATCGCGCCATAGGCGGCTGGCCAGGCTGGCATCGGTGGCGGCGTCTTGGCCATAAAAGGCCTTGCTGGCGCTGAGCAGGTCAGGCGCGGCCTTGCTCAAGACATTGGCTGGATCACTATTGACGATCAGCGAGCCCTCATTGGAATTGGTGCCAATGATCAGCGGCACAGCCAGGGCCTCGCCCTTGTCAAAGGCCAGGCTCGGATTTTGTGGCAGCAGGCGCCCATCGACGATCAGGCCCGGCTTGACGCTTTCCGCCGCCGCGATCAGGGCATCACCCGACACGGCGCGCAATTGTGCGACCGTGGCATTCTCGCCGTCCAGGCCTAGAAGCTTGGCCGCTGCCACGCCTTCGGATTGCGCCTTTTCAAACGTGCGCGGCGCGGCCCAACCAAGGCCCGACTGCACTATGGCCTTGGCAAACAGGCCCTTGGCCGAGGGGCTGGTCAAGATGGCCAGCGTGCTCATGCCGCCAGCAGACTCGCCAAACAGGGTGACATTGGCCGGGTCACCGCCAAAGGCGGCAATGTTTTTCTGCACCCAGCGCAGGGCCTCTAATTGATCTGTGGTGCCATAGCCGCCGAGGGGCGCATCGCTGCTGGCCGCCTTGGTCAGGGCAGGGTGGGCGAAATAGCCCAATAGGCCGAGGCGATAATTAATGCTGACCAGGATAACGCCGTTACGGGCAAAGCTTGCGCCATCATAGAAGGGCAGGGAGCCTGCGCCCGAGACATGGCTGCCGCCGTGCAACCAGACCATGACCGGCAGGGGCTGATCGGCCTTGGCTGGAGCCCAGATATTCAAGGTCAGACAGTCTTCGGACACCGCGCTTGGCACGCTGCCGGAGGCCGCTTTTTCCGCCGCCGTCATCTTGGTCTTTTGCAGACAGGCGGGGCCAAACCTGGTCGCCTTCAAGGTGCCATTCCAGGGCTGGGCGGGCTGGGCGGGCTGCCAGCGCAAGGCGCCAATGGGCGGCTGAGCAAAGGGCACGCCGCGAAACACCATGGCGCCGTCTTCGCTTCTGCCGACCATCAGGCCGTTATCGGTCTTGATTTGAGGTGCCGCCGCAAGAACGGGGCTGGCCATGCCCGTGACGAGGGCTGCGACTGCGATCAGGGCTGCTCGGTGCAACCGAAGAAAATCAAGAACCATAGTCCACCTTGTTGTTTGCCGCTTCAGTCGCGCTGTGAGGCTTTGGCGTTTGAGAATAATGGATAGCCTAAACGCACTGGCTATCGGAGTCGAGATGTGGCCCTGCCAGCCCCGATCAAGCTCTATTATGCTAAGATTGAATATGAGTTCAATTCTCAAGGCTCGCACAGTAAGAAATTATGCATCCATAAGTTCAAATTTTAAACTGACCTTGAAAATATTGACGAATTGTCTAATTTTTCAGTATTAAAATTTAAAAATTGTTTTTGAATTGAATAAATCCTGTCATTACAAATTGATAAATTTAAAAATAGATAAGGTTCGGAATTTTATCTGAAATGTATGACTGTGCTGAGCAATAGGCGCGTTTCGGTTGTTTGCGGGTATCTGTTGGCTTGCCTGTTGCTGGCGGCGTATCCGGGTATAGGTCGTGCTCAGGTTCAGCCTGCCCCCAGTATGGCCAGCCCGATGGAGATTGATTTCTCAAGCGATCCTATCTTGTCGCTATCGCGTCGTCCTAGGGATCCGGCGAGGTTTATGGCTCTGGTTGAAGCCGCCGTGCTGCGCGCGCCGTCGCTTGCAGAGGCCGAGGCTGGACGCGCCGATGCCAAGGCCAGTTTGCGCCAGGTCAGGGCCGGTTATCTGCCGACCATTGATCTGTCTTTCAGCCGCGAACGCTCCCTATCCAGCCGTATTTCCAACGATCCTCTAAACATTATTGAAAGGCTGCGCGGGCGGGGGCGGACCGATGCCATAGCGTCAGCCAACCAGACGCTTGTGGATTTTGGTGCAACCCGCGCGCGGGTGCGGGCAGCAGGCGCGCGCCTTACCGCTGCCGATGCGGAAATTGCGCGGGTGAATGATGATGTCATTCTTCAGGCCATCAGCATCTGGCTGGATGTCGATAATTTCAGAATGCTCGAAGCGCTTGCGACCCAATTGGCCGAACGCCAAGCAGGCCTTGCCAAGGCGATTGACCTGCGGGTCGGTCAAGGCGCGTCGGCCCCGGCCGAGCAGGTGCGTGTTCAGGCCTATCTGGCCAGCACCGCCCTGACCATCGCGCGCTATAGCCGCGACCGTCAGGCGGCTGAGGCGCGGTTTGAAGACGTGTTTGGCCAGCCCGCTCCTGGCGATCTCACAGCAGTGCCGCGCGCGCCGTTTGAGGTCTTGAGCCGGTTGGATCTGGAGGGCGCAATAGAGGCCCTGCCGATGATCCGTGCGGCCAGGGCTGATGCCGATGCTGCAGGTCAGGACGCCCGTGCCCTGCGGGCCGATAACCTGCCCAGCATAACCGCGACCCTGGATGCTGGACGCTATGGCGTTTACGAAACGCCCGGCGATTACGATATTCGCGCCAGGGTCACGGTTCGTAAACGCCTGTTTGGCACAGGCCTTGGGCGAGCAGACCAGGGCTTGGCCCGGGCGATCCAGGCGCAGGCCAAGCTGTCGGCTTTGCGCAATGAGGCGGTACGCAATGCCCAGATTGCCCAGTCGGATGTCTTGGCGCTCAATAATGTCCTGTCAGCCGCCGCCTTGAGCTATCAGGCCGCTCGGCAGTTGCGCGATGTGCAACGGGTGCGTTTCAGCCTGGTCAAGGGCGCGGTTTTTGACCTGATTTCGGCGGAAGAAGCCTATAGCCAGGCCGCCGAAGCTTATGTCTCTGCCTTAAACGAAAGCGAGGCTGCGGGTTATGTCTTATTGGCCAGGCGCGGTGACCTTGCCAAGGCGATTGATCTGCAGACCTCCCGCCAGATCCAATCCCATACCCAAACCAGGGGCCAGCCATGATTGTGCAGCCACCAGCACCGCGACTGGCGGTCTGGCTAACCCAGCCCCTGCGCGAGAACCGCAAGACCTATATTGAGGCCGGTTTGGCAGCGGTAATGATCAGCTGCTTTTCGCTGCTCACCTCGGTTTTTACCATGACGGTCTATGATCGGGTCGTGCCCAATAACGCCTTTTCGTCCTTGGCGGTGCTGACCCTGGGCCTAGGCATTGTGATCGGGTTTGATTTTGTGCTCAAATCCTTGCGGGCCTATTTTGTGGATATTGCCGGAGCGCGGATTGATCACACGGTCGGCGAGACCCTGTTTCAGCGACTGCTGGCCATGCGGCTTGAGCTGAAACGCACCAGCACAGGCACGCTGACTGGCCTGATCCGCGAGATTGAGAGCTTGAGGGAGTTTTTCACCTCCGCCACCCTGACGGCGGTGGTCGATGTGCCGTTTATCATCCTGACCCTGGTCGTGATCGGCCTGATCGGTCACAGCCTTGTGCTTGTGCCCATCGTCATGATCCCGCTGGTTATTCTGGTTGGCGCTGTCACCCAGCCCGCGCTGGAGCGGCTGTCGGCCAAGACCATGAGCGAGGGGTTTCAAAAACAGTCCGTGCTGGTTGAGACCATTGGTGGTTTGGAAATGGTCAAGACGGCGGGCGCTGGACCGTTCTTGCGCCAGCGGTGGTTGGAGGCTGTGCATCGCCACGCCAGCCTGGGTTTGCAACAAAGGCTTGTCGGCTCGATTGCGATCAATTTTGCATCTGCGGCCCAACTGATTGTCTATGCCGGGGTCGTGGTCATGGGCGTCTTTAAGGTGGCGGATCACAGCCTGACCACGGGCGGACTGGTCGCGTGTTCGATGTTGGCCAGTCGCGCGGTCGCGCCGCTGGGCCAGATTGCCAATCTATTGTCGCGCCTGACCTCAACCCAGACCGCCTATCGTCAGATTAATGCCTTTATGGCCATTCCGATCGAAGGCCCTGCTGGCGAGGGCTTGAAAATGGGCGCACTCAAGGGTGCGATTGCTTTTCGTGAGGTGAATTTCGCCTATCCGGGCGCGGCGGAACCGGCCTTGAAAGCGGTCAATTTTGCCATTGCGCCGGGCGAGCGCGTAGCCATTGTCGGGCCTGTAGGCTCGGGAAAATCAACCATTACCCGCCTGATCTTGGGGCTCTATCCGGCCAGCCAAGGCGTGGTGACGATTGACGGTACCGACCTGCGCCAGATGGACCCGGCCAGTTTGCGCAGGTCGATCGGGGCAGCGGGCCAGGACAATGTGCTCTTGACTGGCAGTATCCGCGAAAACATCTGTCTTGGCCGCGATGGCATAGACGATGAGGAAATGCTGCGGGTCGCCCAGGTGTCGGGTACTAGTGGCTTTATGGCCCGCACGGTCAATGGCTATGATCTGGTATTGGCTGACCGTGGTGAAGGCCTGTCGGGCGGGCAGCGCCAATCGATTGCCATAGCCCGCGCCCTAGCGGGACGGCCCCCTATTGTCCTTTTGGACGAGCCCTCATCCTCGATTGATTCTGATACCGAAGCGCGGCTCATTCAGGGTTTGATCCAGGAATTGCAGGGGCGCACCCTGGTGGTCGTGACCCATAGACCGGCCATGTTGGCCTTGGCCGAGCGGGTGATCGTCATGGCCGAGGGGCGCGTGGTTATGGACGGTCCGCGCGAGGCCATACTGGCCAAGATTTCCGGTCCAAGGGTCGCCTAGATGTCACAGAATAATCTCGAAGACCGGTTGCAGAGCCTCGATATTGCCCAGCCCTCGCGCTGGCTCTTATGGGCGATTATCGGCTTTTTTGTCGTGTTTGTGATCTGGGCCAATCTTGCGCAGCTTAATCGCACCGTGCGCGGGGTAGGCCGGGTTGTGCCAAGCGGTCAATTACAGGTCTTGTCCAGTCATGAGGGCGGGGTGGTTGAGGCCATACTGGTCAAGGCGGGTGATCGGGTGGTGGCTGGTGCCGGTCTGGTGCAGTTGGTGGAGGTCGCAGCCCAAGGCGAGCTGGCGGCCAATACGGCCACAGTGTCAGCACTTACGGCCAAGGTCGCGCGGCTTTCGGGTGAAATCGCGGGTACGCGCCCGCAACTCGGCAGCAATGATGGTGCCGAGGGGGCCTTGTATGCTGCCCGCATGGCCGAGGCAGCACAGATGAACCAGATGGCCTCCAGCCGCATTGAGCAGGCCCAGCGCAGTATTTCCGAGGCCCAGGCCAATCTGGCCTCGCGCCATGCCAGCCTGCAAAATGCCCGCTCCGAGCTGTCTGTAACCCAAAAACTGGTCGATGCCGGTATCGAGGCGCGGCTTGCTCTGGAGCGCGCGCAAGCCGCAGCGCAAATTGCCGCCAGTGATGTCATGGCCGCTGAGGCCGTCTTGGCCAGGGCCAAGGCCGGTTTGGCTGAGGCGCGTGCCAGCCGTGGGCAAAAGCGCCAGGAATGGCGCTCTGCGGCGGCGCAAGATCTTTCGCAAGCGCGCTCGGAACTGGCCGCCAAGTCCAGTATATTGCCCGTGCTGCAGGATCGGCTTAGCCGAACCTTGATCCGTGCGCCGCTGGCCGGCCGCGTCAACCGGGTTCTGGTGACCACCCTCGGCAGCGCCCTAGCCCCCGGCGCGCCCGCGGTTGAAATCGTTCCCGACCATGAGCGTCTGACCATTGAGGCCCAGATCCGCCCTTCGGATATTGGCCGGGTGCGGCTGGACCAGCCGGTCAAGATTGATGTGACGGCCTATGATTCAGCCATTTATGGCGCCTTGCAGGGCAAGGTGCGCAGCATTTCGCCGGACACGATTACCGATCAGCGCACGGGCAATAGCTATTATCTGGTCGAGGTCACAACCCAGGGCGAATTGCACGATCCCAAGGGCAAGGTCTTGCCGCTTGGCCCGGGTATGCTCGCCAATGTCAGCCTATTGGGCGAGCGCCGTTCCATCATGGCCTATCTGCTAACCCCCTGGACGCGGCTTGGTGAGAAGGCGTTTCGCGAATAGGTCGGACTTGGCCGCTAAACTACCTGGGTGGCGGTGCCAGCCACCAGATACCAGGTCACAAACAGGGCGCAGATCAAGGCTCCTGGCACATAGGAATGGGTGCGCCGCCAGGTAAAGACGCTGATCACCGCGACCATGGCCATGAGCGGCAAGAACTGCATGGCCACCACTGTGCTCAAGGGATCAAAGCGGGTCGGCAGTGAGCCTGTAACAAAGAACACGCCATAATCGAGGCCAAGCAGGAGCGCAAAACCCAGCGCCATGGCCCCAATGGCGGCCACATAGCGATTGATCGGCGCGTCGCCGCGAATGGCCAATTGTTCGTGCAAGGCCTTTAAGGCGACCAGGAAAAACACGGTCAGACCGACCAGATAGACCGGGGCAATCTGCAACTGCGCGGCGCTGAAGGGCTTTAAG
The DNA here is from genome assembly GCA_044346445.1 of Caulobacteraceae bacterium. Taxonomy (GTDB): domain Bacteria; phylum Pseudomonadota; class Alphaproteobacteria; order Caulobacterales; family Caulobacteraceae; genus CAISGS01. The sequence goes on from JBIIZD010000002.1 coordinate 47,850, forward strand.
GCCAAGACCCAGAACCGAAGGTCGGTCGTAAAGACCTTGGCTGTGGCCGCAACCACGGCATAACCAATTCCCACGGTCAGCAGCGAAATCAGGACGCTAAGGCCCCAGCGATTGTCAAACTGTCCCGCTCGTCGCCGATCAACAAGGCCAAGGCCAAGCGTGATGGCCGTATTGATCAGGGCCCAGACCAGGACCTGATTGCTGATGGTCTGCGGCAACAGGCTTGATGGCTTCATAAATAGGGTCACGAGCATAAAGGCCGGGAAATAGGTGACAATCGGCACCAGGGCCATGATCCAAAACCGCCGCCACCAGCCCCCATCGCGCACTGGGTGGGTGCCAATGGCCGCCCGGTTCAGGCCTGCGAACACAGCCAGGCCAAGCAAGACATCAAAGGTACCGAGCAAGAGGAGAACAAACCCGATCAAGCCAATTCCGGTTCCCACCTCTTTCCATATCCAGATCTGGTTATTTGCGGGCAAGGGCGTGCCGCCGGTCAGGGTCTTGGCAAACCAGTCCAGACTATAGCCAATCGCCTCAGGACTGAAGTGATCACCAGGGTGGGTGGTGGCGGGCGTGGACAAGCGCCGGGCGGTGCCATTGGCAATCTGGCCATAGATCCGGCCGGGCACAATGGTCTGGGTCGTGCCGAAAACAGCTTTGAGTTTTTCACTGCTGGTCACGTCCTTGGCCCGGTCGACATTCCACATGATCTTGGAAAACTCGTCATATTGGCTAAACACCAGACCCAGATTGCGCGGCCAGGTCGGGCTGCCCTCGGCGGCAAAAGGCGCGCCGGTCGAGGAGCCTTCCAGAACAATGGCCTTATAGGCATCGGGCATGGCCGCCGCCGCCGCCAGAACCGTCCAGCCGCCCATGCTGTGACCTTCCAGACCGATATTGGCCTTATCGACCATGGGCAGGCTGCGCAGATAGCTCAGGCCCGCTGGCCCGCCAAAGCCTTGGGAAAAGGCCGCCCCGCCGCTATAGCCATGGCCGGTCTGGTCCATGGCCAGGACCACATAGCCGCGCCTTGCAAACTCAATTGCAAACCCGGCTTGAGTCTCGCGGCTATTGATATAGCCGTGCACAGCAAGGATGCCGGGGGCTGGCTTGTCCGGCGTCGCGGTCTTGGGTGTATAGAGCAGGCCGCTCATCAACACGCCATCGGCCCCGGCAAAGCGGACATCATCGACCTTGATACCGCCGCTCGTCTGGATACGGCTGGCCAGATAAGCGCCGCCAAGGATCAGGGCCAGGCCCGCCAGTAAAACTACCCAAGCTTTGCGCATCTGTGTCTCCCCCAAGACGTTTAAGGCGGACCCGAAGACCCGCCTTATGATAGGCTCTAGACTGCGGTCTCGACCTTGAGCGCTTCGCGCAACTCACGCTTCAAGAACTTGCCGCTGGCATTGCGCGGCAAGGGCTGGTCCATGAACCAGACATAACGCGGTGACTTGTGCTTGGCCATCAGCTCGGCGCAGTGGGTGCGAATATCGGCCGCCGTCAGGCTGGTGCCCGGCTTGAGCACCACGGCCAACCCAACCTCTTCGCCTAACCGGTCATCGGGCACGCCAAACACGCAGCACTCGGCCACGGCGGGAATGCGGAAGATACAGGCCTCGACCTCGGCGCAATAGACGTTTTCACCGCCGCGCAGCACCATGTCCTTCTTGCGATCGACAATATAGATGAAGCCATCCTGATCGATCCGCGCAATATCGCCGGTCTGTAGCCAGCCATCGACGATCGAGCTGGCGGTCGCTTCTGGGCGGTTGATATAGCCCTTGATCACGGGCGAGCCCTTGACCCAAAGCTCACCAACCTGATCGGTGCCGAGCGTATTGCCCGCATCATCGACGCATTTGGCCTCAAGCGTTGGCACGGCCCGGCCCGCGCTTTCGGGTTTGCCGACAAAGAAGTCACCGGAGACGGAGGTGATAATGCCGCTAGTCTCGGTCATGCCATAGCCGGTATTGGGCCTAGCGGTCTTGACCGTGCTGTCGATCTTGGCGACCAGATCGGGCTGAAGCTGCGCGCCGCCGCCGCCAAGACTGGTCAGGCTGGAGGTGTCATAGGCTTCAAATTCAGGGTGGTTGATCAGTTCGCGCGACATGACCGGCACACCGCTCATGGCCGTGACGCCTTCGCGGGCAATGATCTTCAAGGCCTCGCCCGCGTCCCAGCGATACATCAGCACAATCGCGCCGCCGCCCGCCGTCGTCAGATAAGCGCCGCAATTATTGGCTGTGACATGGAAGAGCGGCGTGGTCAGAAGCGAAACCGGGATCGGGGCTTGTTCTGGCGGGATCGGCGCAATGCCGGTCGCACGGTGCATGGCCAGGGCCTGAACCTGTCCGGCAAACACCATATTAAACAGGTTGGCAATACAGCTGCGATGGGTCAGCTGCGCGCCCTTGGGCATGCCCGTCGTGCCCGATGTATAAAAGATGCAGGCATCGGTTTCAGGATCAATAGCCACCTGAGGCAGGCCGCCGGTATGGGCGATCACATCCGCCCACTGCACGACGCCCGCCGCCGCACCGGGGCTGCGCACTGCCACCAGGGTCATGCCCTTGGCCATATCGGGTTGCTCGGCCATCCGCGCCAGACGCTCGGCATCGGCAAACACCACTTTTGGCGCGGAATCCTTGAGGGCATAGGCCAGTTCTTCGGGCGCCCACCAGGCATTGAGCCCGACCACGGCCACGCCAATGCTAAGGCACGCCCAATAGATCAGCATCCATTCGGGATAATTGCGCATGCCAATGGCCACCCTATCCCCGATCTTGACGCCTTGCGCATCCAGCCAGGCTGCGATTGCGGCGACCTGGGCATGGGACTGGGTATAGGTCAGGCGCTCATCTTCATAGATCAGATAGGTGCGCTCGCCAAAGGCAGCGGTCGACAACCAGAAGTCACGAATACTGGCCGGAGCATGCTTGAAACAGCGCAGGTTCTGCCCACCAATCTGGTTTTCAACAATTTCGAACGGCGAGCCGGGGGCAATCAATTCTTCCCAGGCTTTTGTCAATTCAGCGTAATGCATTCTTCCTCCGAAGGGTCTGGTCTGATGCCGAACTTGAAATGTCTAATCTGTTTGTGGCGTGATCATGTCAGACGCTAAAGCGTTACGCTACAGGGCTTTGACCTCTGCCGCTGCGTCATCTCGGCGCTTTTTTGACAAAACTGCAATATCGGCCTGCCAAGATAGCCCCAGCGCCTTCAGCATGGCCTCGCGCTCGGGGCCAAGCCTTGGTGGATAACCGGCGGCATTGCGTTTCTTGCCGCGCGCCCAATAGCCCAAGACGCGCATCAGATTGCGCGGCCGCTTAAGCCAGGCATCGGGATGTTCGAGCATGTGAAAGCCGCGCATGGCTTCGCGCAGCAGGTCCGTATCAAAGCGGATGGCCGGGGTAATCGCGTCTTCCAAAAACGATTTCAGCATCCGCGCCTTGAAACTGGGCTTATAGTCTGGGGTCAGAACCTGTTCTGCCCTGCGCATGGCGCTGCGATCCTGGCGCAGCATGGACTGGTAATAGGGCCGGACATCAGACTCTAGCCGCTGATCATAGGCAAGCACACGAGCGGCAGGATCACGGGTCTGGTTCAGCACGTCGCGCAGACCATAGGCCTCGACGGCAGCGAAAGAGCAGCCCCGTCCATAGAGCGGATTGGTCCGGATCAGGCTATCGCCCACGGCAAAAAAGCCTAGCACAGCGGGCTTGTCATCCTTGACCAGTTTGCGCCAGCGACTGTGCAGATTGCCCATGCCAAACACCTTGCTGACGGCCTGCGCCTGATCAGGCAGGGTCCAGACCTTGAGGCCGGGAATATTGGCGACCATGGCGTCCCAAATCTTTGGCTGCACGATGGCCTTGCGCATTTCATACTCGATTTCCGGCGTGCAAAGCGTGATCGAAAAACAGCCATTATCGGCGGGAAACACGCCAAATTTCAGATAGCCAAGATCGCCGGTCGCGGGGGGATTGCCTTCGCGCGGCGGCTCGCTGCGACCTGGCCTTAGCTTATAATGACGGGTGAAATAGAGGATGCCGGCGGTTTCGCTGTCCTCGGCGATTGGCGCGCCCTCGGCCACCAGTTGCTCCATTGCCGAGCCATTCTTGCCGCCGGTATCAATGATCAGATCAGCAGTCAGTTCGACCGGGCCGGTTTCATCGTCTGCGACGACACCGCGCACGGTCAAGGTGCCGTCTGCGGCGCGATCGGTCAGCAAGCTGCGGACAAAAATATCGGAGCGGATGGTGACATTGGCCATGCGCTCGACATAGCGGCGGATCACCAGTTCCATGGTGGTGCGGCGACTGGTCAATATGGTCAGTTCGGCGTCCTCAGCCGTCGGCACATAGCTGGCCTTCTGCATTGGGGTCAAAAGCCCGTCAAAGGCCAGTTCGCGCACGCCAATATCCAGCAGGTCTTGGCGCAGCCTCGGATGGTCCGTCTTGATGATCTTGCCCAGCCGCGCCAAAAAGGCATGGCTTTGACGCAGTTGACCAACGCCCTTGCGGCTCCAGTCGCGAAAGGCGCAGTCGACGTCGCCCGGGGGCGGTGTGCCGTCGCGCTCCAGCAGGGTGATCGACCGGCCCGTGGGGCCAAGCGCAAGCGCGGTGCAAAGCCCGCCAATTCCGGCCCCGATGACAAGCACTGTTTCGGTCATACTGGTCTGTTCCGTTCATCCCTGCGCCGGGCGCCTTGGTCAGCCCGATCTTTTCGCCATCATGCCAGAGCCCTATCGCCTAGGCTAGCGCCCCTCAAATCGCGGGGGGCGTTTTTCGAAAAAGGCCTGCACGCCTTCGCCTACATCCTGACTGGGATTGGTGATCATTACCGCCATCTGGGCATCGAGCATTGAGGCCTCCAGACTGATCTGGCTAGCCTTGCCCATCATCATCTTGGTCAGGCGCACCGCCAGCGGGGCCTTGGCGGCCAATTGACGGCAAAAGTCCAGGCAGCGCGCCTCAAGTTCGCTGTCCGCGACCACCTCGGTGACAAGACCCAGTCTTTGCGCTTCATCGGCGGGATAGATTTCGCTCAGCAAGGTCATTTTTAAGGCCCGGTCTAGGCCCATGGCGCGGGGAAACAGCCAGGCCCCGCCTTCGTCGGGCAAGAGTCCAACCTTGTTGCTGGTATCGCCCAGCTTGGCGCTTGCCGCCGCAAAGCGAAAATCACAGGCCAGCGCAAGGGCAAGCCCCCCGGCCACAGCATAGCCGCGCACCATGGCAAGGCTTGGCTTGTCCAGTTTCTGCAAGGCGCTGACCACGGCCTGCATGCCATCGCGCATTTCGCGGCCATGACCCATGGGCTGGCTGGCTACCTTTTGGCTGTGTTCGGGCTCAGACCCAGACAAATCGCCGCCGGTGCAAAAGGCCCGCTCACCAGCCCCGGTCAGGATCAGGACCTTGAGGTCGTCATCCGCAGCAAAGGCGGCGATTGCGCCTTGCAAGTCCTTGGTCATGCCAAAACTATAGGCATTCATCTGGGCCGGGCGGTTGAGGCTAATCCGCGCCACGCCGGGGGCGGGCACGTCGCAAAGCAGGCTTGGATAGGCCTTGGCCAAGAAGGCTATTGTCATGGGGGTTTTGCCTCACGCTTGAGATTTTTTGTGCAGCATAGCCAGACAAACGCGCCTTCATCCAGCCCGATCTCGGTCCTGATAAAAGTCTTGCTGGTCTAGCTATCATGAAACTGACATGAGCAAGTCATAGTATAGTCGCGATTCTGATCCTGTAGGGAGACCGCCAAGTGCGCCGATATATTGCCACCGTCCTGACCTGCCTTGGCCTTAGTGCCGCCAGCGCCCTGGTGCCTGCCGCCGCTGTGGCTGGTCCGGTTTTGCTGATTTCGATTGACGGGCTACAGCCTGCCGATGTGCTCAATGCCAAGGCGCGGGGCCTGTCGGTGCCGACGCTTTCGGGCCTGGTCAAGGAAGGGGCCTATGCCCAGACCGTGCGCGGCGTCCTGCCGACCGTGACCTATCCTAGCCATACAACCATTGTCACCGGGGTTTGGCCCGCTCAGCATGGCATTGTCAATAATCAGACCTTTGACCCGCTGCAAAAGAACCGGCAGGGCTGGTACTGGTATGCCGAGGACATCAAGGTGCCCACCCTTTGGGCGGCGGCGCATAAGGGCGGCATGAAGGTCGTTAATGTGCATTGGCCGGTCAGTGTTGGCGCTGAGGGCATTGATCTTAATCTGCCGCAGCTTTGGACTTCAGGCTCGCCCGATGACCGCAAGCTCAATCGCGCCTTGGCAACCAAGGGCCTGACCGAACGGTTGGAGGCCAAGGTCGGCGCCTATGCTGATGGCATTGATGAAAGCGTTGAGGGCGATGAAAACCGCGGCAAATTTGCTGAAGTTCTGATGGCCGAAGAAAAGCCCGGCTTTGCCACTGTCTATTTCACTGGCCTTGACCATGTGCAGCATGAGAGCGGTCCTGATACGCCACAGGCACATGCAGCGCTGGAGCGGATCGATACCGCCGTTGGCAAGGTCATTGCTGCCGCGCGCAAGTCGCAGCCCAATATCAATATCGTCATTGTTTCGGATCATGGATTTGCCCCCATATCCAAGGACGTAAACCTGATGGGCGCCTTTATTCAGGCCGGCCTGATCAAGGTCGATATGGCGACGAGCAAGATCGTGTCCTGGGAGGCTACACCCTGGATGGCCGGTGGTTCCTCGGCCATTGTCTTGGCTCGCCCCGATGACGCCGCCTTGCGGGCCAAGGTTGAAGGTCTGTTGGATGCCATGAAGGCCAATCCCGAACTTGGTGTTGATCGCTGGATCAAGGCAGATGAAATGGCGGCCCTAGGCGGTGGCGGCGCGCAATATTTCCTCAATTTCAAGCCCGGCTTCCAATCAGGCCGCAACCCAACCGCGCCCGCCGTTAGCCCCAGCACGAGCAAAGGCATGCATGGCTATTTCCCTGAGCTTGCCCTGATGCGCGCAGCCCTGATCGCGGCGGGTCCCGATGTTAAGGCCAAGGGTGCACTGGGCGAGTTGGATATGCGCGACATCGCCCCCTCCATCGCCCGCGTGCTCGGCGTGGAAGCACCAAACCCTGGGCGCAAGCCGGTTTTCTAGGATCGGCAAAGGCTCAATCCACGCTCAGGCAATCTGGTTTGTCTACAAGCTGACGAACCTTATGAAGCGCGGCCTCGACACGCTCAAGCCCTTCACCCTCCGCCGCCTTCCCCCGCGAAGGCGGGGAGCCAGAAGATAGGTTACTGGGCTTGCGAAACGGTCTGGGCCCCGGCCTTGGCGGGGGGGTGATATGAGATAAATCTTCCCCCACCGAACGTGGATTGAACCTAGTCAAACACAGGTTTGTTTGTGAGCTCAACCGGCCCTTCGATAAACGAGGGACCGGTTGTTTTTTTCAGCATAAATTTTCGTCTATTTGAGATATCTGAATATTGAGATATCTGAATATATAGATTATATATTTCGTTAAAATGCGTCCTTGGCTCTATTAGGATTTATTACATGCAGCGCTCTGGGTTTTCCGTTTTTTTAAATAATACTTCCAAGCGCTCCGGTTTGAAGGTGTGGGCGGTGGCGGGTGCGCTCATTGGCCTGACAGCCTGTTCAACCCTGCCCGAGCCGACGGGTCAGTTGAGCGGCTATGGCAATCTTGATAAATCCAAAGGCGTGGTTGCGCGCTATAAGACGTTTGCGAACCATGACGGCCTTGCCGAATATAAGCGTATCCACATCCGCCCCGTTGTTATTACAGCATCGGCTGCGGCTAAGGCCGGGGATGCGAACCTGAATCTGGTTAGCAATGCGATCGCGCGGGACATGTGCAATGCCTTGGCCGGTTACTATCAGATTGTTGATCAGGCCGGAGCCGATAGCCTGGAGCTTGCGGCGTTTGTGACCGATTTTTCACCGACCAGCGCAAAGGCGTCCGCCGCCTCATCGGCCATCGGGTTCTTTTCACCCGTCTCTCGCCTTCCCATCGGCCTTGGGCTTTTGTCCGCCGAAGCCGAGGTTCTGTCCCCTGATGGCCAGCAATTGGCCAGTCTGGTCTGGTCACGAAAGGCCAATTTACTCGATACGGGCGGCTTGTCGCAGATCAGTGATGCCTATGCGTTTTCGGGCGGGTTTTCATCGGCCTTTGTTAAGGTTTTGAAACCCGTCAAGTCCCCCGTCAAATCCAATCTATCTGCTGCGCCCAAGCCCGGTTCCAAGGCCTTCGAGCAGCAAAAAGCGGTTAATGGCGCCGCCTGTAAGGTCTATGGCGAGGGACCCGGCGTTAAGGGCTTTTTGAATCGCTTTTCGCCCCTAGGCGCCCCGCCTGAATGGATTGACAAGGGACGCGCTACGAAACCCCAGCCTGATCAGGAGCCTGCCAAGGCAAAAGCGGCGCCCAAATAAGCGACTGGTCAGAAACTCTAGAATAGGCCAAGCTCTGGAAAAGGCCTCGAAAAGAGGCTGTATCGGGAGGTTGTCTAGATGACGGACCAGGCTGTGAACGCGCCAAGCGCGGTCCAACCCAAGGTATCAGACGGCTATCGGCGCTATGCCATGACCGTGCTCTTGATCATTTATATCCTGAACTTTGTCGACCGCCAGGTGATCAATATCCTGGCCGAGCCGATCAAGAATGAGCTGGGCCTGATGGACTGGCAGCTTGGCATGCTGACGGGTCTGGCCTTTGCCGTCCTTTATACCGTGCTGGGCCTGCCGATTGCGCGACTGGCCGAGCGGCGGCACAGGCCAGCCATTATCGCCACGTCTCTGGCGGTCTGGTCGGTGTTTACGGCCCTGTGTGGTCTTGCCCAAAACTTTTTCCAGCTCGTCTTGGCCCGGATTGGGGTCGGGGTGGGTGAGGCAGGCTGTACGCCAGCGGCCCATTCGCTAATTGCGGATTATGTGCCGCGCGAGCAGCGGGCCTCGGCCATTGCCTTTTACTCCATGGGCACGCCGCTGGGCTCGCTGGTTGGCCTTGCCATTGGCGGCATGATTGCCGATGCCTATGGCTGGCGGATGGCCTTTATTGTCTGCGGCCTGCCCGGCGTAATCTTTGCCCTGATTGCAGGCTTTACCCTGATCGAGCCGCGCCTAAAGCAGGTTGGCGTGGCCGCCGCGGCGCAGGGCGCGACCTATCGCGAAGTGCTGACAGAGCTGTTTCGCAAGCGCACCTTTTGGCATATTGCCGTGGGCACATCTGTGGTGGCCTTTATCGGCTATGGCCACGCGCCCTTCACCGCCTCGTTCTTTTTCCGCATCCATGCTGAGGAACTGGCGAGCCTTGCTGCACCCTTTGGCCTAAAGGCAGGCGGGTTTTTGGGCATAGCGCTTGGTCTAGGGACCGGTCTTGGCGGCGCGATTGGGGCCTTTATTGGCGGCCAATTGGCCGATCGCCTAGGCAAGCGTGATATTCGCTACTGGATGGCGGTGCCAACCCTTGGAATGCTGGCATCAATGCCGCTCTATGGCGCCATGCTGTGGGCACCGAATGTGACCTTAGCCCTTTGCCTCTTATCGCTATCCACCGTGTTCGCCTCGCTCTGGTATGGTCCCATCTATGCGACGGCCCAGAGCATTTCGCCAATCCGCACCCGTGCCACAGCCTCGGCGGTCTTGCTGTTCATCATCAATCTGATTGGGCTAGGCCTTGGCCCGCTTCTGGTCGGGGTCTTGAGTGATTTTTGCGCCATTAGCCTTGGCATGGGCAAGGGCGAGGGGGTGCGCTGGGCCCTATTGCTGTCTACCCTGCCCGGCGTCATAGCCTGCGCCGCCTTTTGGAGGGCCAGGGGCTTTATCAAGGGCGATATGGAAGACTGAAGAGACGGGTGGCTGAGCGCGCGCCCAGCCACCCAATCATCCCTAGCCCATCGGATACATGATCTCTTTTGAGACCGCATTGATTGCCTTCATCACCTCATCGCTCAGCACCAGATCAGCGGCGGCGAAGATCTCGGCCAATTGGTCGGTATGGGTTACGCCGACAATGGTCGAGGCGACAAAGTCGTGCTGCTTGCTCCAGGCCGTGGCAAGCGTAACCAGCGACATGCCAGCCTCAGCCGCAATCGCGCCAAACCGCTCGGTCGCGGCCAGGGACTTTTCATTGATAAAGCGTTTGGCCATAGCCCCTTGTCGGCCACCCATTTTCAGATAGCCGGAGAAGCGTGCGCCTTCTGGCGTCGCACCGCCATTATACTTGCCCGACAGGACCCCGCCAGCGAGCGGGGAATAGGGGATCAGGCTAACGCCCTCTTGGCGGCAGACCTGGGCCAGCTCGTCCTCGAACCGGCGGCTATTGAGGCTGAAATTGTTCTGGATGGTTTCGTAGCGGGCAAGTCCCTCGCGCTCGGACACCGACAGGCTCTTCATCAGGCCCCAGCTGGTCTCATTGCTACAGCCAATAATCCGCACCTTGCCCGATTCCACCAGATCATCGAGGGCGCGCAGGGCGTCTTCATAGCGTGCGCCATGATCGGGCCAATGGGTCTGATAAAGGTCGATATAGTCGGTGCCCATGCGGGTTAGGCTGTCCTCGACCGCGCGGACAATATTGTGACGGTCCAGAGCGGTCATGCCCGCGCGCTGGCTGCCCTTGATCCAGCCATGGCTGGGGCCGCAAACCTTGGTGGCAATGATCAGCTCATCGCGCCGCTTGGTCTTCATCCAGCGCCCGACAATTTCCTCGGTCCGCCCGGCCCATTCTTCCTTGGGCGGCACGGGATAGTTTTCCGCCGTGTCATAGAAATTGATCCCGGCCTCGAGCGACATGTCTAGAATGCGGTGCGACATCTTTTCATCGGCCTGGGAGCCAAAGGTCATGGTGCCCATGCAAATGTCGGAAACAACAATCGGGCTGCGGCCCAGGCGTTTGGTCGTCATAATCTCTGTCCTTTGCTCTGCCAGATCGGTGTCTGGTCATGCGTCCGGCCTAGGTTAAGGCGCGCGGTCCATGCTCGGCAAGCCTTGTTAAGCGCCTTTGACAAGGTGGGTTTCTAGAACCGCGCGCAGCTTGTCCGAAATCGGGGTGCTGCCTTTTTCCGTGGCCTGAACAAATGTGGTGTCACAAATACCCACGCAAACCCCGTTCTGGAACAGGCCCTGGGCGATCTGGAACGAGGCGGTGCCAATGCGCAAGATCGCATTGCCAATATGAATCTGGTCGGGGTGAAACACCTCGCCCAAAAATCGGACATAGGTGTCTGCCGTGACAATGCGCACCCGCTCCAGCGCGTTTTCTGGCCTGAAAATATACTGCATGAAGCGCGAACGTGCCTCGTCATAATTGCCAGCGACGGCGATATTATTGACATGGCCCAGACTGTCCTCGTCGCGATAGCGGGTCTGGATCTCAAAGGCGTGGCTATAGGCGGCGGCGTCAAGACGCCAGGCAGGAGGTTTCATTGGCACTCATCAAGGCTTTGTATAGGTTGGCTTGGACCTATAAGGGTAAGACTTCGGTTTTGCGCCCCTAAAAATTTCTGGAGTAATTGTCTTGTCCAATACTGACCTGTTCGCCCCCCTGACCTTTAAGCGCGGCCCGGCCATGAAGAACCGCTTCATGCTGGCGCCGCTGACCAATCAGCAAAGCCATGTCGATGGGCGTTTGTCGGATGAGGAGTTTCATTGGCTGACCTTGCGGGCCAAGGGCGGGTTTGGCCTGACCATGACCTGCGCCGCGCATGTCCAGGCCATTGGCCAGGGCTTTGCCGGTCAGTTGGGGATTTTTTCGGACATCCATCTCGAAGGCCTGACCCGTCTGGCCAGCGCCATAAAGGCTGAAGACAGTTTGGCAGTGGTGCAATTGCATCATGCCGGTATGCGCTCGCCCAAGGACCTAATCGGCGAGGCCCCGGTCTGCCCGTCAGACAATGCTGAGTTTTCGGCCCGTGCCCTAACCACAGCCGAGGTCGAGCAATTGATCGAGGACTTTATTGCGGCGGCTGAGCGGGCGCAAAAGGCAGGCTTTGACGGGGTCGAGCTACATGGCGCACACGGCTATATTCTTTGCCAATTCCTCAGCGGTGAGATCAATCAACGCTCCGACCGGTTTGGCGGCTCACTGACAAACCGCGCTCGCGTGATTATGGAGATTATTGTCGGCATTCGCGCCCGTTGCCGCGCCGACTTTAATCTGGGCCTGCGTCTGTCGCCCGAGCGGTTTGGCTTGCAATTGGCCGAGATACTAGAGCTGACCCAGGCCCTGATGACGGCGGGTGATCTGGACTATATCGACCTGTCGCTTTGGGATGTGAACAAGCTGCCAGAAGAAGAGGCGTTTAAGGACCGCAGCCTGATGGCCTGGTTTATGGGTCTGGATCGCGGCCATGTGCGGGTTGGGGTGGCTGGCAAGGTCTTATCGGCCCAGAGCGCCCGCGATTGCCTAGACAAGGGCGCAGACTTCGTCCTGATCGGCCGCGGCGCGGTCCTGCACCATGACTATCCACTTCAGATCAAGGCCAATCCAGACTTTACGCCAATCGCCCTGCCGGTGACCGAGGCGCATCTGTTGAACGAAGGCCTTAGCCCCGCCTTCGTCACCTATATGCGCAATTGGAAGGGGTTTGTGGCCTAGGTTCAACCCGCCCACCCCTCCGTTTTCCCCGCGAAGGCGGGGACCCAGACCGTTTCGCACAGCCTGTGATCCACACACTGGATCCCCGCCTACGCGGGGAAGGAGGGGGAGGGAGTGGGACATTCTGGTGCTTCGATTGGCTCAGGACAGCAAGGCGCGAACCTCTCACCCCTTCCGTTTTCCCCGCGAAGGCGGGGACCCAGACCGTTTCGCACAGCCTGTGATCCACACGCTGGATACCCGCCTGCGCGGGGAAGGCGGAGGGGGAGTGGGACATTCTGGTGCTTCGATTGGCTCAGGATAGCAAGGCGCGAACCTCCCGCCCCTCCGTTTTCCCCGCGAAGGCGGGGACCCAGACCGTTTCGCACAGCCTGTGATCCATCATCTGGATCCCCGCCTGCACGGGGAAAGAGGGGGAGGGGGCAGGTTGGTATGCCGGTGCTTCGACAGGCGCTGCATGGGAACTAAGCAGCCCCCGCCCCTTCCGCCTGCGCGGCGAAGGCGGGGGCCTCTCACATTCAATTAACCGGCAATCCCTGAATCTGGGTTGAGCTCAGGCTTGGGTCCGCAAACTTTTTGCCACACGCCAATTGTCCGGACCAGCAATTGCCCTATACTAAATGTCCGGACTTTTGAGGGCTTGCCATGAATATCGCCGCGACCATTATCGCTGACCACGCCACCCTAATCCTGCCCGATCTGCGTACGCATCTGCGCAGTGCGGCTGTGTCGGCGGAAGGCTTTGTCGCCCAGGCGCGCCTGACGATCAGGGCGCTGGTCTGCACGGATGGCAAGCTCGATCGCAAGGCCTTGGACCGCGAGCAGCATGCGGTGCACGGGTTTGGCTGGTATGCCACCTATGCCGAACTGTTTCGAGAGGTTGCCAATTGGGCCGATAATCTGGACGCCGAAGGCAGGTTTGGCGAGGTTGAGTCCCTGCTGGCCCAGCTCCTGATCAGCGAATATGCCGCGCAAATGCTTGGCGGCATTTCGATGAATCAGGGCGAGGTGATCCGCCCGGCCCAGATGGGCATGGACCAGGCCCAGATCGACGGCCTGCGCACACCCTCCATCTCGGCCCTGCTGAGCTTTGGCGGCACACAGGCGGTCAAGACCCGGCTTGCCACGCTTTTAGCTCAAGCCAAGGGTCGGCCAACGCTAGAGGCCACGGGTCTGGACGAGACGTTCGAAATGATCCGCGATCAGTTTCATTCACTTGCCGAGGCCAAGGTCACGCCCTTTGCCCATCAATGGCACTTAAAGGACCAGCTCATTCCAATCGAACTGATCAAGGAACTGGGCGATCTGGGTGTGTTTGGCCTGACGGTTCCAGAGGAATACGGCGGCTCGGGCATGGGCAAGATGGCCATGTGCGTCGTCTCTGAAGAGCTTAGCCGCGCCTATATTGGCGTGGGCTCGCTGGCCACCCGCTCCGAAATCGCGGCCGAGCTGATCTTGACCGGCGGCACTGAGGCGCAAAAGCAATATTGGCTGCCCAAGATCGCTTCGGCTGAAATCTTGCCGACCGCTGTGTTTACCGAGCCCAATACCGGCTCTGATCTGGGGGCCCTGCGCACCCGGGCTGTGCGTGACGGCGATGATTATGTCGTGACGGGCAACAAGACCTGGATCACCCATGCGGCCCGGGCCGATGTCATGACCATGATGGTGCGCACCGATCCCAACACCACCGATTATCGCGGCCTGTCCATGTTCTTGGCGCCCAAGCTGCGCGGCAATGACCAGTCTGATTTCCCTACGCCCGGCATGAGTGGCGGTGAGATCGAGGTCTTGGGCTATCGCGGTATGAAGGAGTACGAGCTGGCCTTTGACGGGTTCAAGGTGCCAGCCGAAAACCTGCTTGGCGGGGTCGAGGGGCAGGGCTTTAAGCAGCTGATGGCTACTTTTGAGAGCGCCCGCATCCAGACCGCAGCCCGCGCCGTTGGCGTGGCGCAAAATGCCATGGAGATCGGCCTTAGCTATGCCCTGGACCGCAAGCAATTTGGTCAGGCGATTTTTGAGTTTCCCCGCGTGCACAACAAGCTGGCCATGATGGCCGCCGAGATTATGGGCGTGCGGCAACTGACCTATTATGCCGCCCGGGCCAAGGATAATGACAAGCGCTGTGACCTAGAGGCCGGCATGGCCAAGCTCTTGGCCGCGCGGGTCGCCTGGATGAGCGCCGATAATGCCTTGCAGATTCACGGCGGTAACGGCTTTGCGCTGGAATATGCCATTAGCCGCGTGCTGCAAGACGCCCGCATCTTGAACATATTCGAGGGCGCTGGCGAAATCCAGGCCCAGGTCATTGCCCGGCGCTTGCTCGAAGACGGTCCAAACGCCTAGGGCTGCCAGCCCTCGGCCAGGGTCTTGAGGGTTTGGGTCATGTCGGCCTCGATGCTGGCGCGGTCCTGACCGGTCTGAATGGCGGCCTGTAGGCTGGCGACAAACAGGGTGGCGATTTGTCGGCTGGTCTGGGCCGTATCGAGGCTCTTGCGGATCGTGTCGGCCAGCTTGCCTTGTTCCAGCCGTCGGGCGATCTGGGCAAGGATCGGCGCGAAAGCCTTTTCACGCTCCAGATAGAGGCCAGGTTGGCTTGTCCAGTCCGTGCTGAACAAGGCCTGGGCAAACGGTAATTGCGGCCAGAAAAATGCACAGGTTGTGTCCATCAAGGCCATTAGGTCGCTGAGAACATCCAGGCCAGATTGTGGGGTCTTGGCAAAGGCTTCGGCCAGCAGTTCGTACTCCGCCATAACAATTGCATTAAACAGGTCGGCCTTGTTCTCGAAATTGGCAAATAGGGCGCCGGTGGACAGGCCAGCCTGGGTAGCAATCGCGCGCAGATTGGCACCGTCAAACCCATGGCTCATAAACATGGCCTTGGCCGCCTGAAGTATTTTTTCGCGAGTCCTGGCCTTGCCAATCGATCGTTTTGACGGCGCAGGCGCGGCATTCAAATGCGTCACGGGCATACTTTCTGTCTCCATGGCGGCTTTGCCAAGGGGCGAGAGAGGGGGCGACTATATAAGATAATTAACGCTATCATACATTTTTAAGAGATTTGCACCTCCTATTGCGGGCTATTTTTGTAAGATTTACAGAGACTAAGCCTTGTTAGTGAGCCGGCTTTCAAGCGAGTGCATTTTTTAGGCCGGACGCCAGCCTGCCATATGGTCGCCGGTGCGGTTCTGCCCTATGTTTATGGAATGCATAATTTGTTCAATATCCTGATCCCCGCCGTTTTGCTTGCTGTGCTCGCCACATTGGGTGTGGGAATCTATGCCCTGTTCCGGGGCGGAGATTTTGGCCGGTCCTATTCCAACAAGCTGATGCGCCTGCGCGTCCTGCTGCAATTCATTGCGGTCTTGGTGCTTTGCGCTGGTATGTGGGCCAAGAGCCATTTCCACGGATGGTAACGCTCAACCGAATCTATACGCGGACGGGCGATGGCGGGCTGACGCGCCTTGCCAATGGCGAGGAGGTGGCCAAGTTCGATCCTCGGGTCGAGGCCTATGGCGCTGTGGATGAGACCAATGCCTGTCTGGGACTGGTGCGTCAGCACACCGTATCAGAGCCCTTGCTCGATGCTATGTTCGAGCGGATACAGAATGATCTTTTTGATCTGGGTGCAGATTTGGCGACGCCAGAGCGCGGTGCCCCCCTCGGCTGGACGCCCTTGCGCATAACCCAAGGCCAGGTTGACCGGCTCGAACAGGAACTGGACGGACTGAATGACGCGCTAGAGCCCTTGACCTCATTTGTCCTGCCCGCAGGCAGTGCGGCGTCTGCGGCCCTGCATCTGGCCCGGACCGTGTGTCGGCGGGCCGAGCGGGCGACCGTGTTCTTGGCTCAGATTGACGGTGAGACCGTGTCAGAGCCTGCGGTCAAGTATCTAAACCGCCTGTCAGACCTGTTATTTGTCGCCGCGCGCTGGACCAATGATCGCGGCCGGGCCGATGTCTTATGGACGCCGGGCGCGAACCGCTAGGGCTTGGGCGTGGCTGAGCTGGGTTGTTCGGATGCGGGTTTGGCTTTGTTTGGCCGCCCCGTCAGGGCCGATAGCTTGACCGGGACAGCGCAGATACGGGTTTGCGGGTCCCACCAGTTCTGGTTGGCCTCGCACGCATCACGAGGGCGGATATAAAAAATCTGATAGGCAATGACGGCGGCGCAGCCCAGCACAAAGGCTGAAAGGAATAGCACCTTCAAACGGTCGATGATCTTGTTCATTTTGTCTCTATGATCAATATGAGGGAAATTCGCAAGGATCGCCGCAGAGGGCGGCGCAAAATGGGTGAAAAATATGTCCGAACAAAGTCTGATCCGCCGTTGACAGAAGGCCCCCTAATTGTCAGTTTGCCGCGCCATTTTTGAGTTCGGCACACCTGATTTGTTGAACTCTTTTTCCGCATCCAATAGCTGAGGCATTGAAGGCTCATGAAGGTTCTGGTCCCGGTCAAACGGGTTGTAGATTATAACGTCAAGGTACGGGTCAAGGCCGATCAAACCGGTGTTGATCTGGCCAATGTCAAAATGTCCATGAACCCCTTCTGCGAGATCGCGGTCGAAGAGGCCGTGCGCCTCAAGGAAAAGGGCATTGTCACCGAAATCGTCGCCGTGTCGGTTGGCCCCATCCAGGCGCAGGAAACCATCCGCACCGCGCTTGCCATGGGCGCGGACCGCGGTCTGTTGATCCAGACCGATGATGATCTGGAGCCCTTGGCGGTTGCCAAACTGCTCAAGGCGGTGGTCGGCGAAGAAGCCCCAAGCCTCGTCATCATGGGCAAGCAGGCAATTGACGGCGATAATAATGCCGTTGGCCAGATGCTGGCCGCCTTGCTCGACTGGCCGCAAGCCACGTTTGCCTCCTCGATTGAGCTGTCCAGCGACAAGGCCCAGGTGGCCCGCGAGGTTGATGGCGGTCTTCAGACCCTCAGCATTGACCTGCCCGCCATTGTCACGGCGGACCTGCGCCTCAATGAGCCGCGCTATGCCTCCTTGCCCAACATCATGAAGGCCAAGAAGAAGCCGATCGATGTCAAGGCTCCTGGCGATTACGGCGTCGATACTGCGCCGCGCCTCAAGGTCTTGAAAGTGGCCGAACCCCCAAAGCGCCAGGGCGGTGCCAAGGTCGAATCGGCTGCTGAACTGGTCATGAAACTGAAAACCGAAGCGGGGGTCCTCTAATGGCTGTTCTGGTCATCGCCGATCACGACAATGCGTCGTTGAAGGATAATACTCACAAGACTGTCACGGCGGCCCTGGCCCTTTCGGGCGATGTGGATGTGCTGGTCGCGGGTCAAGGCGCTGATGGCGTTGCCGCCGAGGCTGCCAAGATTGCGGGCGTGCGCAAGGTGCTGTTGGCGCAGAGCGATGTGCTCGGCAAGCAGATTGCCGAGGCAGTTACCGAAACCGTTATCGGCCTGTCGGGCGGTTATGACGCCATACTGATCCCCGCCACATCGTCGGGCAAGAACTATGCCCCGCGCATTGCGGCCAAGCTGGACGTGGCCCCGATCTCGGAAATCATCGAGGTGATCGACGGCTCGACCTTTGTGCGCCCCATCTATGCCGGTAATGCGCTGGAAACGGTCCAGTCCGCTGACGCCAAAAAGGTGATCACGGTGCGGGCCACCGCCTTTAAGGCGGCAGGCGAGGGCGGCTCTGCGGCGATTGAAACCGTGACCGGCGCTGGCGCTCAAGCCCATACGCGCTTTGTCTCCGACGAGATCGTCAAGTCGGATCGGCCCGAACTGTCGGCAGCCAAGATTGTGGTGTCCGGTGGCCGGGCCATGGGCTCTGCTGAAGAGTTCCAGCGCATTATCGAGCCCTTGGCCGATAAGCTGGGCGCTGCGGTCGGTGCCAGCCGCGCCGCCGTCGATGCGGGCTATGCCCCCAATGACTATCAGGTCGGTCAAACCGGCAAGGTGGTTGCGCCTCAGCTCTATGTCGCTATCGGCATTTCTGGCGCCATCCAGCACCTGGCCGGCATGAAGGACTCCAAGGTCATTGTCGCCATCAATAAGGACGCCGATGCCCCGATCTTCCAGGTCGCCGATTTTGGCCTGGTCGCAGACTACAAGAACGCTGTGCCCGAACTTATGGACGAACTGACCAAGGCTGGCCTGTAATCTGACTTGAAATAGATTAAAGATTAACCCCGCTGGCCTAGGCTTGGCGGGGTTTTTCTTGACCTAGGGGGCGGCTGCGCTCATTTTGGGCAATGGGTTTCGCTGCATTGCAGCAAA
>JBIIZD010000034.1:0-23600 GCA_044346445.1 Caulobacteraceae bacterium
GCCGCAGGGCTGGACTTTGCCGGGGCCGATACGATCACTGTGTCTGCGGGTGCAGCAGGCACCCATGTTTCGACCAGCCTGTCTTCCTTGATGGCCCTGGGGGTTGATGCGGTTGCGCCAGCGGCTGGCCAGACGCATCTGAATATTGATCTGGGCGGGGCGGGCGGTCTCAATACGCTGGACGCCGGTCATTTGCCGACCTTTATCACCGATGGCCATTCGGACGCGTCGCTGGACGTGACCTTAAACGTCAGCGCCAGTGATCTAGTCGGCGTGGATATGAGCACGCTTGCAGGGCAATTGGCAGCGGCGGGCATAGATCATCTGGATATTGGCGGTTCTGCCTATGCTGGCGCGGCTTCGATAACGGATATTCAAAGCAGCGCCTTGGTAGCCGCGGGGCTGGATTTTGCGCCAAATGATGAAATCACGGTTGGGGCAGCCGGTACGCATATGGCGACCAGCCTTCGGTCTGTCGAACATCTGGCGGTTGACACGCCGGCTGATCTGGCCGTCTCCGACAAGGTTGCAACCTTCGCCAGCGAGCATTCGGCGTCCTTGCTCGACGGCGTGCTCGACATTACCGATGCCGATCTAAGGCAGGGCGGCGATATTGGTCACTTGCTGGGCATAGACCTGCTGTCGGGCGTGGCCCAACCTGACCTCTATGGCCAACTGATTCAAGCCTTGCAGGATAACGGTGTCAGCCAGATCCTGATTGATGCAACCGCAACCGTAACGATTGATGATGCCCTGATGGCCTCGCTAACGGATGCGGGTATGCTCGAAGTCCTGCCTGTGACCGAGCTGGTGCTTGATGCCACCCATTCGGGCAATGTGGTTGCAACCAGCCTGGTGGATATGTCCAAGCTCGGCGTCGATCTGGTGGAACTCACCGCCCCGGCGGATGACAAGCCTGTTTATGTGGATCTTGGCATTGTTGACGGTAAGATCAGCGAGGCTGAACTTAACGACTTGCTAAGGATACTCGATAGCGATAACAACGCCAAGACGGCCTTGTTTAATGGTGCAAGTCACGTCGCACTTGTTGTCGACCAATCGACTGCAGAAGTTATCACGAATACGGATGGTGCAATGGCTAAACTCGTTGAGCTTGGGTTCTCCGAGCTTGATGTTGTTAATGCAACGCCGACATTCCTGCATGATCTCGAAAATGCACCGATTGAGGTCAAGCTCATAGGTACCGAGGATGACCCGTTTGTGCACCATGTGGTCATTTGATGGCAATTATAGGTGTTTAGATCATGGTTGACCATCAGCGTGAGTCGAGCTTCCGAACACCGGTGGCGCAGATTCTGTATGATTGCAGGCGGTCTTTCTATCTAGGTTTCATGCTCACGGCATGCGTGCAATTACTGTCCATCGCGCCCATAATCTTCATGTGGAATGTGTTTGACCGGGTGATTGGCGCACGCAGCGGTGTGACCCTGGTCACCCTCACGGTTATGATCATAGGGCTTTATGTCTTTTGGTCAGCGCTGGAGTGGCTGCGCAGTCGCCTAATGGTGCGGATTTCCCTGCGGATCGACTGGGACCTGGCGGCCACGGTGTTTGACGCCTCGTTCCGGCGGTTTGTCGGGCACAGAAATGTCAATGTTCACCAGATTCTTGGCGACCTTCTGGCTCTGCGGCAGTTTTTCACCGGGCGGCCCATCCAGGCCCTGATGGATGCGCCGTTTGCGGTCGTATTCGTGATTGTTGGGGCTATGTTTCATCCCTTCTTGGCCATTTTCGTCTTTGCCGCGACCTTGTTGATGCTGGTTGCCAGCTATACGACCCAGAAGGTTTCGGCCCCGATCCTTAAGGCATCTAATGACGAGAATGCAGAGGCCATGCGGGTAGCCGCCAATAGCTTGCGTCAAGCCGAGGCGACCTTGGCGCTTGGCATGATGGGTGCGGTGCGCAAGCGCTGGCACGACCGCCACCGCAAGTTCTTGCAGTATCAAGTCAATGCCAGCGAGGCAGCTGGTTTAACCGGTGGCATTAGCGGATTTTTGGGCAAGGCCTTGGGGTCACTGCAAATGGCGCTGGGGGCATGGCTTGCCCTGTCTGGACTGATCACGGGCGGCATGGTGATGGCCGCGTCCATGCTGATCTCAAAAGCGGTTTCGCCAATCCAGCACCTGATCAGCCAATGGAAAGACATTGTTAGCGCGCGCCAAGCCTATGACCGGATCAATACCTTGATCCGTGAGGACGAGATTGTTCAGTCTCGGATGCAGTTGCCAAAACCGCTTGGTTTTCTCGATGTGTCCGGGGTCTCGGCCATACCGCCAGGCTCAAAGACGGTTGTCCTGACCGAGATTAGTTTCAAGGTGGTGCCGGGAACGGCGCTGGGCATTGTTGGGCCAAGTGCTTCGGGCAAGACCTGCCTGACCCGGCTATTGATCGGCGTGTGGAAGCCGAGCCTAGGCTCTGTGCGGCTAGACGGCGTCGAGTTGAGCGAATGGAACCATGATGAGGTTGGTCAGTATATCGGCTATGTCCCTCAAGAAATTGAATTCTTTGATGGGTCCATTGCGGAAAACATTGCGCGCCTGAACACGGTGGATCCTGAAAAGGTTATCGAGGCCGCGCGGCTGATCGGTATGCATGAAGCCATATTGGCGTTTCCGGACGGTTATGACACCCTGATCGGCGAGGCAGGGTTTGTGCTGTCGGGCGGTCAAAAGCAACGCCTGGCGATTGCCCGGGCGCTGTATGGCAATCCCAAATATGTGGTCATGGACGAGCCTAATGCCAGCCTTGATGAGGCGGGTGAAAATGTCTTGATACAAGCGGTCTCAGTCATCAAGGCGATGGGCTCCAGCGTCATATTGACCACCCACAGGCCGCGACTTGTTGCGGTGGCGGACAATCTCTTGGTGCTGCGGGCGGGGACCCAGGTCGGCTACGGCGCGACCAAGGACATGCTTCGCGCGGTGCAAAATCTGCAGCTTGTCAATTCGGGGAGTGGTGAGACTTCGGCGGCTGTTGCAGCCCCGGTGGCTAAGGTTGCCCCGGTTCCACAAACCCCGGCCCCTGTGACGGCTCCGGCCCCAGTAGCGGCCCCAGTAGCGGCGACCCCCGCTGCGCCGCCTCAAGCGCCAACGCCGGTGCCGGTGCCTCCGGCGCCGATGGCGGCAATGCCCGCTTCGCCAGTACCCGAGCCAGAAAGGCCTGCGCCCGATGCGATAGCGGCAGAGGTTACACCTGCAGCGCCCGTCAATCTCCAGCCCGATGCGCCTGCGGCCCCCGTCGCTGCGGCCGCTGAAAAGATGCAGGCCTAAGGCATGAAACGGCGTATGCTCGCTCTGTTTGCCGCCATAGATCGTCGATCAAGCGCATTGATCACGGCGTGGAACCCTTATGATCCCAATAAGCTGTCCGAAAACGGGCTAGAGCCGGTCGCAATTGAAGAGTCCGAGGTCCGCAAAAAGGGCTCGCTTTGGTTTTTGATCGCATTTGCGGTGTTTTTGGTCTGGTCGGTGACCATGCCGATCGCTTCGGGCGTGCCGGTCATGGGTACGGTCGTGGTCTCGGGCTATCGCAAGCTTGTTCAGCACCCGACCGGAGGCGTGGTCACCCAGATCCTGGTCAAGGAGGGCTCCAAGGTCAATAAGGGCGATATTCTGATCAAGGTGAACCCGCTCAATACAGAGGCCAACCTGGCGAATTTCGAGCTTCAGTATCTTGATCTGCTGGTCAATGAATCGCGATTAAAGGCCGAACGGCTGGGCCTTGGGTCTATTGTCTGGGTGCCAGAGCTTGCGGGTCTGGGCGACAGCGAACGGGTTTCAGAGTCCAAGGCTGTGCAGCAGCAATTGTTTTCAGCCCGGCGCGCAGAATATCAAAGCACGATCCAGGGTCTTCAAGCCCAGATCGGTGGCTTGAGCAGCGCCATGGCGTCTCACCGCATTCAGTTGGGCACGCTCAATGAAGAGCTGAGCAATAGTCAGCAATTGGCCAAGGAGGGTTATATTCCGCGTACCCAAGCCAATAGCACACTCAGGGGGCAGGCCGAGCAGCAGGCGGCGCTGGCCAATGCCAGCTCGGAAATAGCCAAGATTAGGGCTGAGATCGCTCGGGCCAGGACCGCCTATCTGAAGGAAATCGAGACCCAGCTCTCTGAAATTCAGAAAAACAAAGAGGCCTATGCCGGGAAGGTGTCGGCCGCACGGTTTGACCAGCAATTGTCAGAAATCCGCGCGCCGGTGTCGGGCACCGTGGTGGGGCTAAAGGTCGTGACGGTTGGCGGTGTTATCTCAGGCAGCCAGACCCTAGCAGAAATTGTCCCGCGTGATGGACGACTGATCGCCGAAATCAAGGTCACGCCCGATCTGGTTGACAAGATCACGGTCGGCCTGGGCGCCGATATCCGGTTTATCGCCTTTAACCAGACCACCACGCCGGTGATCGACGGCAAGGTCGTGCTGGTGGGCGGTGATCTGCAGATTGGACAGGACAGCAAGGACCCCAATGCGCCCAAGGAGTACTATCTGGCCCAGGTCGAGGTAACGCCCGAAGGTCAGAAGAAACTGAGCGGCCTTCGGGTGCAGCCGGGCATGCCCGTAGACGTGATCATCAAGACCGGTGAGCGGACCTTTATGAGCTATTTCCTCAAGCCGCTGTTAGACAAGCTAGCGCGCTCTTTTAAGGATTAATGCTGTGAAAATTAAAGCGATTTCATTGTTTTCCGTTGCTGTGGCCCTGATGACTGCGAGCTCAGCGGGGGCGGTCGATCTGGTCGAGGCCTATAATCTGGCGCGAAAGCATGACCCGCAATTTATGTCGGCCAGCGCCGAGCGCGACATCAATATTGCCTCATCGCGTCAGTCCTTGGCTGCCTATTTGCCGCAAGCCAGTTATAGCATGACCAATATCCCGACCGACAACCAGACCCGCCAGGTCTTGTCGATTACCCAGCCCATATTCAGCCTGGACCGTTTGGCGACCGTGCGCCAGCAAGGGCCGCGCCGGGCTTTTGCCAAATCGACCTATTCAGTCCGTGAGGCCGAGTTGGCGCAGCGTGTGTTCAAGGCAATCTTTGACCTGATCCGGGCCAATGAGAACGTCAAGCTGAATCAGGCCAAGGTCTCGGCCTTGCGCGAACAGTCCGAGCGCTCGGCACGGATGTATAGCGCAGGCCAAGGGACCGTTACTGATTCACGCGATATTGAAGTGCGTTATGAACAAGCCATGGCCAATCAGCTCTTGTTTGAGGGTGAGGCGGCGGCGGCCAATAACAAGCTATCGACCATGATTGGGGAGGCGCCCGGGGCCCTGGACTTTCAGTTGCCCGATCAAAATGGCGAGGTCGATATCCTGTCGGTAGGGGAGTATGTGGGAGCCTTGCGCACATCAAACCCGCAAATTATCGCCTCAAGACAGTCGGAGCGGGTCAGCGAACTGGACGCCCAACGGGTCAAGGGTGGCCTGTTTCCAACCGTCAATGCCACCGCGTCAAAAACCTATACGGGCAAGGATGACATCAGCTATGTCGGTATTTCGGTGACGGCACCGATTACCGCAGGCGGGTTTATCCAGGCCGGCAGTGCGTCCGCCCAAGCCCGCCGCGCCACGGATGAGCGCATGAAGGTTGAGCAGGATGTGCAGGTCAATTTCGAGCGCCTCTATGCCTTGGTGAATGCCGGGCAAAAGGCCTTGAACATTAGCCGCAAGGCGATCAATTCCGCCGAATTGAGCGTCCAGGCTACCCGCAAAAGCTATGAGGGCGGCGTTCGGACGAATTTCGATGTAGTTAATGCGATCCAGACCGCGTTTGAGGTCAAGAGCCAGTATGTGACCTCGGCCACCACGGTGGCTGATAATATGCTCAATATGCTGCTGCTGGCGGGGACGGACCCAAGCCAGGCCCTGACAACCACCCAGCGCTTCTTGCTTGGCAAATAGGTCGCGCTTATGCCGGCTAGGGCGCACCTTGCATCCTTGATCGCTTCGGCCCGCGCCCAACGTGATGCGGGGGCCTGGGATGCTGCGGTGCGGCTCTATTCGGCGGCTAATGATATTGATAGCAGCCTTTATGAGGTCAAACATAATCTGGCCTTGTGCCATCTGGGCAAGGGCGGTTTTGCTGAGGCCATGCGGTTTTCAGCCCAGGCGCTGGCGATCAAGCGCGACCTTTGGCAAAGCCATCTGTTGCGCGCCAAGGTGCATCGGGCTCGCGGCGAGGTCGAGGCCGCAGATGAGGCCCTGACCCATGTGCTAAAGCATGACCCTGCCAATGGCGCGGCCCTGCTGGCCATGGCTGATCTGGATATGAACGAGTATGGCGACGCCGTCGGCGCGCGTGAGCGGGTCACGCCCTTGCTTGGCATGGCGCAACACAGGGCCGATGCCGAGCTGACCATATTGATGTCCAAGCTCTATGATCGCGACGAGACCGATCAGGAACTTTCAGACGCCTTGATGGACTTTGCGCAGCGCGAACTGGTCATGCCCGGCTTTGCCTATAGCCAGCAGGCCTTGGCGGGTGTGCCTAATCTGACCGGACGCAAGCGGGTTGCGCTCTTGTCGCCGCTGTTTTGCGTCTCGCCGGTCTATTTCTTTACCATAGCGGCGTTTCGCGCCATGGCCGAGGCGTGTGATCTGGTAATCTTTAACCGCGGTACGCGTGAGGACTGGGCAAGCCAAGCCTTTCGCGACATTGCGCATGAGTGGCATAATGTCCAAAACCTTGCCTCGCCGGTGCTGGCCAATCTTATCAAGCGGCAAAATATCGACGTGCTGTTTGACCTTGGCGGCTGGATGGACCCGGCCGGGCTCAAGGCCTTGTCGGTCAAGCCCGCCCGCAAAATGTATAAATGGGTCGGCGGTCAGTCTGCGACCACGGGTCTGACGACGTTTGACGGCTTCATAACCGACAGTGCCCAGTCCCCGCCAGGGTCTGAAAGCCTGCACTCCGAACCCCTGGTCCGGATCGCCGGCGGCTATGTGACCTATACGCCGCCGCCCTATATGCCCAAGCCAAGCCCCAACCATCAATACGAAGCGGCGATTATTTCGAATCCAATAAAGCTAAACAAGGCGATTAAGAGTATTGATTTAGCCAAAACCCAAGAAATAACCTTAATAGATCGCCGTTATAAATTCGCAAAAACACGTGCAAGGCTAGAAGATTTCACAAAATCAAGGCTAAATTTCATATGTCCAGGCAATCATGAAAGCTATCTTCAAGCCATCAATGAATGTAAAATAATATATGATACATATCCATATAGTTGCGGATTAACAGCCGTTGAGGCGATTCATTTACAGAAGAAAGTTGAAACTGTATCTGGTTCTATATTTTCTAGCCGACATGCAGTGGGTCACGCTTTATACAGGTAAAAATTATTTTAATACAAAATTTTAAAAATCTTAAATAAAATCTACTTTTAAAAATTGTAAATATAATGTAAATATAACAGATAGTTCCTGAATTGCTATTTTGGAAAAATCAAATGATTAAAAGCCAAAACCAAGACCATTGCACTGTTTGTGGTCATGTCGGGATTTTTATAGATATAGAATTAATGCGCGAGGGGATCAGCTGCACGAACTGTAGGTCAAATCTTAGATCTCGAAACATGAGTGCAGTTTTAGTTGAAACATTATCTTCGGGTCATTGCGTATCCTTTCGTGATCTATGCCGGGTTAAAAATATGCCGGATGCATCAATTCTTGAAATATCTGGACCAAACCCATTCTTCAAAATGTCTGAAGCTTGTGACTGGTTAAACTACGTTTCTATGGAGCGTAGTGAGGCGTTTATTGAGTCTAAAATGAACATTCTCTCGGAAAACATGCTGGACTTATATAAAGACAAGTCGTTTGATATGATCTTGGCGGGTGATGTTTTAGATATCATGCCCGATGACGTTAAATTTCTTGGGGCTCTCTATAAAATCCTAAATCCAGGGGGTGCGGTCTTGGTTACGGTTCCTTTCAAGTGGCCCGTGCAAGACGTAACCCTTCATCGCTCGCAAAAGATCAAGGGCCGATTAAAAAACCATCTCGATCAAAAATTTAAAACAAAAAATGGTCTGCCGACGCTGGTCTATAGAGAATATGGCTTAGATTTGCTGGATATGGCTCATTCTTTGGGTTTTGAATCTCGGATTACCAGGCCGTCCATGATGAGCAGGCCGGGTTATTTCGATTCTGTGTTCATTTTCTCGAAGCCTGAACATGATTTGGTCTAGATATGCTTGGTCATATCGATCTAGTTGAGGATGGCCATATCCATGGATGGCACGTCGCGGCGTCTAGCGATCCGTTGGCGGTCAAGATTGATGGAAAACTCGTCGGTATCGTTAAGGGCAGTCTTGAGCGTTTGGACGTTGTCTCGCTCGGCCTGGCCCCGGCTAATTCCGGATTTGCGTTTGAGCTACCGGCACGGCTCAATGATGACCAGGTGCATGAGGTGGCCATTCACCCCCTAGGTCATCGCGCTGATCAGGTCATCCAAGAGCGTATCGTGTTTCCCAGTGAAACCCGTTTGGCGCCAAGGGCGGTCGGTCGCGCCGCAGTCGTCTGTTGGGATCTTGCCCATAATCCTGCCGGAAGAGCCTTTGCCTTGGCGCGGGTCCTCCAGAAAATTTACAGAAAAGTTGATATAATTGGCCCCTTGCACCCAGCCTTCGGCAAGGCGGTTTGGGCCCCCATCCGTTATGAGAAAAACCTAGGTTTCATCTCGCGCGCCTATGAGGGCACCCAAACCTATGAGGCGCTTGCCGAACTCGCCAATCAAAATCGATATGACTTCGTCCATATTTGCAAACCCAGATGGCCCGCTGTCCATATTGGTTTCAAGATCATAGAACAGTCTGGATGCGCTTTCGGGATTGATATTGATGATCACGAATTGTCATTTTTTAACAATAAGTTGAGCGCGCCGGTGATCGATTTCTTGGCCATTAAGGCTGCGGTCGATGACAAGAAGCTTTCGCCCTACGGCTTAGAGGCGACCTATACGACGATCGAGGCGATAAAAGACTGCCCCCTGATAACGGTTTCCAATCCTGCCCTGCAAAAAGAGTATGGCGGGGTTATTATTCCCCATGCCCGCGAAGCCGATATCTTCGATCCGGCCCATTTTGATCGCGAGGCGTGTCGGCTGGCGCTGGGCTATGACGAATTTGACAAGGTCTTGTTGTTTTGCGGCACGGTACGGCCCCACAAGGGGGTTGATATGCTGGCGCGATATGTTGCGAGCATTCGGTCGAAAAACGTCAAGCTCTGTATTGTCGGCGATATGCCGGATAAGAAATTTGCTAAAACCTTGTATGATATTCTGCCTGGCCGGATAAATATTCATACCCCCAGGACAATGGCGCAATTGCCAACCCTTAATATAGCCGCCGATCTTGTGTGCTTGCCGCAAGATGTTGAAAGCTCAATTTCCCAGTTTCAGTTTCCGGCCAAGCTGATTGATGCCCTTGCCATGGGGACGCCAACCCTGGTTCCGGACCTGCCCCCATTTGAAGCGGTAAAACAGCTTGAAGGCGTAAATATACTTCAAACCAAAGCGGTAGGTCGGCAAATTGCGAATTTGCTTAAACAGCCTAATGACCGAGACAGCATAAGGGCTGGGTTTCTGGCAAGTTTGTCATCGCTTGCAGCGGCCAATGTCTTGCGGACCGAGATCGACCGGGCCTTTGGGGCGGTCAGTGTGGCTGAGCTTGGCCGTATGACGCCAAGGGCGATTTCGGGTGCGGAGCCGTTCAATCCGAGCGGGCCGTCTGGAAACATTAATGTTTTAGGGGCGAGCAAGCCGGATCTGGTGTTTCTTTGGAAACAGAATGACAGCGGTCTGTTTGGCCGCCGCGCCGATATGGTGTCTAAATATCTGTTGGACACCGATAGTGTTCGCCGCGTGGTTCACATTGAACAATCGGTCGTTCTGGATGAGGTTATCCGGCTGCAAAACGGTGCCAGCCGTTACAATTCCAATTCCCTGATTTTGAAAAACATATCGGCTAGGTGGCTGGGTTTAAATGACTCAGGTCGGCGGTTAAACAAGACCTTTGTTGTCGATAAGAAGGCGCGGCAATTTTTAGGGACAGACACCATAAAACCTGAAAACCTGAGCGAGGCCTACCGCGCCTATTTCGATGAGATCGGCATTAGTAGTGATGCAATATTGTGGATTTGCCCGGTATTTTTCGATCTGGAACATGTGTTAAGGGCCAATCGGTTCGCTTTCATCATTTCAGATATTATTGATGACCAAAGAGAATTTACCCAAAACGACAGCTTTCGTACGCGACTGGATGCCAATTATTCGGCGGCCTTGTCGGTTTCCAATCTGGTGATTGGCAATTGCATGAAGGTCTTGGAAAATATGCGGGCCAAAATTAATTCAAGATCAATCATCGCACCGAATGCTGCGGAATCCTTAGATAAATTTCGAGACATGGCTGTAAACCGCCGGGCGCAAAACAAACGCAAAATCATCGGATATGTCGGTAATCTTCGAGACAGAATTGATGTCGAATTGATCGAGCGGTTGGCTAAGCAATTTTCTGAATGTGATATCGTTCTGGTCGGCCCAACCGGGGGTAATAAACCTGTAGAAAACCTGTCGATTATTAAAAATATTACCATCATGGGCCCAGCTAAATACGAAGATGCCTTGGAATTCATGACGTTTTTCGACGTGGCCATTATCCCACACACGGTCGATAAGCTGACGGATACGATGAACCCGCTTAAGGCCTATACTTACAATGAGATAGGCCTGCCCATAGTGTCGACCTGTGTTTCAAACATGGGCGATATTTCCGGTATCTTGTATGCATCCAGCCAGCAAGAGTTCTGCGACCACGTTAACAATGTATTATATTCGAATTTAAAGTTGGATGTAACAAAAGTAAGTAAAAGTGTGCACTGGGCCGATCGTGTGCGGGCGATTTGGCAGGTTATTGCAAAAGAAAACAACGGAATAATGGCTAGGTTTAAAAAAGCGACTCTATAAATTCGCCAATATTGATTGCAATAACACGCTGTTTTTCAGCTCGTAATATTTAGAAGGATTTTTTATTTTCATTTGCGCGGATGGTTTTTACAAAAATATATCCGATGCATTTCGAACAAATCCGTTGGACCGTGCCAGGCCTCGTGCCAAATCGGCTCACAGTATCGGTCTCTATTCAGAAGCTATGGCCCTAGTTTCTGGCCTCATGTAAATAAAAACTTAAAGATGCAATATAAATTTTACAGTAATATTTTCAGTAATTGGAACTTTTGGATAAAAATTGAATAAATTTAAGCACTAATCGGTCATTAAAATCTTTATCAAAGCCAAGAAAATTGCTATAAAGATGTGTTTATTGTCATAAGATTCATTTGATAGAAAAACTTCGGATGAAACGAGAGAAGAATATGTCTGAAATTCAGTTTCATTGCAGCATTTGTTCTCATCGTGGCCCGTTTTTGGTTGAGGCCGGGGTTTCTAAACGGGATAATTTCAGGTGCGCAAACTGCCGCGCCATGGCCCGTCAAAGAGACCTTGCACAGATTATTCTCGATGAATTCGGTTGTGGGCTTCACATTGATCTTCGCCGCCTTGTTGAATCCGGCGGTCTTGACGATCTCGACATTTATGAAGTGGGCATGATCGGTCCGATCGCCAACCGCCTTAAGGGATTGCCCCGATATGTGCAGTCCTATTTCTGGGACGATACCCCGCTTGGCACAGTGCGCAACGGCGTCGTTTGCCAGGACCTAAGGGCCTTGACCTTCAAGGACGAAAGCTTTGACCTGATCCTTTCTATGGATGTCTTGGAGCACGTTTTTGATATGCCAAAGGTGCTGTCCGAGGTGGCGCGGGTGCTAAGGCCAGATGGCGTTCACATCTTTACCATACCGGTCGTTTACCCCTTCCCAGCGGCCTCAAGCATCAGGGCGGTAATGGCCCCCAGCGGTGATATTGAACACCGGATGCCTGAGCGTTATCACGCCGCTGGCAATGGGTCCAAGGCCCTC
This sequence comes from Caulobacteraceae bacterium, assembly GCA_044346445.1. Taxonomy (GTDB): domain Bacteria; phylum Pseudomonadota; class Alphaproteobacteria; order Caulobacterales; family Caulobacteraceae; genus CAISGS01. Next base: position 11,989 of record JBIIZD010000034.1, read on the forward strand.
GTCGTCACCGAGTGGGGCGCAGATTTGGTTGGTCTGCATCAGCAGGCGGGTCTGCGGCTATCGGTTATCCGTCGCTCGGCACCGAGTGTTGATGGCCTGTCGAACGCGACCTTTGTCGCCCGCAGACTGGCACCCACGGCCAAGGCTGCGGCATCTGCGAAAACCGAGGCGTCGGTAAGCGTGCGGTTAGACGCTGCCAAGCGCATGACAAAGGGACGGCACTGAGTGGCCCGTCCGTCAAATCCGGTGACCAGTGGCGCACGGCCTTCAAGTCAGGGCAATAGTATCAGCATTGGTCCTGCCGATGTGGCGGCGCTCTATCGGCTTGGCGAGACCTTTCCAGGGGGCGTCACGATCCATCTTGGCCCCGGCGACTATGTGATCGGCCAAACCATCTATCTGCCGTCGAACATCGCCATCATTGGTGCAGGCAAGGCTCGGACGCGCATCATACTTGCCCCGGCCAGTCACTGCCACCTGTTCACCAATCTAGACCATAAGAGCGGCAATACGGGCCTGACCTTTCGCGATTTCTCGGTCGAGGGCAATGGCGATAGCCAAGAGCGCCAGCCCCATCACAAGGCGCTGACCTTTTGCTGTGCAATCTATATGAAAAACACCCGGCGGGTTCTGGTCGAGGATGTGGACTTTAGCGACATCCGCCAGACCGCCACCCATTTTAACGGCTCAGAAGGCGTTATTGTTCGGCGGAGCGTGATGCGCAAGCTTGGCTGGAGCGGCGTCTCGACCAGTGGCACCTCAAACCTGCAGGTGGATGTAACGGTGAGCGACGCTGGGCGCGATGAGATGCACTCGGCCATCCACCTGGACGGCGGGATCGGCGTCCATTGCCGGGCCGATGTGAGCGCGACGACCGGTAACGGGATCATGCTGGATTCCACCTATTCGGCCCTGCGCAATGTGGTGGTGGAGGGCAGTGCCAGCGGCTGCAAGCGCGGCGTTTCGCTCAGCGGTTCGGCGGTGAAGCCGCTAGAGGTCGTTCTGATCTCTGGCAAGTTCTGCGACAATGCCGAAATCGGGGTGATGGTTTCTAACGCACAATACGTCACCTTGAGTGGCTGCGAGATTACTGGAAACGGCGAGGTTGGTGTGCTGTTTCAAGGGCGCAATGGCGGTAGGGACTGCATTGTGTTCGGCTCCGAGGTTTCCGGCAACCCCGAGGACGTCAAGGAAATTCACGCCAGCGGCGGCAACTGGGTATTTTCGGGCGACGTGGCCGCCGATGGGCTGGCGGCTATAAATGTGAAAAACTTCGCTCGCCCGGCTGCGGTGCGTTAAGGCGCTTTTCCGATGTTACGCGCCGTCTGGCTGGCCGCTGCTCACAGCCTTAGGGGTTGAAACCTGGCCCAGACCGATGTCCCATGCGATCAGGCGCGCTGGCGCGCCTGTCAGGCGCTTTTCGCTATCGCCGCCCAGGACCTGCTCGGCGGACTGGATATAGCAGACCAGAAGCCCAGAGCTTAGCGCGCCCAGCCGCTCGACCGCCGGTTCGTACTGGTCTAGCCCGCCCGCGACCAGCGTGACCGGTGGGTGCTCGGCAGGATCGAAATTTGGGGGTGATAGAAGCTGGGCAACCAGCCGTCCCCCCGCCACATCATCGCGGTAAACCACTATGGCCCGTCCGCCGGGCGCGGGAACGACCGCAGGACGGCTATACGGCGCAGGCAGGGTGCCAAGGCCGCGCATGGCATGGTCCTTGGTAAAGCGCGTGACGCTGCGGGTGCGCCAATGACCGTCGCGATCACGCCAGCAATAATGGATCTGCCGCACCTGTGAGGGTTCGCGCCAAGCCGCTGCAAAGGCAGGCGTACCGTCCGATAGCACTGCGCCGCCGCTCTGATTACTCAGGTCGCTTCCCCAACGAACGGGAAGGATGGTTTCAGAATTGCCAGGCGATACGGGCATGGACAGGCGCAAGCCGTCGCTGGTGCGGGCAATCGATAAACCTTCAGAGTATTCGGCATAGTCCAGGCCAATATTCATCGGGTCCAAGCGGCCGCGTTCGACCCTATGGCTGCGCCAGCAATAGGCCAGTCCGACCCGGCCATCAGCAAAGACCAGCGGCTGGTTGGGGTAGGGGCCTGCTGACCAGAGTGTCGAGGAGACACCGGTTATCAAGGTCCAGGGTGAACCGGCCCAACCGCCCTCTGCGCGGCGGCGGATCACACGCCATTGGCTGCGGTGCGGCAGGCCCAGGCGGTAAAGCAGGTAGAGATCGTTCTTGTCGCCTTCGGTCCCGACCCGCAATAGCGAAGGATATGAGGCCAGTCGCATCTCGCCCGGAAGGCTGGCCGTATCGTCGACAAGGGTCTCTGCATCGCCGCCATTGTGCCAGAGAAAGTGAAATGGGCGGTTGCGATGCGCGCCGCCGACAATATGCAGCGTCCCATGGCAATCCACCTGCACGCTGGCTGTAAAATGCGCATCCACCGGCGCATCGGGAACAGTGGTCTTGACCGTTCGCAGCGCGTCGCCGCCGGCCTGCCAACGATAGCAAACCAGATCGCCTGCTGCGTCGAAAAAGGCACCGAAAATCACCTCACGGCCATCATCCAGCCGCGCAAACACCAAGGGTTCGGTGGCATAGGTCTTGCAGTTTACAGAGGACCCGGCCCAGGCCGACCCAAGGGCAATGTCATATAGCGGTGTTAGCGCGCGCTCGGACAAGGGCCTTGCTCCGTTATTGATCGCGGCCTTTAAATTGCATCCAGCCTGTAGGAAGGCTTCGCGCCCCTTATCAGCCGGGTTTAACCCAAGCCAAGTTTAAGGCCAGATTGGGTTAAAGTCCCCGCATTAAACCGCGCCACCAGCCCTCATTTTGCAAGTACCAGGCCAGGGTCTGCGCAAACCGGGTCTCAAAGCCGTGAATGGCCTTATAGCCAAGGTCTGTGGCCGCCTTGGTGTCGTCAATGGCATAGCGGCGGTCGTGGCCGGCGCGGTCCTGGACATAGGTCTTGAGGCTGGCGGTGGGCTGGTTTTGGGCGGCGGGGCAAGCGGGGAATTGACTGGCCAGGGTCTGGTTGCTCTGGAAGGCCTGGTCGATCGCGGCGCACAGGGTGTCGATCACGGTGATATTGGGCAATTCTGCACCGCCGCCAATATTATAGGTCTCGCCAACAAGGCCCTTGGTCAGGGCCAGTTCAATGCCCCGGCAATGATCCTCGACATACAGCCAATCGCGCACATTCATCCCGTCGCCATAAATCGGCAGCGGCTTGCCGTGCAGGGCATTGATCAAGAACAGCGGGATCAGCTTTTCTGGGAACTGATAGGGTCCGTAATTGTTCGAGCAATTGGACGTGGTCGTGGCAAGGCCATAGGTGTGGTGATAGGCGCGCACCAGGTGGTCGCTGGCGGCCTTGCTGGCCGAATAGGGCGAATTGGGTTGATAGGGCGTGGTCTCGCTAAACGCCGGGTCATTGGGGGCCAGACTGCCATAGACCTCGTCGGTCGAGACATGGTGAAACCGGTGCGGCTTGCCCGTACCAGAGTCCAGCCAGACCTTGCGCGCGGCCTTCAAAAGGCTGTGGGTGCCAAGAATATTGGTCTCGATAAAGGCGTCTGGCCCAGAAATGGAGCGGTCGACATGGCTCTCAGCCGCGAAATGCACAATCGTATCGAGATCGTGGTCGCTCAGCAGGCTTTCGACCAGGGCCTGATCGCGGATGTCGCCATGCACAAACTCAATCGCGTCCACCCCATCCAGGCTGGCCCGGTTGCCGGCATAGGTCAGGGCGTCGAGCACGACAATCTGATCGCTCGCATGCTGCTGGCGCCAATAGCGGACAAAATTGGTGCCAATAAACCCGGCGCCGCCGGTAACAAGCAGTTTAGCCATGCTTGAGGTTCCCAAATTGGATGAGGGCGTCGCGCAATTCTTCGCGCCAATGCGCCGCTGGCGCGCCAAGGGTGGCATAGGTATCGGTCTTGTCTAGCACGCTATAGGCGGGGCGGCGGGCGGGTGTTGGATAGTCCTGGGTTCGAATTGGTATGATTGACCTTGGCCTTTCCAGCAGTCCGATCTCTAGGGCCTCTTCGTGAATGGCCACGGCAAAGTCGTACCAGGACGCGGTTCCGGCATCGGTAAAGTGATGCACGCCTTGCGCGCCGACCTCCACCATGCGCCACAAGGCGCGCGCTAGGCTGTCGGCATGGGTGGGTGTGCCCATCTGATCGGCCACCACGCGCAATTCGGAGCGTTCGATCATCAGCCGCATCATGGTGCGCATGAAATTGCTGCCTTGGGCCGCATAGACCCAGGCTGTGCGAACAATCAAGGCGGTCGGCAATTGCGTCAAAACGGCGGCCTCGCCCCTGGCCTTGGATTGTCCATAGACACCGAGCGGCGCAATAGGGTGGGTGGGGGCATAGGGCGTGTTCGCCTGGCCATCAAATACAAAATCAGTTGAGATATGCACCAGCCTTGCCGCTACAAGACCAGCAGCACGGGCAAGGTTTTCAGGGCCGATATGGTTGGCGGCAAACGCGGCCTCCACATCCTGCTCGGCCCGGTCTACCGCCGTATAGGCCGCAGCATTGATGATCAGATCGGGTGCAAGCGCGCAGACAAAAGCCTCAACAGCGGCGCGGTCGCTAATGTCCAGATCAGCATGACCGACCGCGGTTATCACAGCCTGCTCTTGCAATTGCTCTTGCGCCTGGGCCTCGGCCTGCAAGGCGCGTCCGACCTGACCGCTTGCGCCGGTAATAAGAACCTTCACGAAAACACCTCGGCATCCTTAAGGGCGGCACCGACAAGGTCCTTGGCCGAGAGCTGCGGTATAAGGCCTTCCAGCGGCCAAACAATGCCGATCTCAGGATCGTTCCAGGCCAGGCTACGATCCCATTGCGGCGCGTAAAGCTCGGTGCATTTGTACAAAAAGTCCGTATGGTCTTCGAGCGCGACAAACCCGTGCGCAAATCCAGGCGGGACCCACAGCATCCGCTTATTGTCGCTCGACAATTCTACACCCGTCCAGCGACCGAAATGTGCGCTAGAGCGGCGAATATCGACCGCGACATCAAACACCCGGCCGGATGTGACCCGGACCAGTTTTCCCTGCGGTGCGTGGAGCTGATAGTGCAAGCCGCGCAATATGCCCTTGGCCGAGCGACTGTGATTGTCCTGCACAAACTGGACATCAATGCCGATTTCCTTGAAAACCTTGGCATTCCAAGTTTCTTGGAAAAATCCGCGATCGTCACCAAACACCTTGGGCTCAAGGATCAGGACGCCGGGCAGCTCGGTTTCAATGACATGCATGGGTAAAATCTGCCGATTAGAATTTGAAAACCTGCTGTCCAGCATGGAGCTGTTCCAGCAGATAGCGACCATAACCGCTCTTGATCAGGGGGGCTGCTAATTGTTCGAGCTGGGCGTCTGTAATCAATCCGCAACGCCAGGCGATTTCTTCTGGACAACAGATTTTCAGGCCCTGGCGTTCTTCTGTAATCCTTACGAACAGAGCCGCATCCAGCAAGGAGCTATGGGTGCCTGTATCCAGCCAGGTATAGCCGCGGCCCATCATCTCGACATGCAGGTCACCGGCTTCGAGATACATCCGGTTAAGATCGGTGATTTCCAGCTCGCCGCGCAGCGACGGCTTGATCGCTTTAGAAAAAGCAACCGCCCTTTCGTCGTAAAAATACAAGCCAGTGACCGCATAATTGGATTTTGGCTCAGGCGGCTTTTCTTCAATTGTGATGGCGTGGCCTTGGGCGTCAAAGGATACTACGCCATATTCCTGAGGGTTTTTGACATAATAGCCAAAGACGCTGGCCCCGCTGGTGCGGGCATTGGCACGTTGCAGCAAATCAACAAGGCCGTGGCCATAAAACAGATTATCACCCAGCACGAGGGCGGACGGGTGACCATCAACAAAATCTTCTGCAATATGATAGGCTTGGGCTAGGCCTTCTGGCTTGGGCTGGGCGGCATAAGAGATCGAAATGCCCCATTGGCTACCGTCGCCGAGCAGGTGCTGAAAAGAGGCTTGGTCTTGCGGCGTCGTGATAATCATCATCTCACGTATGCCCGCTAAGATTAGTATCGATAGGGGGTAATAAATCATGGGTTTGTCATAGACAGGCATAAGCTGCTTGCTGATGGGCAGGGTCAGCGGATGCAGTCGTGTTCCCGATCCGCCCGCCAGTATAATTCCCTTACGCATATCGCCCTCATGACTCTCTATGATCGAATCTTTAGATGCAGTTTGGATTAGCCATTTAAGTCAAATTTTAAAACTGTTGATTTTTGCTAGGCCAGTCGTTTTTGTTGAAAGCTTGAAATAGCATCAACCGACGCCGGGCTAGTGCCGCACGATCGGAGTATCGAGGTTCTGGGTCTTTGCTTGTGAAATCCAGTCTGGCCAGGCATCCATAGGCCAGTTGGCCTGTCTATAGGCGTCATATAGTATGCTCAGCCACTGGCGACAGGCTGGCAAGCTAAGATCAAGGCCTGCGGTTTCATTGGCTCGGCCTTTAAAGGTCAGGTGGATAATATGACTATTAAACCGATAATCCACGCCCGACACCAGCCAGCTTAGGCTTTTGCCTGTCGCGGCAACGGGCGCCTGGTGTTCGATGCTTGCCTTGGCGGCCAATTGGCGAAAGCTTTGCACCTCATCGGCGGCGGCCGCTGCGGCACCGGCGACAGTGTCGGTTTTTTGCAGCCAGTCTGTCAGGCACGGAATTAGCAATCGAAGCATGCGCTGAGTTAACCAAATCACGATGGTGTCGCCGTTTAACAAAGCGCCTGCCACGTGAATTCGATCTTCGTGATCGACATAGACGGTGGAGATTTTTTGTAGGGATATCATGGCGTTTTGAGGTTCTTCACTGGCAATCGCTGATCAAGGTTCAATTTAAAGACCTGCTGGCTAGTCTGGCTGGCTTGTTCGCCCACAGGGCTGGTCTATACAGTCTTCCAAACCTGTTTAACCCCAAAAGCAAAAAACCGCACAAGGAAACGTCTCGTGACCGCACCCGTACCGACTACCAGCTTGCAACTTCGCTCCATGATCACAAAAGGCGGACAATTGCAACTTTCGCTTGTTGAAATTGACACCCCCACGCCCGGTCCAGACGAGGTTTTGGTGCGAATCGAGGCGACGCCGATCAATCCATCAGACCTGGGCCTGCTTTTGGGCGCGGCCGATATGTCCACAGCCGTTCAGGGCGGAACCGCCGCTGCGCCGACCGTCGTGGCCAATGTGCCGCAAGGCCTGATGCGGGCCATGGCTGGGCGCATTGACGAGTCCATGCCGGTTGGCAATGAGGGCGGCGGTATTGTGATTCAAGCGGGCACTTCCCCTGCGGCTCAGGCCCTGCTGGGCAAGACGGTCGGGGTGCTTGGCGGGGCCATGTATGCCCAATATCGCTGCGTGCGGGTCAAAGACTGTCTGGTGCTGGCCGATGGCACCACCCCGGCGCAAGCGGCTTCCTGTTTCGTTAATCCGCTAACGGCACTTGGCATGGTTGCGACCATGCGGCTGGAAGGTCACAAGGCCCTGGTCCATACCGCAGCGGCGTCAAATCTGGGTCAAATGCTCAACAAGATCTGTCTTAAGGACGGCGTGGACCTGGTAAACATCGTCCGCAATCAAGAGCAGGCTGATTTGCTGCGCGGCCTTGGTGCCAAACACACTGTCGATTCCAGCCTGCCAGGCTTTATGGATGATCTGACCCAGGCCTTGATGGCAACGGGCGCGACCGTGGCTTTTGATGCCATTGGGGGCGGCAAGCTGGCCGGGCAGATCCTGACCTGTATGGAGGCTGCGGCTAATCTCACCGCCAAGGTCTATAGCCGCTATGGGTCCAGCACCCATAAACAGGTTTATATCTATGGTGGTCTGGATATGAGGCCGACCGAGTTTGGCAGAGGTTTTGGCATGGCTTGGGGCGTAGGCGGCTGGCTCTTGACACCCTTCTTGCAAAAGATCGGTGCCGCAGAAGCGCAAAAGCTGCGCGACCGGGTTGCAGCCGAGATCACGACCACTTTTGCCAGCCATTATTCCAAGGTGATCTCCTTGCAACAAGCCCTGCAGACCGATGTCATCGCGGCCTATAATCGCCGCGCCACGGGCGAGAAGTATCTCATCAATCCAAGCCTTTAGAGCCTGTTAAGTCGGATCGATTGGCCAAATGCCCTGCTGCGGTTTCAAAACCGCAGCAGGCAGGTCTTTACGTGCGCTGCGGGACGTGTAAATACAACCTTAGGATAAAGGTGCGGAAATCCAGGCCCATGTCACCCTTAGAAACGCTTTGCAAACCCCTGACCCTTGCCAATGGCAAAGTCATTCCAAACCGCCTGGTCAAGGCGGCCATGACCGAGGGCTTGGCCGATGCCCATAACTTACCGGGGGAAAGATTAGAGACCCTGTATCAGCGTTGGAGCCTGGGCGGGTGCGGTGTCCTGATTACGGGCAATGTCCAGATGGACAAAAACCACTTGGAACAGGCGGGAAATGTGGCGATCGATCGTCGACCGGATGCGCAAGGCTTGAAGCGGTTCCAGTCTTGGGCAAAGGCGTGCAAGCTCGGCGGCAATCAGGTCTGGATGCAGATTTCTCATGGTGGCCGGCAAACGCCCAAGGCGATTAATCCAACCCCCAAGGCGCCATCAACCATAGGTCTGGCGGTCCCGGGCGACCGTTTCGGCAAGCCCATCCCCTTGACGCAAGATGAAATTCTGGACCTGATCGAACGCTTCACAGTGGCGGCAGAGACGGCCGAGGCTGCCGGATTTGACGGGGTTCAGATTCACGGCGCCCACGGTTATCTGATATCGGAATTCCTGTCCCCCCGGGTCAATCAGCGCACCGATCAATGGGGCGGCGATCTGGTTGGGCGGGCGCGGTTCTTGATGGAAATTGTCCACAAGGTGCGCTCGCGGGTCTCGGCTGGTTTTGTGGTTTCCGTAAAACTGAACTCGGCGGACTTTCAAAAAGGTGGATTTGACTTCGAAGATAGTCAGATTGTGGCGGGCTGGCTTGATGAGGCCGGAGTGGATGTGATCGAGGTGTCGGGCGGTACCTATGAACAGCCCAAGCTCTTGGGCCTAGAAGGGCTTGAGCCCGTATTTGAGGCCAATGTGCGGCAAAGCACCCGGGCGCGGGAATCCTATTTTGCTAGATTTGCACCGGAAATTCGGGCTCGGTTGAAGCGGGCCAGCCTGATGATCACCGGCGGCTTTCGCTCGGTTGAAGGCATGGCCGAGGCTTTGACGGATGATGCTATCGACCTGATCGGTTTGGGCCGTCCGCTTTGCGTTGATCCTGATGTGGCTGGCAAAATGCTGAAGGGCGAGATTAGCCGGTTCAAGGCGTGGGAAAACATATTGCGGGTGGGGCCGGGTGTTTTGGGCCCAACCTCCAGCATTACCCTGATCCGGGCGCTGAATGGCTTTGCCAGCCAAGGCTGGTATTATGAACAGCTCGTGAGTTTGGGCGAGGGCAGGGATGCGGACCCAAATATGGGGGTGCTTGGGGCCTTTATCCGTAACCAGTCGCGCGAAGCCAAGACCCTCAAGGCGCTTGGGCGCGATTCTTGACAGGCTTCGTGACGAAATCGGCCATGGGTGTTAGGGCCTTGTTCCGCTAAACCCTTTTTTAGCGACGATTCTTGTCCCCACAGTCTGGATTGCCCGTGACCACCATCATCCAAATATCGGACTTGACCAAGACCTATGCGTCTGGGTTTCAGGCCTTGAAATCCGTCAATCTTGATATTCGTCAGGGCGAGATATTTGCATTGCTGGGGCCTAACGGCGCTGGCAAAACCACCTTGATCAGCATTGTCTGCGGGATTGTGCGGGCCAGCAGTGGCCATATCCGCGTCAGTGGCCACGATATCTTGGTCAATTACCGGGCGGCCCGCAGTGAGATTGGACTGGTCCCGCAAGAACTGCACACAGACTCGTTCGAGACCGTCTGGGCAACGGTGCGTCATAGCCGCGGCCTGTTTGGCAAGGCCCCCAATGATGCCCATATCGAGGCCGTGCTGAAGGATCTGTCCTTATGGGACAAGAAGGACAACAAGATTGTCAGCCTGTCGGGCGGCATGAAGCGCCGGGTCATGATTGCCAAGGCCTTGTCGCATGAGCCAACCATTCTGTTTCTCGACGAGCCGACCGCCGGGGTGGATGTCGAGCTTCGGCGCGACATGTGGGCCATGGTCCGGGGTCTGAGAGAGCGCGGCGTGACCATCATCTTGACCACCCACTATATTGATGAGGCCGAAGAACTGGCCGACCGCATCGGCGTGATTTCCAAGGGCCAGATCATACTGGTCGAGGACAAGGCCGCCTTGATGCAAAAGCTGGGCAAAAAACAATTGAGTGTGCAGCTTCTGGCACCCCTGACCAAGATACCAAACGGGCTGGTCGCCTTTGGGCTTGATCTGTCGAACGATGGCACAGAGCTGACCTATACGTTTGATGCCAAGCACCAGGGCACGGGCATTGCCGATCTGATGCGGCAATTGGCGGCGTCGGGCATTGAGATTCGCGACCTTCAGACCCAGCAAAGCTCGCTGGAAGATATTTTTGTCACCTTGGTGAGTGAACGCGCATGAACCTCTATGCAGTCCGTGCCCTTTATAAGTTCGAGCTGTCGCGTTGGTTTCGCACCCTGTCGCAGAGCATTCTGGCCCCGGTCATCTCGACCTCGCTCTATTTCGTTGTGTTCGGCTCGGCGATCGGGTCGCATATGAGCGCAGTGGGCGGTATCAGTTACGGCGCTTTCATCGTGCCTGGCTTGATGATGCTGGCCGTCCTGACTGAGAGCCTGTCCAATGCCGCTTTTGGCATATTCATGCCCAAATGGAATGGTACGATCTATGAGGTCCTATCGGCCCCGATTTCCTGGGTCGAGGCGGTGGTCGGTTATGTCGGGGCGGCGGCAACCAAGTCGGTGATCTTGGGCCTGATCATATTGGCGACAGCGCGCCTGTTCGTGCCGTTCGAGATTCAGCACCCGGTCTGGATGATCGGGTTTTTGGTCCTGACGGCGGTCAGTTTTAGCCTGTTTGGTTTTATCATCGGGGTCTGGGCCGATAATTTCGAAAAGCTGCAAGTCGTGCCGACCTTGATCATTACGCCCCTGACCTTTCTTGGCGGCAGCTTTTACTCGATCAATATGCTGCCGCCGCTCTGGCAGAAAATCACCCTGTTTAACCCGATCGTCTATCTGGTTTCGGGCTTTCGCTGGAGCTTTTACGGCCTGTCCGATGTCGGCGTCGGCATTAGCCTTGGTATTACCCTCCTGTTCATGTTTGGTTGCTGCGCGATAATCTGGTGGATTTTCAAGACGGGGTATCGGCTTCGCGCCTAGGCCTAGGCCTGGTGCGTGGGACAAGTAGGCTCAGCACGGCACGGCTTGCGACGGTGATTGACGTGACCCTGACCTGACCCCCATATCTCATCCAGCCATAACGAGAGTCCTATCGTAATTTGAGCCTTCGTTGATGTGTATGGCAAGAGGCGTCCGCGCGGAGCCTCCAGGCTGCGCAGCGCGGTCGCCGGTCTCTGCGGATAGGCCGCTGGCATAGTCCTTGGGTGTCATCCAACCAAGCTTCGAGTGTGGCCGTAGTTC
>JBIIZD010000119.1:0-6213 GCA_044346445.1 Caulobacteraceae bacterium
CTGGACGTTTGGCCAAAACAACACCAGTTTACACCACAAGCATGACCGTGGCGCGATAGGGTGCCGAACTGTTGGGATACGCCAATGACTGACATGATCCAAGCCGGAGTTCAGGCTCCTGCCCTGAATTTACCCACGGATGGGACCGGAAATATCAATCTCGCCGATCTTAGCGGCAAAATTGTGGTTTTGTATTTCTACCCCAAGGACGATACGACCGGCTGCACGAGCGAGGCCAAGGCTTTTAGCGAATCGGCGGATGCCTTCGAAGCCCTTGGCGCGGTTGTGATTGGCGTATCGCGCGACACCGTCGCCAGCCACACCAAATTCAAGGCGAAATATGGCCTGAACCTGATCTTGGCCTCGGACGAGGACGGTTCCGTCGTCGAGGCCTATGGCTTTTGGGTGCAGAAAAACATGTATGGCCGCACCTATATGGGCATAGAACGCTCAACCGTCCTGATCGGCCCCGATGGCAAGATTTTGCAGGTCTGGCGTAAGGTCAAGGTTGCGGGTCATGTGCAGCAGGTCCTCGAAACCATCCGCGCCCACTGATCGGCGCGCATCGCTAAGCGCCAAAGACTGCGTCCATCAAAATTAGGCCTTATTTTGCTGCCATGACCTGCAGCAACATGACTATTGAAGCATCCATGCTTGGAGTGCTCACAATTGCAGAGGCAAACCGTTTTGAGTGTTATGCGATCATTTCAGGCAATCGATTCGTTAACAAACAGTAACGAACGAATCAATTTGGCTTGCCAATTTGTCATTTATCATTAAATAGCTTTCGATCTTCAACGGCGGATATACGAGACCATGACACATGGCCGCGCAGCACGTATGCGCCAGCTTTTCTCTGACCTGTTTCAAGAGCGGCACATCTATCTGCGCGCTCAAGGACAGGTCAATAGTATTGTCCTGACCCCACGTCGGCAAATGGTGATCGCTGGCGCTGTTGTGGGCTTGGCTATTTGGCTGGGTGTCTCGACGGTTGCCATGGCCGTGAGCGCAATGTCTCTAAGCCGTACCGACCAGGAGGTCGCCAAGACCCAAGCCAAGTATGAGCGCTGGATTGCGGATCGCCAGGCCAGGCTCAATAGCGCCGTCGCCCAGTTGAATGCCAATAATGGCTCAATTGATGACCTAGCCAATTCGATCGAAAAGCGTCATGCGGCCCTGGCCATGCTGGTCACCGATTTTCGCAACGTCCCGGGCGCGGATCGCGCCCTGACCCCTTCGGTTAAGCTAGACTCCCTTCTCGGTGCCAGCCCGCTTGAGCGAGTTCAGAGTGTCCATATTGATCAGGATCGCATGGTCCAGCGCGCTGAAACCTTCGCAAAGAGCCGCGCTGAGCGCTTGAGGCTGGCCTTCCGTATGGCCGGCCTTAGCCCCACCAGCTATGCGAGCCAAAAATCTGGGCTCGGCGGGCCCCTGATCGACTCCAAGGACCCCAAGGCGCTTGGTGCTGTGCTGGACGTTGATCCTGAATTTGCACAGCGTATCCAAAGTGCAGCCACCAATATGACCGATATGCGCGCCCTGTCGAACGCAGCAGAGCGGCTGCCGTTTGCCCGCCCAACTGTGCGCGCACGGCAGACCAGTGGATTTGGCGTACGCTTTGACCCCTTTACCCGCAGGCCCGCCATGCATTCGGGCTTGGATTTTGCCGGTGGGTTCATGACGCCAATCTATGTGACCGCGCCGGGCATTGTTTCGTTTACGGGTGTGCGGTCCGGCTATGGCAATACGGTCGAGGTCGACCATGGCCAGGGCTTTAAGACCCGCTATGCGCACCTTCAGGGCATATCCGTCAGAACAGGTCAAAGGGTAGGCGTTGGGCAAAGGATCGGGGCCATGGGCTCGACCGGTCGCTCAACAGGCGTGCATCTGCACTATGAGGTGTGGGTTAACGGCCGCGCTCAAAATCCAGCAAGATTTGTGAAGGCGGGGGACTATGTTCAACAAGCGGACGGATAAGACTGGGTATTCCGATACCTCAAGCGCCATGGCCCTGCCTGCGCTTACGGATGGACGCAAATCCTTGAAAGCGGCCTCCATGATCGGTGATGACATGGTTATCGAAGGCAATGTGTCGGGTACCGGCGAATTGCATCTCGACGGCACAGTCCGCGGCGAAATCAAGATCGAGCACCTGACGATTGGCGAAACTGGCCATGTTGAGGGCTCCGTCACAGCAGATACAATCGAGATCAGGGGCCGTGTGGTCGGCACGATTTTCGGCAAGTCTGTGCGCCTTTACGGCACGGCCCATGTTGATGGCGACATCACCCATGAGCAATTATCGATGGAAACGGGTGCGTTCTTCCAAGGCCGCAGCGTAAAATTCCAACGTCAGGCCCACGCCTTTACCGAGTCCATGTCTAAGACGGTTGAAAAAGTCGAGGCCTAGGCCCCCAACAACAAGGACAGCCATTTGGGCGTGAAGGTTTGATGGCCTTCGCGCCCTTTTGTTTAGCCCGTGCGGGTCAGTCCGACCCTCTGGGCCAAGGACGCCCCCATAAACCGGTCGAGATCCCCATCCAGCACGCCTTGGGTGTCCGAGGTCTCCATCTCGGTACGCAGATCCTTGACCATCTGATAGGGCTGTAGGACGTATGACCGGATCTGGTGACCCCAGCCAATATCGGTCTTTTGGTCTTCCAAGACCTGAGCCGCCGCCTCGCGCCTTTGCAGTTCCAGTTCGTAAAGCCGGGCGCGCAGCATTTTCCAGGCTTCTTCGCGATTTTGGTGTTGCGAGCGGCCCGCTTGGCAGGCGACGGCTACACCGGTCGGGATGTGGGTCAGGCGTACCGCAGAGTCGGTCTTATTGATATGCTGACCCCCTGCACCCGAGGCGCGATAGGTATCAGTGCGCACATCGGCTGGATTGATTTCGATCTCGATTGTGTCATCCACGACCGGATAGACCCAGACCGACGCAAAGCTGGTATGGCGTTTGGCCGCGGAGTCAAACGGCGAAATCCGCACAAGGCGGTGAACCCCGGCCTCGGTCTTGAGCCAACCATAGGCATTATGACCCTTGATCTGAAGCGTGACAGACTTGATGCCCGCCTGCTCGCCTTGGGTCTCTTCGATCAGGTCAATGCCCATGCCATGCGCATTGGCCCAGCGCGAATACATCCGCAGCAACATGGCCGCCCAATCATTGGACTCTGTTCCGCCTGCGCCGGAATTGATTTCCAGATAGGCCTCATTGCTGTCGGCCTCACCCGATAGCAGGGCTTCCAGTTCGGCGCGGCCTGACTGGTCCTTGATCAGCACCAACTGCGCACGGGCCTCGTCCAGCGACGCCTCGTCGCCCTCCGCATCGGCCATTTCAGCATAGCCCAAAGCATCCGCCAGTTCACGCTCTAGGCGCAGGACACTCTCGACCTGACCGGATAATTGGGTACGTTGGCGCATGACAGCCTGGGCATCGGCCGGGCGATCCCAGAGGGTTGGGTCTTCGACACGGGCATTGAGTTCATCAAGCTTACGAAGGGCAATATCCCAGTCAAAGACGCCTCCTGAGCAGTCCGATGGACTGCTCGATATCGGCACACGCTGCCTCGATATCCGCTCTCATAATCTCTTGCTCCAATAGCCTTCAGCGCGGGGCATAGCCCGCTCAATCGGCAAACACAATCCATGCTTGGCCTATGGTCAATAAAGGCCAGAAAGATCGTCCGGCACCTTCTCAGCCGTGGGCGGGGGCGGGGTTTCGGCTAACCTATTGCCCGAAGCCTCGCCGTAAGGAACCTCCGCCCTAATATCCATCGATGTCTGTGGCTCTGTGCCTGGCCGGAAGGCTTCCTGGACGCCCCCAACGAGGAAAAACTGCGCCGTTTTGGGAACCTTAAAGTCCCGCACCGGCACACCCTTTAAGGCGGTCCGCATGAACTCCATAAAGATCGGAATCGCGGCGACTGCGCCGGTCTCGCTACGTCCCAGCGGGCGATTATCATCAAATCCAACAAAGACGCTAACCACAATCTCGGGCGAATAGCCCACAAACCAGGCACTGCGATACTCATTGGTCGTACCGGTCTTGCCCGCAAGCGGTCGGCCCAGTGAACTGACCTGAAAGGCCGTGCCATGCTCGACCACGCCCTTGAGCATGCTGGTCACCTGATAGGCCGTAATCGGGTCTAATATCTCTGTGCCCGTTTCCAGCAAGCGCGGCGATCCCTCGCCACTAAAGCCGTTATTACAGGCCACGCAGTCGCGCTGATCTGCCCGCAACAAGGGACTTCCGTCACGGTCCTGGACCATCTCGATCAGGTGAGGCTCAACCCGCCGTCCGCCATTTATAAACGGGGCATAGGCTGCGGTGAGCTTGAAAGGTGTTGTCTCGCCTGCGCCAAGGCTCATGGCCAGCACCGGTTCCATATCGGCCACAATGCCAAACCGTATGGCAAGATCGCGGATCTTGTTCATACCGACACTCTGGGCCAGACGCACCGTCATGGTATTGAGCGACTGCTCCAGCCCCTTACGCAGGTAAAGCAGGCCGCGATAACCCTTGTCGTAGTTTTCCGGTTCCCACTTCTTGTCGGCCGTAGCGCCCCTGAGCTTAATCGGCGCATCCTCAACCATGCTGGCGGGTGTGAAGCCATTTTCAAGGGCTGCGGCATACACAAAAGGCTTAAAGGCAGAACCGGGCTGACGCATCGCCTGGGTGGCGCGGTTAAATTTCGACAGGGAATAGCTATAGCCACCCACCATGGCCAATATCCGGCCCGAATAAGGGTCCATGGCCACCAGAGCACCATTGACAATCGGGGTCTGGCGCAAGGCGAACTGGCCCTGCACCTTGGTCTGTTCAACAAATACCAGATCGCCGACCTTAAAGCCCTTGGTCGCATTGGCCCAACTGACATCCGCCGGCTGGATCACACCCCTTTGACCATCCGTTAAGAGCACCCGAACGCCAGAGCCGGTGGTTTCAACCAACGCAGAGCGCCAGTCCCGGCGCTCTGCCGGCGGAGCAAGGCTCTTGGCCACTTTTTCCCAACCGGGTTTGATCTCGACATGCCCCATAGCACCGCGCCAGCCATGCCGGCGATCATACTGTTCAAGACCTTGCATCAAGGCGATGCGGGCCGCCGTCTGCAGGCGAGAATCCAGGGTCGTACGCACATAATAGCCGCCCTCATCGACCTTATCGCCCAAAGTCAAAAGGGCCCGGCGGCGCACCTCGGACAAGAAATAGTCGGCGTCACGATAACGGGCACGGCTTGGTTCGGCCTGAACCACCAGGTCGGTCGCCATGGCGGCCCGGGCATTTTCGGGGCTGGCCCACCCCAGGTTTGCCATTTCGCCAATAATCCAGTTACGGCGGCGAATGGCAGCGTCCTTGTTGCGGATCGGCTGATAGTTCTGAGGCCCCTTTGGCAGGGCTGCCAGATAGGCGCATTCTTCCAAGGTTAGCTCGGATAGCGACTTGCCAAAATAATTATAGGCCGCAGCCCCTACCCCAAATGATCGATAGCCCAGCCAGATTTCATTGAGGTACAGCTCCAAAATCTTGGACTTGGTCAGCGTGCTTTCCAACTGATTGGCGAGAATGGCCTCCTTTAGTTTTCGCCCCACAGAGGCGTCGCTATTCAGGAGAATGTTTTTGGCGACCTGCTGGGTAATGGTCGATCCACCCTCTAGGCGGCGTCCACGCGTGACATTGACCACGTTTTTCAAGACCGCGCGGCCCAAGCCTTGATAGTCAATACCGCTGTGCTGAAAGAAGTTGCGGTCTTCGGCCGCCAAAAACGCATGCACCAATTGCGGCGGCATTTGCTCATAGGGCACAAATATGCGCCGCTCGCGCGAGAACTCACCGATCAAGGTGCCATCCCAAGCATAAACGCGCGTCGCCGTCGGCGGGTGATAATCGGTCAGATCCGTAGGATCTGGCAGGTCATGGAACAACAGGGCGGAATAGATGGCGAGACAAAACCCAGCAAGGGCAATAACGCTCAACACAACCACGCCCGTGATCGCCGACCAACGTTCAAGGCGTTGCAAGATCAAAGACCTCCAGCGATCCAATAAGCCAACAGGGCATGATCTAACGCGTCAAGGGGCTCGAGGTAAAGCTTTGCCGAGCGAAATTGAAAGCCGAGGCGCAAAAAACAATGACTCAGCGCGAGGCGAGATGAATGCCCTGGGCGAAATAGGCGTCAATGGCGTCACCGACCGAGTTCATAAAGGCCCGGC
>JBIIZD010000033.1:0-24159 GCA_044346445.1 Caulobacteraceae bacterium
GGTCTTGAAAAACAATGCCAGTATTTGGTTCAATGTTACTGTTCGCGGCGATAATGATCCTATCGAAATCGGTGAAAATACCAATATTCAAGACGGCAGCGTCTTGCACACCGATGTTGGAATGCCGCTGATCATTGGCAAGAACGTCACGGTGGGTCACATGGTCATGCTGCATGGCTGCACGATTGGCGATAATAGCCTGATCGGTATTGGCTCGATCATTCTCAATGGCGCTAAGATAGGCCGCAACTGCCTGATTGGTGCCAATAGTCTGATTACCGAGGGCAAGGAGATTCCCGACAATTCCATGGTCATGGGCGCGCCGGGCAAGGTGGTGCGCCAGATCAGCGAGGCCCAGATTCAGATGCTGACCGGCTCGGCCCTGCACTATGTCGAAAACTGGAAGCGCTATGATAAGGGCTTGATCACCGTCTAGGTCCAGCGCGCAAACTGTCAAAACCAAGAACCAAAGGAAACCCCATGGCCTATCAATATGTCACTGTCGAGCGCGCAGGTCCGATCACGACCATTACCCTGAACCGCCCGGATGTCATGAATGCCTTGCATTCGGATGCCCATTTCGAACTCCATGACGTGTTCGACAGTTTTGCCGCCGATCCGGAGCAATGGGTCGGTATTGTTACTGGCGCCGGGGACCGAGCCTTTTGCGCAGGCAATGACCTGAAGCACCAGGCCACGGGCGGCAAGATGGGCTCTCCGCCCTCAGGCTTTGCGGGTCTGACCTCGCGGTTTGATCTGAACAAGCCCTTGATCGCGGCGGTTAATGGCATGGCCATGGGCGGCGGTTTCGAGATTGCCTTGGCCTGTGACCTGATCATTGCCTCGGATAAGGCCGTTTTTGCCCTACCAGAGCCGCGCGTGGGTCTGGCGGCGCTTGCCGGTGGTCTGCACCGCCTGCCGCGCCAGATAGGCCTTAAGCGCGCCATGGGCATGATCCTAACCGGTCGGCGGGTTTCGGCCCAGGAAGGCCTTGATCTGGGTTTTGTCAATGAAGTTGCCGCGCATTCCGATTTGATGGCGGTTGCCCATAAATGGGCCGCCCTGATTTGTGAGTGCAGCCCCATGTCGATCCGCGCCTCGAAAGAAGCCATCCAGAAGGGTCTGGATGAGACCTTGGTTGAGGCAATTGGCGGCCAGTTTCGCTATCCGGCCGTGGCCTCAATGTTCAAATCCGCGGACTTTGTCGAAGGGCCCATGGCCTTTGCGCAAAAACGCGCGCCCCAATGGACTGGAAAATAGGACCTAAGCGCATGACCCAGGCTGCAATCTTGTCTCGTCGCCCAGGTTTGGGCTGGATGGTTTTGGCCGCGCTTGTCTTGGCCTCCTGCGCGCCTGCCAAGACGCCTGGCGCCAAGGCGGTGGATTTTGCGGCGGTCGATCCGATCATTGATAAGGGCTTTGGCGGCCCAAATACCTGCGTTTCGATCCGCGATGTCAAGACAGGGGCCGAAGTCTATGCCTATGGCTCTAATGGCGTGTGTATGCGCCAATTGCCACCCTGTTCCAGTTTCAAGATCGCCAATGCCCTGATTGGGCTGGATGCAGGCCTGATTACGCCCAGCGCCGTGGTGGTCTGGGACGGCAAGCCGCAGCCGATCAAGGCTTGGGAGACCGATGCCGATCTGGCCAAGGCGTTCAAACTGTCCATGGTGCCCTGGTTTCAGAAACTCGCCCGCTCGGTTGGGCATGATGTCTATGCCAAGCAATTGAAAGCCTTTGACTATGGCTCGGCCGATCCGGCAGGTCCGATTGACCAGTTCTGGCTGGGGCCTCAGGTCGGGGGCGGCCTGATCATTTCAACCCGAGAGCAAAGCGCGTTTGTAGCTCGGCTCTATAGTGGCAAATTGCCGGTCAAGGCCTCCAGCGCCGAGACGGTTGAGCAGATCATGGTTGATGAAACCCATGGCAGCGCGACCATAAGCGGCAAGACCGGCACCTGTTCCAGTCTTGCCGATGGCACACGCTCGGTCGGTTGGTGGGTTGGCCGGTTGAAGACGCCGGACCAGAACCTGGCCTTTGCCGTCTCGATGGAGGGGGCCAGTGCCTTGCCCGGACGCGAGCTGCAAACCCGGTTCAAATCCGCCCTGACCAAGCTTGGGATTTGGCCCGCGACCTAGAGCGTATCGACTAGGACCAGTTCGGCATCGGTCAGGGCTGTGATGGTCAAGTTGGTCTCGTCGCGCACCGCCGCCCCGTCGCGGGTTTGCAAGGTCAGGCCATTGAGCTTTGCTGAGCCTGCGGCCAGGACCAGATAGGCATGGCGGCCAGCGGCTAGGTCATAGCTGGTGCTTTGCCCGGCCTTGAGGGTTGCACCAAGGACGCGTGCCTCGGCCCGGATGGGCAGGGCGTCAGTATCGCTCGCAAAACCGCTGGCCAGAGCGGTAAATCGGCCAGAGCGGTCAGACTTGGGAAAGGGCTTGGCCCCCCAAGACGGGGCGTCGCCGCGCGTGCCAGGCTCGATCCAGATCTGGAACAGGGTTGTGGTTTCGGTCTCGTGATTGTTTTCAGAATGGCGAACGCCTGAGCCTGCGCTCATGACCTGAACGTCACCGGCCTCTGTGCGGCCGGTATTGCCCAGACTGTCTTGATAGGTAATGGCCCCGGTGCGGACATAGGTGATGATCTCCATGTCCTCATGGCCATGAGGGGCAAAGCCGGTGCCCGCTGCGATCTCGTCATCATTCCAGACCAGCAAATCGCCCCAGCCCATGCGACTGGGCTCCTGATAGCTAGAGAATGAGAAGTGGTGACGGGCATTGAGCCAGCCATGATTGGCGTGGCCAAGCTGTGCAAATGGGCGGTGTTCAATCATGGTCCTACTCCAAGCCGTCTAGCCGCTACAGATAAGCAGGCCCTTGCCCTAATCAAGGCGCTTAGGTCAGCGCCGCCCGGTCTGGCCTGGCACGAATGCGCCGCCGCCGGTCTGGCCACGATGACGCAAAAACGCGTCGGCCAGGACACAGGCCGTCATGGCCTCAACCACGGGTACGGCGCGAATGCCAACACAGGGGTCATGGCGGCCCTTGGTGCGCAAATCAATTTCCTGTCCGTCCTCGTCCACGGTTTGGCGCGGTGACAGGATCGAGCTGGTCGGCTTGAATGCGACCCGGGCGATCAGGTCCTGGCCGGTCGATATGCCCCCCAATACCCCGCCGGCATGGTTGGAGGTAAAGACAGGGCCCTCAGGCGTCATGCGCATCTGGTCGGCATTAGCCTCGCCAGATAAGGTGGCACTGTCAAAGCCTGCCCCGATCTCGACGCCCTTGGCCGCATTGATGGACATCAGCGCGCCCGCCAGCTCGGCGTCCAGCTTGCCATAGAGCGGCGCGCCCCAGCCTGCGGGGACGCCTTGGGCTATCACCTCAACCACAGCGCCAATCGAGGAGCCCGCCTTGCGCACGCCGTCCAGATAGTCTTCCCACTGCACCGCCATTTGTGCATCTGGGCACCAGAACGGATTTTGGTCGCATTGGTCCCAGTCCCAGCGGGTGCGGTCAATGGCATGGGGTCCGATCTGGACTAGGGCGGCGCGAATATGCACGCCTTGGCCCAAGACCTTGCGCGCCACGGCCCCTGCTGCCACCCGGGCGGCGGTTTCGCGGGCCGAAGACCGGCCGCCGCCGCGATAGTCCCGCACGCCATACTTGGCGAAATAGGCATGGTCGGCATGGCCCGGGCGAAAGGCGCGGGCAATCTCGGAATAGTCTTTCGAGCGCTGATCGACATTCTCGATCATCAGCGAGATCGGCGTGCCTGTGGTCACCTGGCCTTGGGTGCGGTCATCGGCGAAAACACCAGACAAGATGCGCACGGCATCGGGCTCCTGGCGTTGGGTGACAAACTTGCTGCCGCCGGGCTTGCGCCGGTCCAGCCAGACCTGAATGTCTTCAGGGCTAAGCGATAGTCCGGGCGGACAACCATCGACCACACAGCCAAGCGCTGGCCCATGGCTCTCGCCCCAGGTGGTGACACGAAACAAATGACCAAAACTATTATGCGACATGAATAAGCTTTTAGCCGAACCTTTTAAGGAACCCAAAGCCTGAGTTTGCGCCCGATCGCTTCATTGCTCAATCCAGTCGGCAATAAATTGCCTTCGCCGCATCTGGGCTGGCGTGCCGTTCGCCTCTGAAGCTAGGGGCACAAGTTGCAAAAAGGCGTCTCCTTGAGCATGGGCCCCAGTCGCAGGCAGGCCAAGACCGGGCAGATATATCTGTCCTGCCTCGGCTAGGGCGCTGGATATCCACAGCCGGTAAGGCTGGTCAAAGATAACAAACTCCAAACGCCCGCCGCTTTGAAGCAGGCTGTGGGACGCCTCCACCGTCAGGCACAAATGATCGCCCTCAATGCTCAGATTGGCGTCTGGGCGAATTGCGATCTCAACCTGTTGAAGCCCCGTCTGAAAAAGATCGCCGGCGCGAAGGCCTGCCGCAATCATGACCTCCAGGTCAGGACCAACCGCCCTTGCCAGCCGCCGTTTGCCGCCCTTAAAGGCTTCGAGCGGCGAAATGGTCATGATTTCACGGTCCTGATCCAAACCCTTTGCGCGTGGCAC
Source organism: Caulobacteraceae bacterium (assembly GCA_044346445.1). Taxonomy (GTDB): domain Bacteria; phylum Pseudomonadota; class Alphaproteobacteria; order Caulobacterales; family Caulobacteraceae; genus CAISGS01. Next base: position 4,577 of record JBIIZD010000033.1, read on the forward strand.
GCGGCTTTCTAGATGGCGATAGGCCAGCAGGACTTGGCTATAGCGCGCAGGGTCACCGCCTGGCCTATCAGGATGTTCGCAGATTACGAGCGCTTGGAAAGCCGACTTGACCGCTGCCAGGGTCGCGCCCTTTTTCAAGCCAAGCAGGCTAAGGGCTTTTATGACGGTTAGCGGCGCGTTTTCATATTCCATGATCCAAAGTTGCAGCAAGATGGTCAATGATGCGTTAACGCACTGGCCCCCCGCGCAATCTGACCTATAATCTAGGCATGACCGAACCGCTTATTCCTGCATCGCCCTCTGAGGCTGACTATATTGCCGCCAGTCAATCGGCAGGCCCACCGCTGAATCCCGGTGCCGATCCCATGGTCCTGTTTGCCGAATGGCTGGAGGCGGCCAAGGCGTCCGAGGCCAATGATCCCAATGCCATGGCCTTGGCGACGGTCGATGGCGAGGGCTTGCCCGATCTGCGCATGGTCCTGCTCAAGGGCGTCGATGCTGGCGGGTTTGTCTTCTATACCAATCTTCACAGTGCCAAGGGCCAGGAACTGGCGGCAAACCCTAAGGCGGCGCTTTTGTTTCACTGGAAGTCACTGCGTCGCCAGATTCGGATTCGGGGGCCAGTGACGGCGGTCAGTGATGCCGATGCCGATGCCTACTTTGCCACCCGCGCCCGCGCCAGCCAGATCGGGGCCTGGGCCTCTGATCAGTCCCAGCCCCTAGGCGACGGCTTTGCGTTGGAAAAGCGGATTGCTGAGTTTGGTTTGAAGTTTGGACTGGGCAAGGTGCCGCGCCCCCCTCACTGGTCGGGCTTTCACCTTGAGCCCCGTTCGATCGAGTTTTGGCGCGACCGTCCGTTTCGCCTGCATGAGCGGCTGGTCTTCAGCCGCTCTGGCACCGGTTGGTCCACGGGGCGGCTTTATCCATAAGCCCTAGGTTCAATCCAAATTCAGGGATTCCCGTTTGGTTTAATGTGTGATTCAGCGGGTCTTCGCCTATTGCGCGGGTTTATGGTGGGCGTGAAGCGTCACGAGTTGCCGGACATGCAATGGGGTCGGATATCCCACCGGCCGACCGAGCCTAAGACGCCAACAGCCTGTGCCGCCTTCGCGGGGAAGACGGAAGGGTTAGAGGTCCAGCTTTCCCCACCGAATGTGGATTGACCCTAGTCCTTGGTGCGGTTGCGACCAAAATTGGGTGTTGGGTCTTCCTGGCCAAGCGCGATAACGCCGCGGCGGATTTCGCGGGTGCGGGTAAACAGCTCTTCTAGCTTTTCCGCCTCACCCCAGCGAATGGCGCGCGACAAGGCTTGAAGGTCTTCGGTGAACCGGCCAAGAATCTCCAGAACGGCGTCCTTGTTCAGGATAAACACGTCGCGCCACATGATCGGGTCTGACGCGGCAATCCGCGTAAAGTCGCGAAAGCCGCCGGCGGAAAACTTCATTACCTCGGCCTGGGTGACCTCTTCGAGATCTGCTGCCGTGCCGACAATATTATAGGCGATCAGGTGCGGCAGGTGACTGGTCACAGCCAAGACCAGATCGTGATGGCGCGCATCCATCAGTTCCACCTGGGCGCCCAGGCCGCGCCAAAAGGCCGAAAGCCTGGCGACCGCCACCGCATAGGCATCATCAGCACGGTCCGAAGGCGTTAGGATAACCCAGCGGCCATCAAACAGGGCCGCAAAGCCTGCGTCTGGGCCGGACTGCTCTGTGCCCGCAATCGGGTGGCCAGGAATGACAAACACGCCTGCCGGGGCGTCCTGATTCAAGATGTCGGCAATCGCGCCCTTGACCGACCCAACATCGCTGATCACGGCCCCCTTGGCATAGTGCGGCGCTGCCGCAGCGGCGGCCTCGGCCATGGCCATGGGCGGGGTGGCATAAATCACCAGGTCTGCACCTGCCACAGCCTTTGCAATACTATCGGTCACAGTGTCGGCCAGGCCCAGTTCGCGCGCGCGATCTGCGACCTTGGGGCTGAGATCATAAATGGCCAAATGGCCCGTAAAGCCGCGCTCGCGCACCGCCCTGGCCACAGAAGATCCGATCAGGCCACAGCCAATAAGGGCGATGCGTTCAAACGGCTGCCCGGTCATATATCAGTCCCTATGGTTCATAAATTCCTGTAGCGCCTCGATGAGGGCCCGGTTGTGATGCTCCAGGCCGACAGTGATGCGCAAGTCGTCTGGCAGGCCATAGCCTGCTACGCCGCGAACGAGAAGCCCGCGCGATGCCAAAAATGCCTCAGCCTCGGCTGCGGTCGCTCCAGGCCGGGTTGGAAAACGCACCAGAAGAAAATTGGCCGCTGACGGCGTGGTCTCTAGCCCTAGGCCGCCCAATTGCTGCGCAAGCCAAGGACGCCACTGTTCGATATGGGCCACGGAGGCGGCTTGAAAATCATCATCGGCCAAGGCGGCCAGAGCCGCTTCTTGCGCTGGAATAGAGGTATTAAAGGGGGGGCGAATACGCTCTAGCGCGTCAATCAGGCTGGCCGAGCCATAGCCCCAGCCAATCCGCAAGGCGGCAAGTCCGTGCATTTTGGAAAAGGTGCGGGTGACCAGCACATTCCTATTCTGGCGCGCCAGTTCTAGCCCGTCGCTAAAGGCAGGATCGGTGGCAAATTCGGCATAGGCCCCGTCCAGCACCAAGACCACACTGGGCGGCAGGCCCGCATGCAGACGCGCAATCTGATCGCCCGTCAGCCATGTGCCGGTCGGATTGGCGGGATTGGCGATAAAGACAATCCGCGTTCGCTCATCAATCTGGGCCAGGGTCTGGTCAATATCGATGCGCAGATTGGGTTCCGGCGCGAATCGCACCTCGGCCTGACAGGCTCTTGCCGAAATGGCATAGGCCGAAAAGCCATACTGGCCCTGAACAATATTATCGCCCGGCTCAAGCAGGATCTGGTTCAAGATCGCAAAAATTTCGTCCGATCCACAGCCAAAGATCAGGCGCTCGGTTTCAAGCTGATAGCGCTCAGCTATGGCGGCGCGCAGGGCCTGACCTTGGCCGTCTGGATAGATGTGCAGCCGGTCCATATTGGCGGCAAAGGCGGCCTTGGCCTTGGGGCTGGAGCCCAAAATATTCTCATTGGCCGACAATTTTACCGGATCGGTGACGCCTTCAGCCGTGGCCCGGCCTGGCTTATAGGCATGGATGTCGAGGATTCCAGCCTTGGGCGTCGGTTGGGTCAGGTCGCGTGGGGTGGTCATGGCAGTTCATCGCCTTGAAAAGGTTGCAAATGAAACGAAACGCGTTTTACACGTAAAACGGCTCAGGTGAAGCCCCGATTACGCCGCAAAGCTGGCCGGGTGCGCGTGCCAGACGCGCATCCTCGCGCTGATAAAATCCAGCCAGGCTAAACAGCCTAAGCCCGCCGGACTCGCAGACCAGATGCGCCGCAACGCCATTATGGCCGAGGTTTTCAGCGATGTCAGCCACCGGGCCGGGCGCGTCGGTTACCCAAAAGGTCTGGTCAGCGCCGGTCGGCTCTGGGGTCAGGGCGGCTACGGCCAAGGCGGCCATTGGACCGTTTGAGGCCAGATCGGGCAGGGCGGCAAACACTTGCAGGCCAGGTTCAGCCAATAGTCTCAGCCACCATGGGTGATCGCCAGATAGGGCCAGGACGGCGACCCCGCCGGGGGTCTTTGCCGCAGCCAGAGCCTCTTCAGCCTTGGCAACAAGGCGGGCGGGCGGGGCGGCCCCAAAGGTTTGGCGCGCCAGTTCCAGTGTATGAGGGCCGTCCTTGCCGCTCCAGATGGTCAGGTGGCTAGGGGCTTGCCGGGCGCGGTCCTCGGCCAGGATTTCGCGCCATAGCCGCACAACAAGGCCCAGACGCGCAGTGGTGCGTGGCAGTGCCGCAACCCGGCGCAGGGTCAATAGGGCTTGCGATGGATCAAGCGCGCTTGCCAAGGCGGCGCGCTCATCAATCAAGGCCAAAAGGGCTGTATCTATGGCCTCTAGCCGTGTGGCTGTGTCCCTGGCCATTAATAGACCTTTGGCGCTTGACCAAGGGCCACGGGGCCGATGGTGGTACGGCCCGCTTCAAAGTTCAGATTAACCCGTGCGCCCTTGGCTTCCAGGCCAGCCTCGCGCGCCTGAATAACGGCGGCGGCGATCTGGGCGGCGGAGGGATCGATCAGGCCATTATCGCCCATAGCCAAAAGCGCTTGCACACCCAGTTTCAAATTGGCCTCAAGCGATCCGCGCAGGCGACCATCGGCCCCGACGGTCAAGCGACCGCCGATTAGCCCCATTTGCGTATCGCCAAGCGAAAGTCCGCCCTGTTTTAGGCTTAAAGCCCCGCCCGCCGCGGTCCAGGACCGCACTGCATCTGGCCAATCACGGCCCTTAAACGCCTCTCTTTGGCTCAATGTCGCGTCCCAAAGGAGGGATACCGGCTTGGAGCCAGCCAGGCGCGCCGTCAGGCCGCCGCCAGAGGCCTTGCCGCCGTCCAGCCGCAGGAGCATGGCCATTTCGTCCTTGCCGCCGGGGATGAGATGAAATTCCAGCTTGTCGGCGCTGGCCAGACCAAAACGGCCTGCGCCGGGTTCTGGGCTAAAGCCAAGCCCCACGCCCTCGACCGCGAGCCTAGGCAGGGCGACACCGGACTGAACAAGACTGGCCCTCAAGGCCTTGGCCGTGACTCGCATGGCACCAGAGACAGGCCGCATAACCGTGACGCCATCGGGGGCGACCAGCACCAGATGGTTCAAGCTATAGGCAAAGGCCTCGGTCTTGAGCACAGGAAAGCTTAGACCCCAGCCGGAAGGCTCGGACAATTTGGCCTCGGTCAGGGTCACATCTATCCGGAAGGGATAGCCGCCAATCTTGCGGCTTGTCCAACTGACCTGATAACCGGCTTGGCGCAGGGCCTCAGCCTGTTTGTCCATGTCGGTCTTGACCTTGCCGGTCAGCACCCACCAGCCAAGGCTCCAGCCTAGGGCCGCAATCCCGACCAGGGCATAGGGGGCATAGAGCCAGAACCGCCGCGGTGGTTTGCGCTCTGCTGCGGGGTCGGGCATGGTCTCGCCGGTTTCTGGATCAAGAGTGTTAGACGACATGGTATGGACAGGCCCCGATGGGGATAGGTGGGTGTTTGGTTATGGCTCGCTGATGTGGCGACCAGATTTTGACTTTGTAGAGGCAAGTGCGGCCCTACTCCATGGGCGTCGGCGTGCTTTTTGCATCTATTCGGTACATCATCGCGGTACTTATGAAAGACCGGGCCTGGTTTTGGGGCTGGCCCCCGGCGGCGCGGTGCGGGGGCGAGCCTATCGGGTGGCCAAGCAACAGTGGCCAGAGGTCCATGCCTATCTGTGCGCGCGAGAGCAACCGACCGAGACCTATATTGAATCCAAGGCCATGATCAGCCTGCCGAGCGGCCAAAGGGTAGAGGCCCTGGTGTTTTTGTCCGACCTCAAACACCGGCAATGGGCCGGAAAGCTTAGCCTTGAGGCCCAGGCCCAGTTGATCGCTGGGGCAAGGGGCTTGTCTGGCCGCAATCTCGATTATCTGGCCGATCTGGTCGAGCATCTTCGAGCAGACGGTATTTGCGATTCCCACCTTGAGGCCCTGCTGAGCAGGGTCCAGGCCTTGGAGGCGGTTGGCTAGGGGTTTTGCGCGATCAGGGCGGTAGATGCAGCCTCGATCCTGATCTGCATCTCCTTCATGAACTCGCCGCGTCTTAGGCCCGCGGGCAGGGGCTCAAGAAATTCAAACACCACGGTGCCTGGATGGCGCAAAATGCCCTTGGCAGGCCAGTGCTGACCCGAATTGGTGGCAATCAGGCTACAGGGTAGGTTAAGGTCGCGATAAAGCGCAGCAACGCCGGGCTTATAGTCTGGCTCAGCGCCTGGCATTTTGCGGGTGCCTTCGGGGAAGATCACCACCTGGCGGTCATGCACAAACCGGTCCTGGGCGTCACTGACCATTTTGCGAAGGGCCTTGGCCTGGGCGCCGCGATCAATCCAGATCATGGTCGCCTTCATGGCATGCCAGCCAAATAGCGGGATAAGCGTCAGTTCCCGCTTCATGACAAAACAGACATCCGGCAGGACCACAAACGGCACGATTGTATCGAGCATGCTCATATGCTTGCCCGCAATCAGGGCCGCGCCTGAGGGTATATATTGCCGTCCGCGAATCTCGACCCGCACACCCGTGATCCAGCGCAGGCCAAACAGCATGACCTGAGCCCAGATCTTGAGGCCCTTGGCCATGAATCGACGCGGCAAAAGCACGAGCGGCAGATAGGCAAGGCCCAAAAATGCGGTCCAGAAAAACAGCCAGACTGTAAACAGGACAGACCGGATCCAGATCATGCTGCAGGCTCCTTTGGTCGCGCATTCTCCTTGGGCCCGAGGCTTAGAAACGCTTCGCGCAGCAGGATGACCAGATATTTATTATACTCTTTTATCATCCGCCGTGCACTCTCGGCCGTGCGCCACCAGTGTTTTGCATCCAGCTCGCCGGTTCGGACCGCATGGGGCGTCAAGATCACCTGGGGCACGGCGGCGCGTAATTCCATCAGGCTACGCGGCATGTGATAGTCCGAGGTCACGACAATCAAGGTTGCATAATTCTTGGCCTTGACCCAGGCCGCAATCTCGCGCGCATTGCCCAGTGTGTCAGCGGCCTGAAAGCCCAGATCGACACAGCAATCATAAGTTCGGCGGCTAGCCTTGGCGACCCCCCGAATCTGCGCGCGCGTTGCCTTGGGATTAACGCCAGAGATCAGCATGCGCTGCGCCTTGCCTTGTTCCAACAGCTTGGTGGCTTCTCGAATCCGGTCGGTCGATACGCCGGTCAAGACCACAATGCCGTCGGCAATAGGCGGCTCTTGCGCAGGGGTGAAGGCATCCACCCGCGCTGCGAAAGCAAGCAGGCCGACCGTCCAGATCATCAAGATGATCAGGAGCGCTGCAATGGATTTCACGGCATAACCCTTAGCAGGCCAAGCGTGGTCAAGCGCGCGGCGATTGCGGCAACGAGCGCAGCAATAAGCGGGCAGGGTAGGGTGACTAAAAGGTCTGACCAAGCAATCGGCAAAATCGGGGTCAGGCCCTCAGCGCCGCCCATGGTCCGCACCACAGCGGCAAGCCCTGCGGCGGCGGCCGCGCCCAATAGTCCAGCAACAAAGCCCATACTGGCAAATCGCGTTTGGAAAAGCTCAGCAATGAACCGATCCTCAGCGCCGGTCAGGTGCAAAAGCTCGACAATCTGATGGCGCATCACCATGCCAGCGCGCGTGGCAAAGGTAATGACCGCCGCCGCCGACAGGGCCATGAGTGCAAAACTAGCCAGTGCCAGCGCCCGCGCCACATCCCCGGCTCGGCCAATATCCTTCATCCAGAGCGTATGATCATCGACGGTGACATCAATGCCTGCGGACTTTAAGGCAGCCGCCATGGCCTTTGCGCTGGCGGGCTTTAGGGCGTCCAGTTGGATATTGACCAGACGCGGTACGGGCAGGTCTTCCAAAACACTGTCCTGACCAAGCCAGGGAGCGAGCAGGGCCTCGGTCTCAGACTTGTCCTGAACCTTGGCCGACCTTACGCCCGGCAACTGGACCAGGACCTGCACCGCCTGATCGGCAACGGCATCTGGCACCTGGCTTATCGTCGCGCGGACAATTACGGTTGCAGAGCTCTTGAGTTGGCGGCCCCAGCCCTGGGCGGCCCGGTCCGCGCCAATGCCGCCAATCGCCATCAAGCAGGCCAAAAAGCATAGTACGGCGATCACAAACACCAAGGAGACATCCCGGCCATCTTGCCGAGGCAATAGGGGTGCAGGCTTCCAACGGCGATGATCAAAGCTTTTGCTCATCAGATGTCCCCCCCGCCCATGGGGACAGTATCCAGGTCAGGCCCGAAGGGGGATTGGCGCAAGGACAAACGGCCACCATCCAGATGCATGATCGGCATGCCCGACCGCGCCACCAGATCTTGATCATGGCTGGCGATCAATATGGTGGTGCCAAGCCGGTTCAGTTCGACCAGCAGGCGCAAGATTCGCAGGCCCATCTCATGATCAACATTGCCTGTGGGCTCGTCCGCCAGCACAATACTGGGCCGACCAACAATGGCGCGGGCAATGGCCAGTCTTTGCCGCTCACCGCCCGACAGGGTCTCTGGCATGGCATCCATACGCTGACCCAAGCCGACCCAGTTTAGTAATTCGGCCGCGTCATGGCGATAATCCTGCGGTTTTTGCCCGCCAATCCGAAGCGGCAGCACAGTATTATCGAAAACGCTAAGGTGTTCCACGAGATAGATTTCCTGAAACACCACGCCAATACGCCGACGCAGAACCGGAAGGTCTTTTGGGCGCATTTTTTGGGTGTTCTGACCAAAAATCTGCACCTGTCCGCGGGTGGGACGATTGGCCAGATAGATGAGCTTAAGAAGGCTGCTCTTGCCCGCGCCTGAGGCCCCGGTCAGAAAATGAAAGCTTCCCGGTTCCAGTTCAAAATTGATGTCGCGCAGGATTTCCGGCGATTTGCCATAGCGTAGCCCCACGTCGCGAAAGCTGACGTTTGGGGCTTTTTCATCGAGGTCGGCGGAATTTACCACGGGTCTCGCGGGCGCTGCTGGACAGAAGGACAAAAATCGGCGACCTCGGTAAGAGAACCATTGGAGCCTCCGATTCGGTTGCTATGATACTGACCTGTCCATCTTGTGCCAGCAGCTATTTCGTCGATGACGACAAGATCGGTGTGTCAGGGCGTACCGTAAGGTGTGCCTCGTGCGGTGAAACCTGGTTTGCGCGCCAAGATGACGGGTCGGTGACGGGGTCTGATGCTGGGGAAACAGAGCCGTCTTGGGCTGATCCGGCGGATTTAGAACCAATCCTTCCAGACCCTGTCAGCAGCGATGCGCCGGGCAATTCCGATCAGGCCGCGACCGATCCAGCCCCTGAGCAGGAGGCCCAGCGCGATGGCTTGGAAGCGCCCCTGATCAGCCCACAGAGCACCGGCAAGACCGTCTTGGGCAAACCTGCCCAGACAAAGGGTTTTTCTGGCCTGATCTGGCCCATACTGGGCTTGGCGCTGGCCAGCATACTGGTCTTGGCCGGATTGTTTCGAAATCAGGTGGTGAAGGTCTGGCCAAGATCTGCCAGCGCCTATGCCTTGGTCGGTTTGGCGATCAATCCTGTTGGTCTGACATTTGAAAAGATCAAGGTGGTGCGGGTCATGCAAGAGGGCCGCGCGGCCTTGCGGGTATCGGGTGCCATCCGCAATATTGAAGATGAGCCCAGAGATTTGCCGCCGATCCGCATCGCCTTGCTTAATCCCCAAGGCAAGGAAGTCATGGTTCAAATCGGCCGCATGGATGGTGTGCGCATCCCGCCGCGCCAGGAGCGTTATTTTGCAACCATCTTGGTGGACCCGCCAGCACAGTCCCGCGATCTTAGTGTTACGTTTCAGCCCAATGGCTCGGCCGGTCCCGCGCAGTCGTCACCGGCCTATGGCCTTGCCCTGCCCCATACCCAATGAGTTTTGATCCCTTGACCATTGCCCCGCTTTTATCGGCCGAAGACATCAGCCAGTGCGTCGCGGCCATTGCAGACCAGATTGCTCCGGTAATTGATGACGATACGGTCTGTGTTTGCCTGCTGACCGGCGGGCTATGGTTTTCAGCCGATTTGATGCGCGCCTTGGCGGTTCGTGGCTGTCATCCGCAATTTGATGCGCTTTGGCTGTCCTCCTATGGCAATGCGCAGCAATCGAGCGGACAGGTCGAGGTGCGCGGCGGGTTGCAAAGGCCGGTTGCGGGCCGCCAGATCCTGCTGATGGATGATGTGTTCGATACGGGCCTGTCCTTGAGCCAGGCCGTTCAGGTCCTGGAAACCGCGGGTGCGCGCCAGGTCCTAAGCGCCGTCTTTGCCCGCAAGCCCTGGCCGACAGAGCGCCTGTGCCAACCTGATTTTGTTGCCTGGGAAGCGCCAGCGCGGTTCCTGGTCGGCTATGGCATGGATGCAGGCGGCCAGTTTCGCGGCCGTCCGGGCATAGGGGCCTTGGACTAGGGCGCCTTGCCTGCCATGCATCGAAACCGATTGCGCACCCAGATATCATCGCGAGAGCTTGCTATTTTTGCGCCAATCTTGGTCAAACGCCATGACAAGGGCGCTAAACCAGCTTAGCCATGCAGCCAACACGATTGACGAGATTGGCGAGCGCGTGACAGCACCCCGGCCACAGGCCTTGGCACCCGATGCCCATGGCCCACACAGCGCTGATCGCAAGCGGCTGGTCGAGGGGGCGATTACCCCGACCCTGGTGCGGTTTGCCATGCCGCTCTTGACCACCAACCTGCTCAATGCCCTGTCGGGGACCTGGGGCGCGATTTGGGTGAGCCATACGCTTGGCCCCAGCGCCCTGACGGCTGTGGTCAATGCCAATGTCTTTATGTTCATGATGATGGGCATGGTCATGGGGGTTGGCACGGCGGCGGGTATAGCTGTGGGCCAGTCGCGTGGGGCCGGCGATATGCAGGCGGTCAAGCGGGTGGTTGGCACCTCGATGAGCTTTGTGGTGGTGGTCTCATCACTGATTGCCGCCGCCGGCTTTATCTTCGCGCCGCAAATCCTAGGCATGGTCAAGATGCCCGCCGCCTCGCTGGATATGGCGGTTACCTATTTGCGGTATATGAGCCTGTCCTTGCCGAGCATATTTTCTTACATCTTCATCATGATGATGATGCGGGGCTCGGGCGATGCGCGCACACCGTTTCGGTTTACTCTGGTCTGGATCGGGCTGGGACTGGTGCTGTCGCCGCTGTTGCTGACCGGCGCGTTTGGCTTTCCAAAACTGGGTATAGCCGGAGTGGCGATGGGGGGGCTGATCGCCAATCTGACCGCGCTTAGTGCTATGCTGGTCTATATTTATCGCCGAAATCTACCCGTGGCCCTGCATGGCCCTGACCTTCGCTTTCTAAGGCCAGATCCGGCCCTGCTCTTGATGCTGGTTCGGCGCGGCGGGCCTATGGCATTGGAGACCCTGATCGTCCAGGGCGCCTATTTCATGCTCTTGTCGCTGGTCAATGCGCATGGCGCGGCGACGGCGGCGGCCTATAGTGCAGCGGCACAGCTTTGGGGCTATGTGCAAATGCCGGCCATGGCGCTGGGGGCCTCCATGTCGGCCATGGCTGCAATCAATATTGGCGCTGGTCAATGGAAGCGGGTTGAGGCCATAGCCATCAAGGGCTGTCTGGTCGGGGTGTCCTTGACCTTTTTGGCGGCTGTGATTGTGCACATGCTCGGCGACCTTCCCTTACGCCTGTTCCTGCCCCAGGGCGGGGAGCCACTGGCCATGGCGCGCAGCATTAACAGCATTGTGCTGTGGGGCTGGGTGGTGCTGGCCATTACGTCGGGCGTATCGGCTGTGGTACGGGCCAATGGCGCGACGCTCGCTCCCACCTTGATCTATGCCGTGACCATGTGGGCGTTTCGCATTCCCTTCGCCACCGCGCTTCAGCCCTGGCTCGGCTCAGCCGCGATCTGGTGGAGCTTTCCGGTTGGCTCGGTCAGTTCGGCCATACTGGCCCTGGCCTATTACCGGTTTGGCGGTTGGCGCGATTATGCCCCAATGATGCCGATCCATCCCAAGATCGACGATACGCCCCACACTGTGGGCTAGGCCTAGGGCCGTGTATCCATCAGATTACGCGCCACCACCATGCGGTGGACCTCCGACGGCCCATCATAAATGCGCATATTGCGCACCCGCCCGGCCAGTATGTGCAGCGGCATTTCCTTGGTCATGCCCATGGCCCCAAAGCACTGCATGGCATTGTCGATAATCTCCTGCGCCATTTCGGTGGCATAGACCTTGAGCATGGAGATTTCGGTGCGCACATCCTGGCCTTGATCCAGTTTCCAGGCGCACTGATAGGCCATCAGGCGGCAGGCATGAATCTTGGTCGCGCCATCGGCCACCCACCACTGGATCGATTGGCGCTCCGACAGGCGCTGGCCAAAGGTGCGACGCTGGGGGGCATAGTCGCGCATCATGTCCAGTGCCCTTTGCGCACCGCCAATGCACCAGGCCGCCATCTCCATTCGCCGCGTGCCCAGCCGGATCTGCATAGGACCAAAGCCTTGGCCGACCTCGCCCAGTCGCTTCCAGTCTGGAACCCGGCAGTCTTCCAGCAAGACCTCATAGGTCACTTCCCCCGCCAGCATGGGTATGCGCCGTACGACCTGAAAGCCTGGCGTGTCGCGATCGACCAGAAAGGCCGTCATCCCCGCCTTGGCCTTGCCGTCCGGCGTGGTGGTGGCCATCAGTATGGTAAAATCGGCCTCTTGTGCCCGCGTGATCCAGATCTTGCGGCCATTGATCACCCAGTCATCACCGTCGCGCACAGCGCGGGTGCGCATACCGGCGGGATCTGCGCCCGCGCCCGGCTCTGAAATCCCGATTGCGGAAATGGTCTCGCCCCGGGCATAGGGTGCCAGATAGGCCTCACGCTGGCGCGCATTCACCGTGGCCGCGAGCATACGCAGATTGGGCGAGTCCGGCGGTAGGGTATAGGTGGCAATCGTGCTGCCAAGCGCCTCATTGACCCCGACCAGAGCCACATAAGGCATGTCCATGCCGCCTTCGCTTTCGGGGGCGTCCAGACTCCAAAGGCCCAGATCTTTCGACACCCTGTCCAGCCGCGCCCGTTCGGTGGCCGTCAAGGCGGCGTCCTGGCCAGACGCCTCACGCGCCATGACCGCGGTTTCCAAGGGCATTAATTCGTCGCGGACGAATTTTTGCACCAGGTCCTGGAGCATGCGGTGCTCTTCCGCCAATTCAAAATGCATGGGTCAGGGTCCTTGCGCCAAGTCAGGGCTTGATCTTAACGGCGTTTGCCCCGGTGGCCAGTCCCCGGCCCACGCGGCGGCGCTTTTTTCATGGCCAGCCTTCCCCTAGGGACGGCTTGGCGTTTGGCATGGGCCTGGGTTACCAATGCGCTGCAACCCTTGAACGCCAGAGGAAATCGCCATGGCCGCATTTGACCGCACCCCCATTCTGGTAGGCATTGGCGAGGCTTCGGAACGGATCGAGGCGGCGGATTATTCGGCGGCCTCGCCGGTTGAACTGGCCGCGCGGGCGGGGCGGGCAGCGTGCGAGGATGCCAAGCCGGGCGGCAATCTGGCGGGCCATATCGACCTGGTCGCCGCTATTCGCCAGTTCGAGATTTCCACGCCTGTGGCTGTGGCCCCGTTTGGCTGCGCCGACAATATGCCAAGGGTTGTGGCCGAGCGGATCGGTGCCAATCCGGCAATGGCCATATTAGAGGTCACGGGCGGGCAGGGGCCACAGCATCTGGTGCATGAGCTTTGCCACGCCATTGCCGAGGGCCAGACCGATATGGCCCTGATCTTTGGCTCTGAAGCTATTTCTACCGTCCGCCACCTGCAATCGATCGGCCAGACCCGCGACTGGTCCCAGACCATTGGCGGCCAGATGGAAGACCGCGGCTATGGGCTCGAAGGCCTCTTGACCGGCGAACTGATCCAGCACGGCGTTCGCGCCCCGATCCAGGCCTATGCCCTGTTTGAAAATGCCCGCCGCGCGCGGCTCGGTCTGGGACGCGAAGCCTATGGTCTGGAAATGGGCGCGCTGTTTGCGCCCTTTACTGAGGTGGCTCACACCAATCCCCATGCCATGTCGCAAGAGGTGTTTTCAGCAGAAGACCTGGCCACCGTCACCCCGCGCAACCGCCTGATCTGTGATCCGTTTCCGCGCCGTGTGGTCTCGCGCGATCAGGCCAATCAGGGCGCAGCCGTGCTGATGACCTCAGTCGGCAAGGCGCGCGAACTGGGCATTGCGCAAGATCGCTGGGTCTATCTGCATGGCGGCGGTGATGTGAAGGAGCGCACCATGATGGAGCGTCAGGACCTGTCCGCCAGCCCCGCCAGCGTGCTGGCCGTGCAACAGGCGCTGGATCTGGCCGGTATCACCATGGATCAGATCGATGTGTTCGATCTTTATAGCTGTTTTCCGGTCGCGGTTTTCAATATTTGCGACGCGTTTGGCTTGAGCGCGCAAGATGGGCGCGGCCTGACCGTGACCGGCGGCCTGCCGTTTTTCGGCGGGGCAGGAAACAATTATTCCATGCATGCCATTGCCAGCATGGTGCGGGCCTTGCGGGCGCGGCCGGGGGCCAAGGGCCTGGTCGGGGCCAATGGCGGCTTTTTGTCGAAATATTCCGCCGGGGTCTATTCCACCCAGCCCGCGACCTGGACCGGGTTTGATAGCGAGGCCATCCAGGCGAAGATCAAGGCCTGGCCCGCCCCGCCGGTCGCCCAGACCGCAACGGGTCCGGCCAAGATTGAGACCTATACCATCGATTACAGCGCCAAGGCCCCACGCGCGATCTTCATCGCCCGCACGCCAGACGGCCAGCGCCTGCCCGCCATGAGCGATGATCAGGACCTGGTCCAGACCCTGATCAATCATGACCCCCTGGGCGGCACAATCACCCTTGCCACCGACGAAAAAGGCCGCAATCGAGCGGTGGGGTTTGTGAGCGCTTAAGGCCAAGAAAAAACGGCGAGGCCGAAGCCTCGCCGTTAGGGGTTTGGGTAGGGTTGGGGGCGGTTACCAGTTCTTTATAACGGTAATCTGGATGGCCCGACCCTTCCAATCATACGATGTATTGAGCGAGGCATTACCAACGCGTGTTCCGCTGGACACGTATGGGGGTTGTTCATCAAAGACGTTCTTTAGATTGGCAATCCAAGACCATTTGTCGTATTTCCGGCGGATGGTCAAGGCGTGAACAACCTGCATTTCAGCGTGCTGTTTGGCATAATAGGCCTTGCCGGTTGAGCGATAGCTTGAATAAACGTCGGTACCGTAAAGGTCGCTATCCGAGGTCTTGCTGAGATAGCGCAGGTTCCAGAAATAGGTCCAATTGCCCTTGTCAATGCGAACATCGGTATAGCCGTTGAAGTCCGGATTTCCAAGATAGCCAACTTGACGCAGGCTGTCTTTACCGAAGAGCGTGAAATTCCAATCGAAAATCCAGGTCGCTTTTGATTCAACCGTCAATTTGAAACTTTCAAACCGGCGCTCGTAATTAATGGTTAAGTCCAAGCCACGCTGGTCTTGCTGAGCAATATTGACATAGCTGTTATTGACAGCAGTGATGGCATAACGTGTTGTTGATGTTGGATTCAAGTCTCGCGTGAACAGGCTGCAAAGCGAATTGTTTGGGAAATCTGGAGCTGCATAGCAGCCGCCAACAATGTTTGCCGCTCCAAACTGATTGACCTGTTTCTCAACCTTCAGATCAAAATAATCTAGGGCGACGCGCAGGGTTGAAAATGTCGGCGACCAGACTATGCCCGTGGTTATAACCTTAGCGGTTTCAGGGTCCAGAATACCGGCGCCGCCGCCCGTAGTAATCAATGCTGATGATGATCCAGCAGCGTTATAATTGGCGGGTATGCCTTGCGCCGCACAATTGGCTGTAACGGTGGCATTATTAGACTCACCATAATTGATGCAGGGATCAATGCTGAGTTGTCCGAGGAAGCCTGTCTGATTGCCGAGATAGAGTTCGTACAAGGCTGGCGCGCGGAAGGAGGTGCCTTGGCTGACGCGCAAGCGAATTGACGGTATGACCTGCCAGTTCAAACCGGCCTTATAGGTCGAATTTGTACCATAGCTGTCATAATCGCTAAAGCGTCCGGAAAGATTGAGCGAAAGGCTTTCGGCCAGAGTTGCACCCTTAAGGATCGGTACCTCGACCTCACCGAAAACTTCCTTCAAGGTATCTGATCCGGCGGTTCTGCCTGCCGTGGTCGAGCCCCAATAGTTGCTAGTGGCCGCTTGAGCTCCGGGCTGATCGTCCAGTTCCTCCTTGCGGATGTGCATGCCCAAGGCTGATTTAACCGCGCCCGCTGGAAGCTCAAACAAAGAGCCCGAAATCGTGCCCTCAATATACTGATGCGTATAGTCCGTGGAGCCGGTTTCATAACCGAGCAGGAAGGCCGCTTCTTCGGGTGTGAATATGCCCGTATTGACGGTGCTGGTGCGGAAATAGCTCACACCGCCGGTCGGACATGCGGTCGCGGTCTTTAGCAACGCGGTATTACAAGCTGTCGTACTCGTTGTAGCGTTTACGCGGTCATTATAGATAAAATCGCCGCCATATTCGCCGTGCGATTTTGAGTATTGGGCATAGATGTCCCAGTCCCAACCCTTCAGGAAGCCGATATTGGGAAGGTCGCCTTTAAAGCCAACCACTGCGCGGTAATAATCGACCGATTGTTCACCGTTAAAGGGCAGTAATACCACCGAGCGGGCAAAGCCTGGCGCATAGCCATTGGGATTGCCGACCCGGAATGGGTTGTTGGGGTTGCTGAAATGAACCTGAGGAAATAATTGCCGGAAACTGGTTTGGCTGGACTCGCGGCGATTAACCAGCACGTCTCCATATATCTGTACACCCGGCGCAAGATCATACGCGCCAGAGCCGTAGAATGTATAGGTTTGGCTCGGTGAAATGGCCGTTCTTTGGCCAAGCCTTGGATCATTGGTCGGCTGCAAGGCCGCACTGGCTCGGGTGGTGTCGGCATTGGCAAATACGCCCCCGACTCGCTTTAAACCGGCTAAATCGGTGCTGCTAACGCCGCCGCCCGCGACGGCGGAGGAGTCATAAACATAAGACCGACCTGTTGAAAGATTGTCGACACGCCCGGATAATGTGTTCTGACACTTGTATGTCCCGGTTGCCGGATCGATCAGATCGATCCGCAAGCCTGTGCTGGTATCAAACAAATAGTCTTGCGGGCAAGACAGGAAGTCGCGCTCATTAAACCGAAGGGGGTTTTCTTTTTCAAAGGCCAAAGCGACATTGAAAAAGCCCTTGCTCAGCACCTTACCGTAAGAATAGTCGGCGCTCATCTGTTCGTTTCCGCCCCCAAACGGACCGGTGAACTGGACCCTGGCTTCACCACCATCAACGGTCTTTTTGGTGATGAAATTGATCACGCCGCCTACGGCGTCCGAGCCGTAAACGGCCGAGGCCCCGTCCTTGAGAATTTCGGTACGCTGAAGCAGAGCATAGGGGATGGTTTGCAGATCGACTGCGCCGACCTGCCCGCGGGTGCCCGCAGGGCCGACCCGCTTGCCGTTTAGCAGGATCAAGGTGCGCTGTGTGCCCAATCCGCGGAGTGATACGGTCTTCACGCCTGGCCCGCCGCTGACAACAAACCCGGTGTAGAAGTTGTTGACCTGGCTTGCATTGGCCGCAACCGTCGAGCCTTGGATCATTTGTGCCGTATTATTGATCCCGGCTAGGGTTGAGTTTTCCGTCTCAATAACCTGTATCGCCGAGGTGCTGGAAAACTCGCTGCGGCGAATGCGTGAGCCGGTCACGATCAATTCTTCGATCGGGGCCGCTTCTGGCTGAGGCGGTGCCTCTGCGGGCTTTGCGTTTGGTGGCGCATTTGTGGCTTGCGCAAGCGCAGCCCCAGGTGCTGCGGATACGACGACACTGGCAAGTGCCGAAAGAATGGTCGTGCTCAGACATAGACGCCTTAATGACATCACCAAAAACCCCCTAATAGACTTCCCATCCGGCACACGCGCCAAGGCTGCAAATTACGCCGCCTATGAATGGTGAAGTATTTTTTACGGCTTTTAGGTGAAATCATGTTGGAAAAAAGGCAAGCGTTTTTTGACGGAAATTTTCTAGATACGCAAATTGTGTGACATATTTAGCGGTTAAAATGCGCTTCAGCCCAAAAATTTACCTAATTATCGCTATTTATTGTAACTATTGACTCTTTTGATTGTCTTGTTTCTGATGCGTTAGGGAATGCATTTAGGAGGGCAATATGCTGGGCTTCAAGACGTTTAAGGTGGGCTTGATCGGGTTTTTGGTGCTGGCAGGAGCGCAGGGCGCGGTGGCCCAGACCCCTAGCGCCGCCACCAAGGCCGCTTTGCCTTCGGCCCGCAGTTTTGCGCATTTTGATGCAATCGCTTCGGTCAGCATTTCAGACGATGGCAAACATATTGCCGCTGTGACCTCGATTGATGGCAAGGCCCGGGTGATCTCGGTTTGGGAGACCGAAAACCTACAAAAAGTGCCCACCGTTTTCGGGTCCAGCCGTATGGATATTATTGGCGTACAATTCCTGAAAAACGACCGCCTTTATGTGACGGTCAACCAATTGCTGGACCAGGGCGCGTTTGAGAATGACTCAAAGCGTGGTCATCTTCGCAAACAATATGTGACCGACCTGGAAGGCAATAATTGGCAGCCGATCTTGCCAGAGGTGAAGGAGTCTTCCGAGAACGGCGATTTTGTCCAGGCCATGTATGGAGCACAATTGATTTCAAGATTGCCGAAGGATCCAAGACACGTATTGGTTCAGGCCGGTCGTCAGGATGAAGGCGACATATTCAAGGTCGATGTCTATTCCGGCAAGGCCGAGCGTGTGCAAAGGCAGTCCGAAAAATATGTATTTTCCTTCGATACGGATGGCAATCTTAGAGGCCGACAGGCGTTCGATTTCGAGAATGGCAAGATGTTTGTTAGCTTCGAAGTCCTGGACCGAAAGACCGGAGACTGGCGGGAAGTCTATCGCGACTTTGCCAAGGACCGCGATGGAACCAGCTTGTTGGGTTGGTCTAAGGAGGATGATCGCACCGTTTATGTTGCAAAGCGCGGCAATAACGAACTGACCCAGATCTATGCCTTCAACACCCAGACCAAGGCTTTGGGCGAGCCAATCTTTGCGCACAAGACCTTTGATGCCCTCGGAATTAGGTTCGATGATGGTAAGATTGCCGGGTTTAGGTATGCCAGTGAAGCACCAAGGACCTATTGGATTGATGATCAACTAGCGGCGCTGGATGCCCGCTTGAAAACGGTTTATCCGCAGAACGAGCGCGTGCTTGACTGGGTCAATAATGGCACAGGCGCCGTGTCCAAGGTCAAATATCCCAGTGGCGGTGAATTTACGATCACGTCCTGGTCCGATGACAAGAAACATGTGATTGTTGGGCGTCAAGGCCCTAGCCTGCCACCGGAATATTATCTTGTGACGGATGGCACCAAGCTGACGCTCTTGGGCAAGTCTCGCCCCGATATTGAAACCAAGACCTTGGGCGAGTCGCGCTTTGTGCAGTATAAGGCTCGCGATGGCCTGATGATTCCAGCCTATCTCCATCTGCCTTCCACCGATATTTATGGTCCCGGACCCTATAAAGCGATTGTCCTGCCGCATGGCGGTCCGTGGGCGCGGACGGACTTCAAATGGGATTTCTCTGGTTGGACAAAATACTTTACATCGCGGGGCTATGTGGTGATTGAGCCCATGTTCCGGGCTTCTGAAAACTGGGGCAAGAAGATCGAGCTGGCAGGCGATAACCAGTGGGGTCTTGCCATGCAGGATGATCTGGATGACGCCGCCAAATGGATGATTGCCCAGGGCTATGCGGCGCCCGACCGTGTCGCCTTGCACGGCTATTCCTATGGCGGTTATGCCGGGTTTGTGGCGGCGGTGCGCCCAAATGGCATTTTCCAATGCGCGGTTGCCGGGGCTGGGGTGGCGAGTCTGGCGCGGTTTAAA
>JBIIZD010000006.1:0-41004 GCA_044346445.1 Caulobacteraceae bacterium
TTAAAAACCTAGTTCGCGACCAAAGCCGGTTCCAAAGAGAAGCCTTGGTTCCGACCATGACGGGCATGAATGTGATCGAAGAAACCGCCAAGGTCTCGGTACCGATCTTTATCTATCATGGTGACCGCGATGTGCGTGTGCCGATTGCCGAGTCGCGGAACTTTGCGGCCGGCCTGAAGGCTGCGGGCAAGCCGTTCAAGTATCTTGAGCTCAAGGATATGGGCCACCAGGCCGACAAATGGACGGCTCGGGACACCGAAACCGTCCTTGTCGAGGTCGAAAGCTTCTTGAACAAGGAGTGCAAGCCTGGCGGGCTCTGAACCCGTCGCTTGAGCCTCTTGCGGCCCGGTCCGTTTTGCGCAGGCCGGGCCGTTTGTTTTTTAAGGCCACCCGATGTCAATCTTGCAGCCCCCGTCTTGAAACCGGGTAGTGGCAGGGCCAATTAATCTGTGTTGCTGCGAGGGCCACGCCGGAATGGGTGGGTTTGGCGCAAGGACGGTCGCTTGTGATTTGAGGACTTGGCCCATGAACCGGACGATTTTGTTCGACAGCCCCTTTTTGCTGGGCTTTGACCATACGCGCAGCCTGATCGAGCGCGCCGCCAAGGCCGCCTCTGAGGGCTATCCGCCTTATAATGTCGAAGAACGCGGCGACGGCAGGATTAGGATCACCTTGGCCGTGGCAGGCTTCTCCGCCGATCAGCTCAATGTCGCGCTGGAGGACAATCAGCTGGTTGTCACGGGTCGCGGCGACAAGGACCGCACGGCGGCTGAGCGGGCCTTCTTGCATCGCGGTATAGCGGCACGAAACTTTGTGCGTTCCTTTGTGCTGGCCGACGGCATGGATGTCGAGGGGGCCAGCCTGGAGCACGGCCTATTGCATATTGATGTTCTAAGACCCGAGCCAGCCAGGCTGGTGCGGGAAATTCCGATCCGGACCGGGGCCTAAGGGCCTGAGCGATCCGGAAGCTTAGTGAAATGGAGACGGTCGTGATGACGTCCAAACTATCGATACAGCAATTTGCCGTCCTGGGTGCGCCCGATCTGGTCTATGTGCGCCCGATCAAGGCGGCTGATCTGATCGCCTCGACCCCGGTTGAGGCCATGCAGGGCATTGTTCTGGACCCGGCCCAAACCCTTTATGCGGTTCATAGCGCGGATGGTGCCCGTCTTGCGGTGCTGTCGGACCGGGATTCCGCCGTGGCTGCGGCTTTGGCCAATGAATTGGCACCGGTCTCTGTCCACTAGGCCAAGGCGAGAAGTCCAGGCCCATGGTCAGGTTTTGCGCCCTGATCATGGGCCACCATCTTGCCACAGCCGTCTATTCAGGCCCTATTCAGCCAGGGGCGTTTAGGGTCGGGCCATGAAGACGATTTCACATCTTGTCGTGAGCATGGCTTTGGCCGCCGCCTTGCTGGCCGAGCCGGTCATTGCGCTGGCGCGGCCTGCGGATCTATTGGCCATGGCCAGCCCAGATTCGCTAGGTGCAGGCTGGCGTCAGCAGCAGGGCGAGGCGCGAGAGGCGGTCCAGACCGGCCGGGCCATTCCCTTGGCCAAGATTATCGACATGATCCGTCGCCGCGTACCTGGCAGGCCGCTGGATGCAGGCTTGGAAGACTGGAATGGACGCACGGTCTATCGCGTGCGCTGGGCCACAGATGATGGCCGACGCATCGATTTTCTGGTTGATGCGGAAACGGGGGCCATACTTGCGGCTAATGGAGGCTAAGCCATGCGCATATTACTGGCAGAAGATGATCCGGACCTGTCACGCCAGCTCAAGGCCAGCCTTCTGGACTCAGGCTATGTGGTTGACCATGCCCCCGATGGTGAGGAGGCCCATTATCTGGGCGCTCATGAGCCGTATGACGCTGTGATCCTGGATCTGGGTCTGCCCAAGATGGACGGGGTCTCGGTGCTGGAGCGTTGGCGACGCGAGGGGCGGGCCATGCCGGTCCTGATCCTGACCGCCCGAGGCGCCTGGAGCGAAAAGGTCAGCGGCTTTGATGCGGGGGCGGATGACTATCTCACCAAGCCGTTTCACACCGAAGAACTTCTGGCCCGACTGCGCGCGCTTTTGCGCCGCACGGCGGGCCATGCCGCCGCGGTTCTGACCAGTGGGGCGCTAAGGCTCGATCCACGCGCTGCGCGGGCCTCGGTCGGGGGCGAGCCCCTGCGGCTGACCTCGCTGGAATACCGGCTCCTACACTATCTGATGATGCATCAGGCCCGGGTGATCAGCCGCACCGAATTGACCGAGCATCTGTACGACCAGGACTTTGACCGCGATTCCAATACGGTTGAGGTCTTTATTGGCCGCCTGCGTAAAAAGATTGGTCCAGACCGGATCGAGACCCTACGCGGGCTGGGCTATCGCTTGACTGCGCTTGAGGGCGAGAGCGTTTGATGACGGCGCAAGCTGGGCCGCCGCGTCCTTCGCTGGTCTGGCGGCTGGTCTTGCTGGCCTCGGGCTGGAGCCTGATGGTTCTGGTGGTCACGGGCCTGGTCCTGACCGCCCTGTTTCACCAAGCGGCCTTGAGCCGGTTTGATCAGGGCCTGAATGATGTGGTGCAGGGGCTTTATTCCGGATCAAGCCTTGACGAGGGCGGTCAGGTCCTGGCTCCGGCCCTGACCGATGCGCGGGCACTGCGCGCCTATTCGGGCCGTTATTGGCAGATTTCTGAGCCGGTGGCGGGCGATGGTTTAAGGACGCTTGTGCGGTCAAGATCGCTGTTTGATGCTGAACTTAAGGCCAGCGACGGCCTGGCCCAGCGTCTGCAAAAAGCGCCCGGAACTGTGATCTATTACGATGTTACAGGGCCAGATAACGAGCCCTTGCGTGCTGCGGCCCTGCTGGCCCGCTTGCCGGGTCGAAGCGTGGCTGTGGTGTTTATGGCCGCAGAGGATCGCGGGCCGGTTGATCGGGACGACCGGCGCTTTGCCGCCGCAACGGCGCTGGCCCTGATCTTGCTGGGCGCGGGCTTGATTGCGGCGGTGGTGGTGCAGGTGCGGTTTGGCCTAAAACCGCTGTTTGACCTGCGCCGAGAAATTGCCAGGGTTCGCCAGGGCAAGGCCGATCGGCTGGACGGCACCTATCCATCGGAACTGGAGCCTGTGGCCCAAGAGCTGAACGCCCTATTGTCGCATAATCAAGAGGTGGTGGAGCGCCAGCGCACGCATGTTGGCAATCTGGCCCATGCCTTGAAAACCCCGATCTCGGTCATGCAGGCCGAGGCCGAGCAACATCCGGGCGATCTGGCCCTGGTGGTGCGCCGTCAGGCTGAGGCCATGCGCCAACAGGTTGACCACTATCTGCGCCGCGCCAGAGCTGCGGCCCGCTCGCAAGGGGCCGGCGAGCGCACACGGATTGAGCCGGTGATTGATGAACTGGCCCGGACCTTGGAGAAGATATTTCAAGATCGTGGCATTGAGATTGACTGGACCTGCCCGGCTGATCTGGCGTTTTTGGGCGAGCGCCAGGACCTGTTGGAAATCATCGGCAATGTACTCGAAAACGCCTGCAAATGGGGCAGGAGCGCGGTGACGATCCAGATCGCGCCTGCGGCTGGCGGACGCTTGTTGGTGGTCATAGAGGATGATGGGCCGGGCCTGCCGCCTGAGCGCCGGGCCGAGGTGTTGCAGCGCGGCGCACGGCTGGACGAAACCGCCCCCGGCTCAGGCCTTGGCCTGTCTATCGTTGATGAATTGGCCAGGGCCTATGGCGGCTGGGTGCAGCTTGCGGGGGCTGGAATTGGCGGCTTGCGCGTCGAGATCAATCTGCCCGCAGCCGAGGTCTAGGCCTGTTGCGACAGGGTCGGCAGCCAGGCCCCCAACCGATCAACCGCGTCCTTTAGCTGGTCCAGGCTGGCGGCATAGGACAGGCGCAGATAACGCTCCGGCTGGTTGCTGCCAAAATCCAGGCCCGGCGTCAGGGCAACCCCTGTGGCGTCGAGCATGTCATGGGCAAACTTGTTGCTGTCATGCGAATAACGGCTGCAATCGAGATAGA
Organism: Caulobacteraceae bacterium; assembly: GCA_044346445.1. Lineage (GTDB taxonomy): Bacteria > Pseudomonadota > Alphaproteobacteria > Caulobacterales > Caulobacteraceae > CAISGS01. The sequence continues at coordinate 4,009 of JBIIZD010000006.1, forward strand.
CATAAAACGCACCGTCCGGCATCACCGGCACATCAAACCCCAGCTGTTTCAGGGCGGGGACGATATAGTCGCGCCGCGCTCGCAACGCGTCGCGCCGACCCTTGAAGATGGCCATGGCTTCAGGTGTGAAACAGGCCAGCGCCGCATGCTGGGCCAGGGTTGAAGGGCAGATGAACAGGTTTTGCGCCAACTTTTCAAAGGTCGGAACAAAGGCTTGCGGCACCACCAGCCAGCCTAGCCGCCAGCCGGTCATATTGAAGAATTTGGAAAAGCTGTTGGTGATGATCATGTCATCGCCATATTCCAGCGCGCTGCGGGCCTTGCCGTCGTATTGCAGGCCCAGATAGATTTCATCGACAATGCTAAAGCCGCCCTTGGCCCGGACCACTTCCAGAATACGGCCAAGCTCGTCAAAGGGAATGGTGGTTCCGGTTGGGTTGGCTGGGGATGCAACCAGCGTGCCGCGCACCTTGGGGGCCCAGTTGCGTTCGACCAGATCGGCTGTGAGCTGGTATCGGGTTTCGGGACCGACCGGGACCAGAACCGGCTCGCCATCAAAGGCGTTAATGTATTGGCGATTGCAAGGATAGGTCGGATCGCTGAGCAGGACCTGATCGCCGGGATTGACCAGGGCGCAGCAGGCCAAGGTCAGGGCCGCCGAGGCTCCGGCCGTGACCACCACTCGGCCAGGGTCCAGATCAATGTCAAATTCGTCCCGGTAATAGTGCGCTATTGCAGTCCTTAAGGGCTCTATCCCAAGCGCGCCGGTATAGGCGGTTTGCCCGCGCAAGGCGGCTTGATGCAGCGCCTCAACCACCATGGGGGGGGCGGTAAAGTCTGGCTCACCGATGCTTAGAACAATAACCGACCGCCCAGCCTCGGCCATGGCGGCGGCCTTCTTGACCAGATTCATGGCGTGAAAGGGATCAATCTTGTTTGTTCGGTTGGCCAGACTGGGCAAGGTCATGTTTTCGCACTTTCAGCGCTGGGCGCTCTTTTGTCCCGTGATCTATCATGCCGGGCAAGTGGCACGATGGGAAGGACTGGTAATTCGGAAAAATAAGTGTAAGACAACGCTGTCAATTTGTAATTCAGGTTGCCGCAACAAGGCCGGTCAATAGGAAAGATTTGGTGCAAACAGTGAAAGCGGACATGCCACAGGCCCTGGTCTTGTTAGGCGCGACTGGCGATCTGGCCCGGCGCATGTTGTGGCCGTCCTTACTGCATCTGGATGCCGACGGGCTTTTGCCCAAGGGCTTGGGACTGGTAGGGGTTGCCCGGCACAATGAAACCGAGGCAGGTTTCAAAGCCGATCTGGCGGCGGCCCTGAGCGGCCGTGAGGGTGTGGACGATAGGCTGATCGCCCGATTTATGGAGCGGATTCGCTATCTGCCTTGCGACGTCACCAAGCCAGACGGGGCAAGGGCCTTGGCCAAGGCCATGGGCCCGGTCGATCAATTGACCTATTTTTTCGCCTTGTCGCCCAGCCTTTATGCCGCCGCCTGTACAAATCTAAAGGCTGCGGGCCTGATCGAGGACTCAAGCCGGCTGGTGCTGGAAAAACCCATAGGCCGCGACCTGGCCAGTTCCAAGGCGATCAATGCGGCGGTTGCCGCCGTGGCCAAGGAAGAGCAGATCTTCCGTATCGACCATTATCTGGGCAAGGAGACGGTGCAAAACCTGATCGCGCTTCGCTTTGCCAATACCTTGTTTGAGCCGCTCTGGACCAATCGCACGATTGATCACGTCCAGATCACGATTGCCGAGACCGAAGGCATAGGTGATCGCTGGCCCTATTATGATGAATACGGCGCCCTGCGTGATATGGTGCAAAACCATATGTTGCAGCTTTTGTGCCTTGTGGCGATGGAGCCGCCGTCGGATCTGGACCCCGATGCGGTGCGCAGTGAAAAGGTCAAGGTCTTGCGATCCTTGCGTCCCTTCACCCAGGCCTCGGCCCAGCAGCACAGTGTGCGCGGCCAGTATCTGGCCGGAAATGTCGCGGGAAAGCCGACCAAGGCCTATCTGGCTGAGGTAGGCCGCGAGACGGATACCGAAACCTTTGTCGCCCTGCGCTGCGAGATTGACAATTGGCGCTGGGCAGGCGTGCCTTTCTTTTTGCGCACTGGTAAGCGCATGGCTGAGCGCCGCACCCAGATTGTCATCCAGTTTAAAGCCGTGCCCCATTCTATCTTTCAGGGTGCGGGAAGCCAGGACCTGTCGCCCAACCGATTGGTGATTGACCTACAGCCCGATGAAGACATTTCCCTGACCTTGATGAACAAGCGCCCTGGCCTGGATCATGGCGGCATGCGGCTGCAAAACATGCCCCTGTCCTTGAGCCTGTCCAGCAGCTATGGCGGCGAAAATGGACGCAGGCGCATTGCCTATGAGCGTTTGCTGCTTGATGTGTTCAGGGGTGATCGCACCTTGTTTGTCCGCCGTGACGAGGTGGAACAGGCCTGGACCTTTGTCGATGGACTGGAAAAGGCCTGGCTAGAGGCCCGCATGACCCCCAAACCCTATCTTGCCGGATCCTGGGGTCCGTCCGGCGCATTTGGCCTGACCGAGCGGTCTGGCCGTCAGTGGTTGGACTAATCTCATGAAACCGATTCATACTGTCGTTGCCGAGGTCACGATCCGGATTGCTGCGGCCAGCCAGGCCAGCCGCGCTGATTATGAAGACCAGATGGCCCAGGCCCTGCATGACGGAACGGCGCGCGGTCGCCTAAGCTGTGGCAACCAGGCCCATGGCTTTGCCGCTGCCGATGAAGCCTGGGACAAGCTGGCCTTGAAGCTGGCTGAGCGGCCCAATATCGGCATTGTGACCGCCTATAATGACATGCTTTCGGCGCACCAGCCGTTCGAGACCTATCCAGACCTGATCCGCAAGGCGGCGCGCGAAGTGGTGGCCACAGCCCAGGTTGCCGGCGGCGTGCCCGCCATGTGCGATGGCGTCACCCAAGGTCGGAGCGGCATGGAATTGTCCCTGCTGAGCCGAGATGTGATTGCCATGTCGGCGGCGATTGGCCTGTCGCATGACCTGTTTGATGCGGCGCTCTATCTGGGCGTCTGTGACAAGATCGTTCCGGGCCTGTTCATTGCCGCGGCTAGGTTTGGCCAGTTGGGAACCATTTTTGTGCCCGCAGGTCCAATGCCGTCTGGCCTGCCTAATCCCGACAAGGCCAAGGTGCGCCAACGCTATGCCACCGGCCAGGCCAGCCGCGCCGAACTGTTGGAAGCCGAGTCCCAGTCCTATCACGCGCCGGGCACCTGCACCTTTTACGGCACAGCCAATTCCAACCAGATGCTGATGGAGGCCATGGGTCTGCATCTGCCGGGCTCAGCCTTTATTGCGCCAAACACGCCCTTGCGCGCGGCCCTGACCCGTGCGGCAACCCATAGGGCGGTGGAAATCAGCACGCTTGGCGGCGATTACACACCCTTCCACCGGGTGATTGGCGTCAAGGCCTTGGTCAATGCCACGGTTGCCTTGCTGGCGACGGGCGGCTCGACCAACCACACCCTGCATCTGGTGGCCATGGCCAAGGCGGCGGGCATTGTCCTGACCTGGCAGGATATTGCCGATCTGTCGGCGGTCACACCCTTGCTGGCCAGAATCTATCCAAATGGCGTGGCCGATATCAACCATTTCCAAGCCGCAGGCGGCTGCGGCTTTGTCTTGCGCGAGCTTTTGGCCGCAGGTCTGATGCATGAGGATGTCCAGACGGTCAGTGGCTATGGCCTGTCGCGGCAAACCAAAGAGCCTTGGCTGGACGGCGAGACGCTGAGCTGGCGCGATGCCCCGATGGTCAGCGGTGATCTGGACGTGCTGCGGCCCGTATCGGAGCCGTTTTCGGCCCAGGGCGGCATGACGCTATTGACCGGCAATCTTGGCCAAGCGGTGCTCAAGACCTCGGCGCTCAAGCCCGCTGACCATACGGTCAAGGCACCGGCCAGGGTGTTTGCGACGCAAGAGGCGCTGAAGGCCGCTTTTGAGTCTGGCGAACTGTCGGGCGATTTTGTTGCTGTCGTCATTGGTCAAGGGCCCAAGGCCAATGGCATGCCCGAACTGCATAACCTCACCCCGGTGCTGGGCACATTGCTCGACCGGGGTCAAAAGGTTGGACTGGTTACGGATGGCCGGATGTCGGGCGCTTCGGGCAAGGTTCCGGCGGCCATTCACGTCACGCCCGAAGCTCTGGATGGCGGTGCGATTGGCAAGATCAGGGACGGCGACATGATTACGCTGGATGCTCAGACGGGCATTTTGCATCTGGATGTGACGGTTGCTGAATTGGCGGCAAGACCCGATTTCAAATTCGACATAGCGGCAAACCGTGGCCTTGGCCGGGAATTGTTTGCCCAGTTGCGCAGCCAAGCCCTGCCAGCCGATAAGGGCGGAGGCTTGTTTTGCCAGCTTTAGCCCCTGCGATCATGGCCGCTGCGCAAGCTGAGATTGGCCTGGTGGCCGATATTGGCGGCACCAATGCCCGCTTTGCCTTGGCGCGGCGCGATCAAGCCGGGAGGGTGCATCTGGATCATTGCCAAGAGCTGGCCGCTGAAGATTATGCCAGCCTTGCCATGTGTTTGAACGCCTATCTGAATCGCCTTGCCCCTAGTCTGCGCCCAAGCCAAGCGGCGTTTGGCGTCGCCGGGCCGGTGACCGGCGACTATATCGGGCTGACCAATCGCGACTGGTCGTTCAGCCTTGAGGACTTGAAATCCGCCTTTCAGTTCAGCCGCCTCGAAGTGATCAATGATTTTTCCGCTATTGGTCATGCTGTGAGCCTGTTGCGGGATCAGGACTGGGAAGCCTTGCCGGGGCCAGATTGGCCTGACCACTTGAGGGGCGTGGTGTCTATTATTGGGCCAGGAACGGGCCTTGGGGTCAGCGCGCGCATGGGCAATGCCGATGGCAGCGAGGTGATCATGGCCAGCGAGGGCGGGCATGCCAGTTTTGCGCCGATCGACAGCCTGGAGATCGAGATCCTCAAGGTGATGCTGGGCAAGTTCGCGCGGGTCTCAAATGAACGCATACTGTCTGGCGCCGGCCTTGGGCATCTGTTCGAGGCCATATCCCAAGTGCGCGGTCGCCCAGTGACCTCACCTGGTGCCCCCGCCATTTTGCAGGCAGCCTTAAAGGGCAATGATGCGCTGGCGGTCGAGGCGGTCGAGCGGTTTTGCCTGATCTTGGGCTCGGTCATGGGCGATCTGGCCTTGGTTCAAGGCGCATCCGCCGTGGCGATTGCCGGCGGCATGGCCCCGCGCATGAGCCAGTTTCTCAATACAGCTGCGGTGCGCGCGCGCTTTGAGGCCAAGGGCCGCGCCCAGCCCTTATTGAGCACCGTACCGATTGGCTTGATCCGCCATGCTCAGCCCGGCCTGATCGGGGCGGCCAATCTGCTTTTGTCCAAAACCTGCGTTTCGGAGACGATCCCATGAGCCTCGATATTCAAGCCCTGTTGCGTCGGGCAAGGGTCTTGCCGGTGGTGACCCTTGATGCGGTATCCGATGCCGTACCCTTGGCCCAGGCCCTATTGGCCGGGGGACTGGGGGCAATCGAGATCACCTTGCGCACGCCTGCTGGCCTTGATTGCATCGCGGCCATAGCCAATGAGGTGCCCGACATGGTGGTGGGTGCAGGCACGGTGCTGTCGCCTGCCGATCTGCGCGCAGTGGCGGCGGTGGGGGCCCGGTTTGCCCTTTCGCCGGGTGCGACGCCGGACCTGATTGAGGCGGCAAGGTCCAGTCCTATCCCCCTTGTGCCGGGCGTTGCTTCGGCCTCGGAAGTCATGGCCGCATTGGCGGCGGGCCTGACCACGATGAAACTGTTTCCGGCCGCGCTTCTGGGTGGCCCGCCCATGCTCAAGGCCCTGAACGGTCCCTTGGGCCGGGCCATGTTCTGCCCAACCGGGGGTGTGAGCCTTGAAAATGCCAGCGCCTATCTGGCCGAGCCGAACGTCTTGTGTGTTGGTGGCACCTGGATTGCCCCTATCGACCTGATCCAGGCCGGTGATTGGTCTGCTATTAGCGCCCGCGCTGCTGCTGCGGTGGCGGCCCTGTCAGCGTGACCGCATGAATGCGATCTTTAGCGATGATTATGTCGTCCTGGTCGATCTGCTGATCGAGGCACGTCTGGCGGCGGGCTTGACCCAGCGGGCGCTGGCGCGGCGGATTGGCAAGGTCCAGTCGCATATCTGCGCGATCGAACAGCGCCAGCGTCGGGTTGAATTGCTGGAATTCTATACGATTGCGCGTGCGCTTGGCCTTGATCCGGTCGAACTGTTCAGCCGTGCTGCCGCCCGTTTCGACCGCCTGCGCGACCCTGGCTTTCATAGTGTTGAGGCGTCTAAGGTCGCTTAGCGCGGCGTGGGGCCAAGGTTTCTGGCCTGGGCAATCGAAAATCAATTTCAATCAAACCAAACAGACCCTAGCATGAGGTCAATACGCCAAAAGGCGAGCGGATATTGACGGGAGAATACGCCATGCGGGCAAGGGTTTGGATTGGTGTTTTTGCGGCTATCAGCCTTGCCTGCCCCGCAGCCCAGGCAGGCGAGCCAGCGTCGAGTGCGACCAAGGCGGCCCAGGCTGATCTGGCCAAGACCCTGCCCTTTGAAGACCGGCAAGACTTTGATTTTGCCAATCGCGGCTTTGTCGGCACCCGCGCCGATCCCTTGATCAAGCGCGCAGATGGTGCCGTGGCCTGGAATCTGGCGGCCTATGACTTTATCAAGGGGGATGCGCCCGACACGGTCAATCCAAGCCTGTGGCGCCATGAGCAAGTCTTGTCCAAGGCCGGTCTGTTTCAGGTTTCAGACCGAATCTGGCAGGTGCGCGGCTTTGATATTTCCAATGTCACCTTCATCAAGGGTGATACAGGCTGGATCGTGATCGACCCCCTGACCAGTATGGAGGTGGCGCGGGCGGCGCTGGATCTGGTCAATGAAAAGCTGGGGGCGCGGCCCATTGTGGCCATGATCTATACCCACAGCCATAGCGACCATTTTGGCGGGGCCAAGGGCATGATCAGCCAGGCTGATGTCGATGCCGGCAAGATCCCCGTGATCGCGCCGCAGGGCTTTTTAGAACATGCCGTCAGTGAGAATGTGATTGCAGGCCAGGCCATGGGCCGGCGCGCCACCTATCAGTTTGGCTTTAACCTCAGCCCCGGCATTGATGGCCAGATGGGGGCAGGTATCGGCCAGGCGGTATCGCGCGGCACCACCACCCTGATCGCGCCAACGCTTAGCATTACCCAGACCGGCCAGGAAATGACCCTGGATGGTGTGCGTATCCAGTTCCAGATCACACCGGGCACCGAAGCGCCGTCCGAAATGAACTTCTTTCTGCCCGATATGCGGGTCTTGTGTATGGCCGAGAATGCCAATGTCACCATGCACAATGTCCTGACTCCGCGCGGCGCTCTGGTGCGCGATGCCAAGGCCTGGGCGGAATATTTGAGCGAGTCCGTGCGCCTCTATGGTGCCAATAGCGATATTGTGTTCACCAGCCACGGCTGGCCACGCTTTGGTAAGGCCGAGGTCAATACCTTTCTTGAGAACCATCGCGACGCCTATAAGTTCCTGCATGACCAGTCAGTGCGGCTGATGAATAAGGGCCTGACCGGGCCTGAGATTGCCGACCAGATTGCGCTTCCCGATGTCCTGGCCAAGAGCTGGTATAATCGCGGTTATTACGGAACCATGCGCTTCAATAGCCGCGCCGTCTATCAGCGCTATATGGGCTGGTACGATGCCAATCCGGTGCATTTGCAAGAACTGTCACCGGCGGAGTCTGGCCGCAAATATGTCGAGGCCATGGGCGGGGCGGACAAGGTCATGGCCCTGGCCAAGACCGCGATCGAGGCGGGCGATTATCGTTGGGGCTCGACCTTGCTGAATAATGTCGTCATGGCCGATGCGACCAACCAGGCTGCGCGCAACCTGCTGGCCGGGGCTTATGATCAGATGGGCTATCAGGCCGAAAGCGCAATTGGCCGCAATATGTATCTGGTTGGGGCCAAGGAACTGCGCCAAGGCGTGCAAAAATCCGCCGCCGGGGCGGCGATTGGGGCCGATATGATCGCCAACCTGCCCACATCCATGCTGTTTGACCTGCTAGCCGTACGGCTGGATGCCGACAAGGCCAAGGACGTCAGCCTGAAACTGGCCATGGTCTTTCCCGACCGCAATGAAAGCGTTTATATCCGGGTGCGTAACGGGGTTCTGATCACCGAAATGGGCGCGGCTCCTGGGCCGGTGGACGCGACCTTGACCGTGCCTAGGCCCCTGTTTCTAAACAGCATCATGACCGGGCAGTCCCTGGTCTCAGCGGTCTTGACCGGCAAGGCCAAGATCCAGGGCGATGCCAGTGCCTTTCGCAAACTGACCGACTTGTTCGACAAGAGCGATGGCGATTTTCCGATCATAACGAGGCAATAATCAAGGCTGGGCGGTTTCTGATCAAGACTGGCCCGGTCATGCCTGTTTCCCCCCTTGCCAGTCGCGGCAAGCCGTCTCTAATAGCGATGGCTTTCGCGTCGCCGTGACGGCGGGTGATTGGGTATGAAGAATGACCGCTGACCTGCCTCCTCCAGATCCCGCGCCGCGCAAGCCGTCGTTTTTTGGCGATCTGGGGCCGGGCCTGATTACGGGCGCAGCCGATGATGACCCAGGCGGTATTGCCACCTATTCCCAGGCCGGGGCCGTGTTTGGTCTCAACATGCTCTGGACCGTCCTAGTGACCTTTCCGCTAATGGCCGCGATCCAGTCGATTAGCGCCCGGATTGGCCGGGTGACGGGCCGGGGCCTGGCCAGCAATATCAAGCGCACCTTTCCGCCCTGGGTGCTGCACCTGCTGGTCGGCCTGTTATTCGTGACCAATACCTTGAATATTGCCGCTGATATTGCCGCCATGGGCGAGGCGGCCAGGCTGGTGTTTGGCTTTGGCGAGCACCTTTTTGCGCTTGGGTTTGGGGTGGTTTCGCTGCTGTTGCAGGTATTTATGCCGTATAGTCGCTATGTGCGGGTGCTTAAGTTTCTGACCCTTAGCCTGTTTGCCTATGTGGCGGTGGTCATGACCGTGCATGTGCCCTGGGGCGAGGTGGCCCTGCGGACCGTCATGCCGCATCTGGCCTTGAATGCGGCGACCTTGACCATGGTGGTGGCGCTGTTTGGCACCACGATCAGTCCTTATATGTTTTTCTGGCAAAGCGCCCAGGAGGTGGAGGATCTCAAGGCCGATCCTCAGGCCAAGGCCCTGCGCGACCATCCCAAGGATGCCGTCGCCCAGTTGAACCGGATTCGGTTTGATACCTATCTGGGCATGGGGTTTTCCAACCTGATCAGCTTTGCCATCATCTTGTCCGCCGCCGTGGTTCTGCACGCCAAGGGCATTACCGAGATTCAAACCTCAGCCCAGGCCGCCCAGGCCCTGCGCCCCTTGGCTGGCGAGGGCGCGTTCTTGTTGTTCAGTCTGGGCATTATCGGCACCGGCCTTTTGGCCGTACCGGTCCTTGCCGGATCAGCGGCCTATGCGATTGCAGAGGCGCAAGGCTGGTCAGAGGGCCTGAACCGCAAGGCCATGGAGGCGCGCGGTTTCTATGGCGTAATTGCAGCGGCCATGGTGATCGGCATGGCGCTTAGCTTTTCGCCCATAGACCCGATCAAGGCGCTTTACTGGAGCGCCGTGCTTAACGGGATCATTTCTGTGCCGATTATGGCGGCCATGATGATCGTGGTGACCAGCAAGCGACGCATGGGCAATTTTACCGCGACACCTAGCCAAAGACTATTGGGCTGGGCCGCCACTGTGATCATGGGCTGCGCGGTGGCAGCAATGTTTATTCTCTTCTAGGCTTGCCGCGCAGGGCTTGCCCGGCGATCTTGTTGCAAACAACGTCCTGGGGGGATGAATGGCACAGATTGCGACAGAACAAGCACCGAACCGTGGCCGCAGGCCTTGGTATGGCCAGCTTTATGTTCAGGTTTTGGTGGCTATATTGGCCGGGGCCTTGATCGGCTATTTTCAGCCCGGTCTTGCGGTCCAGCTCAAGCCGCTGGGCGATGTCTTTATCAAGCTCGTCAAGATGGTCATCGGCCCGGTGATTTTCCTGACCATTGTTACCGGCATAGCGGGCATGCGCGATCTGAAAGTGTTTGGTCGGGCCACGGCCAAGGCCTTTGCCTATTTTCTCAGCGTCTCGACCCTGGCCCTGATCATTGGCCTGGTGGTGGCCAATCTGGTCCAGCCCGGCGCGGGCATGCATGTGGACCTGGCCAGTCTGGACACGGCCAAGGTCGCAGATTTTGCCGTCAAGGCCCATGAAACGACCATTACCGGCTTCTTGACCGCCATTGTGCCCGACACCGTGGTCAGCGCCTTTGTCGATGGCAATATTTTGCAGGTCCTGTTTGTTTCGATCACGTTTGGCATAGCCCTGACCCTGAGCGGTGATGTCGGCCAGCCGGTGGTGGATTTTCTGGAATCGCTCAGCCACGCGTTTTTCGCCCTGGTGGCCATATTGATGAAGGCTGCGCCGATCGGGGCGTTTGGTGCCTTTGCCTTTACGATTGGCAAGTTTGGCATTGGCGCAATCCTCAGCCTGGCCAGTCTGGTGGCGTGTTTCTATCTGACCTCAGCCCTGTTTGTGGTGATTGTTTTAGGACTGATCGCCCGGGCCAATGGCTTTTCGATCTTTCGCCTCTTGGCCTATCTCAAGACCGAATTGTTTCTGGTGCTGGGGACCAGTTCATCGGAATCGGCCCTGCCAAGCTTGATGGACAAGATGGAAAAGGCTGGCTGTGCCAAGCCGATTGTTGGGCTGGTGGTACCAACGGGTTATTCGTTCAATCTGGATGGCACCAATATCTATATGACCCTGGCCGCTCTGTTTATCGCCCAGGCCACGGGCGTGCACCTGTCCTTGGGCGATCAGTTGCTCTTGCTCGGCGTTGCCATGATCAGCTCAAAAGGCGCTGCTGGGGTGTCGGGCGCGGGCTTTATCACGCTTGCTGCGACCTTGTCGGTCATGCCGTCTGTGCCGGTTGCGGGCATGGCCCTGATCCTTGGCATTGACCGGTTCATGTCCGAATGCCGGGCCCTGACCAATTTTATCGGCAATGCGGTCGCGACCATTGTCGTCAGCCGCTGGGAAGGCGCGCTGGACAAGGACCAGTTAGCGCGCGCCTTGCGGCCAGCGGCCAAGGGCTAGGCCTCAATGGCCGTTGCCGCACGGGCTGGAACCGGCAAGGACCAGCCTGCGGCCTTGGCACGGGCCGTGCCTCGGGCGATTTCCTTGGTCAGGTCAGAGCAGTAATGGCCAAAATCGACCTGGATGGTGTGGCGCGGCGAATTATAATAGCCGCCGAGATAAAACGCTTCATCCTTGGCCGTGGTCTCGGTGCGCTCAGTCGCTGAGGGCAGGTGGTAGCGCCCGGCCAGATAGGCGCCCAGAAGCTTGGCCTGTTGTTCGGCAAAATTGACCAGGGTCGGCAGGGGCTGGGCCAGGCCCATATAGAACAGATTATCCACCCCCGCCGGGACCATGCGCTTGAACAGGGGCAGGCGATTATCCGCATCGGTCTTGAAGGCCGGATCGGTCAGGAAGGGAAAGCTGATCTTATAGCCGGTGGCAAAGATCACCGCATCGACATGCTCGACACTATCATCGTCAAAGCGGATATTATGCCCCTCGAACGCCTTGATGGCGGGCTTGAACTTGATGTCGCCGCAGCCCGCCCTTGTCAGGAACTCGCCCGATACGGAAGGGTGAGCCGATAGGGGCTCGTGGTCCGGCTTGGGCAGGCCATAATCTTCCATATTGCCTATGGCCTTTTTGATCGCAGCGCGGGCCAGGCTAAGGCCCAGCTTGCGCGGCATCCAGGACGGCATGGCCGATTTATCCGCTGGCTTGCCGTTCATGTATTTGGGCAGGACCCAGACCCCGCGCCGCGCTGAGACCCATAAATTCTTGGCCATAGGCCTTTGCGCCAGCTCTGAGGCAATATCCATGGCCGAATTGCCCATGCCCACCACGACCACATTCTTGCCGCGCATGTCATAGGGCTGGAACGGGTCGCAATAGGCGTGGGAATGGAAGGCCACGCCCTCGAATGTGCCCGGATAATCAGGAATACGCGGGTCCCAATGGTGGCCATTACAGACGATCAAGACGTCATAGCGCCGGGTCTCACCCGTCGATAGGGTTACATCCCACAGGCCATCGGTGGCGCGCTCGGCCCGCGTAACGGCAGTGTTGAACGTGATGGTCGGGCGCAGGCCAAAATGGTCCACATAGTCTTTGAAATATTGCAGCAACTGGGCATGAGAGGGGAAATCGGGCCAGTCGGACGGCACCGCATAATCCTCAAACGCCAACCGCCATTTGGAGGTGTCTATGTGCAGGCTCTCATAACAGGCCGATAGACCATTGGGATTTTTGTAATACCAGTTGCCGCCAATATCGTCGCTGATCTCAAAGCAGTCATAAGGGATGCCGTAATCCTTGAGCCGCTTGGCCGTGGTAAAGCCCGAGCAGCCCGCGCCGATGATGCAGGCCCTTGGCAAGTTCGATCCCATTATGCGCGTCCCTGATGTTTTATTATCGCTGTTAATATACAGGCTATCAGCTTGGCACGGGCGGTCAAATACTATGATGGCCAATCAGGCTTTCGCTAGCGGCGATCCTTGGCGCTGGCATCACGAATAGCCTTGAATTCTGCGCCTTGTTTCCATTCGGGCCAGCGATCACTCCTGGCCAGATCGTCACCCAGCTTATAGAGAAGTTCCAGGTCCTCAATGGCACCTGAATAGTCCCAATCTGGCTTCCATTCATCAGCCGGCTGGTGATAGCGATTGACGATATAGTCCTTGCGCGCAGCCTCACCGGCCTCACGTCCGCCATTGACCAGGTCCTCGCCTGCGCCCGCATGCAGGGCCGGTACGCCGCGCTTGGCGAACGGAAAATGGTCAGAGCGATAATAATGCCCCGCCTCTGGCACCGGATCGATCGCAATGGTGCGGCCCTGATCGGCTGCGGCCTTGGCCAGATCATCCTCAATCGTGCCCTTGCCCGCCCCGACCACGATGACATCACGGGTTCGCCCATTCATCGGCAGACCGTCCATATTCAGGTTCACCACGGTCTTGGACAAGGGATAGACCGGGTTGGCAGCATAGTATTCAGAGCCGAGCAGGCCCTTTTCCTCGGCTGTGACGGCCATGAATACGACCGAGCGCTCAGTCTGACCGGCGGCCTTGAACTTAAACGCCAGGGCCAGCAGGCCCGCCACGCCCGACGCATTATCCAGCGCGCCATTGTAAATGTCATCGCCCTTGGCATCCGGGCGGCCGCGGCCAAGATGGTCCCAGTGGGCGGTGTAAAGGATGGTCTGGTCGGGATGCGTCTTGCCGGGCAGGCGGCCTATCACATTATAGGAGGTAATGGTCTCGGCCTTGACCGCAAAACTGGTGGACAAGGTTGCGCCGCCCAGGGCAACCGGTTTGAAATCCTTGGTCTGGGCCTTAGCCTTTAATTGCTCAAAATCCTGCCCGGCTTGACGAAACAGGTCCACCGCAACCGAGCGCTGGATCCAGCCCTCCATCAGGGCGGTGGCCTTGGGGTCATTGTGCAAAATGTCGAACTGGTCCGAGGTCCAGGAATTGCGCACGGTTGCCCAGCCATAGCCCGCGCTCGGCGTCTCGTGCACAACCAAGACGCCCAGCGCGCCCTGACGCGCCGCCTCTTCGAACTTATAGGTCCAGCGGCCATAATAGGTCATGGCCTTGCCTTCGAAAGCACCCGGTCCTACGGTCTCGAAATCTGGGTCATTGACCAGGACCACCATGATCTTGCCGCGCAGATCAATACCCTTGAAATCGTCCCAGCCGCGTTCTGGCGCATGCACGCCATAGCCGACAAACACCAAGGGGGCCTGATCAATCTTGACCTGCTTACCCATCCGGCGCGAGCCGATCACGACGTCTTCGCCGTCGATCAAGGGCCGGTTCCAGTCCGCAAGCGTGATAGCCGCCTTGACCGGGCGGCTAATGGCAAAGCGGTTGAGCTTGACCGGCTGGGTCCAGCCACCATCCTTGGCCCCGGGCATCAGGCCAATCGCCTTCATTTGCTCGCTAATATAGGCAATCGACTTTTTCTCGCCCTCGGTCGCGGGGCCGCGCCCTTCAAAGGCGTCCGAGCTTAGGATGCGAATATGCTCTGACAGCGGCGCCGCCTGGATTGGCACATTCAGCTCGACCGCCTTAGCCGGTTCGAACGCCAAGGCAGAGCCAAACCAGGCGGCGGAGATCAAGAGTCCAATCTGAAAACTGCGCATATCCCACCCCCAAAGTTTCATACCTGAGCGAGCATAGTCCAGCTTGGTCGTGCCGAATAGTGTTCCGCTAGGGAAGATGCAAAATTGCTGCATTGCACAAGATTCATTTTGCCGCAAAGCGATGGCGACCTATATTTTTCAACCAATAGAGACTAAGCCATCCTGTGTTCAGGTTTAGGAAGACTTATGACGCGTTTTGGATTGATCCTTTGCCTGATGATGCCGGTGCTTGCGGGCTGCGCCGCTGTGCCCAAGCCCACCCACGTCACCCTGCCAGCGGCCTATGAGTCCGGAAACCTCTCCGTATCCGCAGCCTCGCCAGAGGCTCTGGACCAGTGGTGGCGGCTTTATGACGATCAGGACCTGACCGGTCTGATTGAACAGGCCCTGGCCAATGCGCCGGATGCGCGCATGGCGGCGGCGCGGCTGGCCGAGGCCAAGGCTATTCGCTCCGGGGCCCTATCGGCCTTCAACCCGCAAGGCGCAGTGCGCGGCAATCTTAATCGCACCGAAACTGACCAGATCAGTGGTGGTTCGCCCTTTTTGTCCCAGTCGGGCGAAAGCAAGTCGGCGGCCGGTGATTTTCAGGTCAGTTGGGAAATTGATCTGTTTGGGCGGCGCTATTTTACGCGCAAGGTGGCCAATGCCGATCTGGCTGCAGCGCGTTTTAATGCTGAGGCGGCCCGTGCCGCCCTTGCTGCCAGTGTCGCCGAGGGTGTGTTTCAAGTCAGGGGCCTGGCCATTCAGCGCAGCGATGCAGCCGAAACCGTGCGTATCCAGACGGAATTGTTCGACATGGCCAAGACCCGCAATGGCCGTGGTTTTGGCTCTGATTACGATCTAGACCGCGCCGCGTCTGATCTGGCCCAGTCTCAGGCTGAACTGACCCGCCTGTCTGCAGAACACCAGGCCGCCAGGCGAAGTCTCTTGACCCTGCTAGGTCGCGGGCCCGACCCGATCTCGTCCTTGATCTTGAGCCAGGGTCTGGGGACCGTGCCCCAGATGCCCGCCAGCCTGCCCAGCGATCTGTTGCAGCGCCGGCCCGATGTGCGCGAATCCCAGGCGCGTCTGACCACTGCCATGGGTCGGCTGACCCTGAGCAAGCTGGCCTTTTTTCCGACCTTTACGCTTTTGCCCGGGGCGGGTTGGTCTGATAGCCAAAACAAGGTCTATGGCTCAACCGTGTCCTTCTGGTCGATGGGCGGCGGTGTGTCTGTGCCCATTCTTGACCAGCCAAGGCTGATTTCGCAATTGGGCGTGCAAAAAGCGCGCGCCACCCAGGCTGTAATTGCCTATGAAAAAACCGTCCAGGGCGCGTTTGCAGAGACAGACAATACCTTGGTAAGGCTCGCGGCTGACCAGACCCGGCTTGGCCTATTGACCGATGGTGAGGCCAGGGCGCACCGGGCCAGTGATGCGGCTGTGCTGAGCTTTAAGGCCGGTCTCATCCCTATGAGCGCGGCGCTGGAGGCCGAACGCAATTGGCGGGCCGCGCGGTCTGCCATGACCGGCGCAAAGATTACGGCCCTGCAAAGGTCCGTTCAGGCCTTTAAGGCCCTTGGCGGCGGCTGGTCCGCTGATTTGACAAAACCAACCTCGAAATGAGCCGTGTTCCCATGATCCGATCTTCTCTGATGGCCCGTTGTGCCTTGGCCTTGTTGATCACACTGCCCTTGGCGGGCTGTGGCAAGCCAAAGACCCCGACCGCTGCCAGCGCCGTTGCCTCAGAGGCGCGCTCGGTCCGGGTGGCCAAGGTCGAGACCCGCAGCATGAGCGGCGGCATTGCCGCAAGCGGCCTATTGGTTTCGCGCGAAGAGGCTGTGGCCGGGTCCGAACTGGTTGGCTATCGCGTGGCCAGGGTGTTTGTCGAGGAAGGGGCCGTGGTGCGGCAAGGCCAGGCCCTGCTACAACTGGATGACACCCTTCTGCGCGCCCAGATCGATCAGCAGCGTGCCTTGCTCGACCAGCGGGCGCTTGCGGCCCAGATCGCCCAGTCCGAGGCCCAGCGCGTTGATGGCCTGGAAGGCCAGGGCGTCTTGTCGGACGAGCAGATTCAGCAAAGGCGCTTTCAGGCCGCCAATGCCAAGGCCATACTCGCTGCCCAAAAGGCACAATTGAACGAATTGCTGACGCGTCAGGCGCGGCTGACCGTGCGTGCGCCGGTCTCTGGCCGGGTGCTTGAGCGGACGGTGCGACCGGGCGATGTTTCCGGCGGCGGCAGCTATTTTCGCATAGCCCGAGACGGCCTAGTCGAGCTGGATGCCGAGGCACCGGAGGTCGATCTGGCCAAGCTGTCGGTTGGCGATCAGGCCGAGGTGACCTTGTCCTCGGGCAAGACCCTGACCGGACGGGTGAGGTTGATCAGTCCCAAGATCGATGTCCAGTCGCGGCTGGGCCGGATCCGGATTCAACTGCCAATGGATGCGGATCTGCGTCCGGGCGGCTATGCCAAGGCGGTGTTCAGCGGGTCTGCACGGCCTGTGCGCGTTGTGCCAGAGGCGTCTGTCCGCTTTGACGCTGACGGGGCCTCGCTGATGACCGTGGCCGCAGACGGCAAGGTCAAGCAGATCCAGATCAAGACCGGCCAACGCAGCGGCGGCTTTGTCGAGCTGATTCAGGGTCCAGACGTCGGCCAGTCCGTGGTTTTGGGTGCCGCCTCGTTTGTGATTAACGGCGATACGGTCAAGCCCTATCAGGCCGCCACCGCCGCTACCACGAGCGCGAAATAATGGCCCAGCTTCGCATATCGGCCTGGGCGATCAAGAATCCGATCCCTGTTGCGGTCATTTTTGCGGCCCTGACCATAGCGGGCTCATTCGCCTATGGCCTCTTGCCGATCAAGCAGTTTCCAAATGTCAGTTTTCCGGCGGTCTCGGTTACGGTGGTTCAGAGTGGGGCCGCGCCGTCTGAGATCGAAAACCAGATCACCCGCCCGATCGAGGACGCGGTCGCGGGCCTGTCCAATGTAAAGAATATTCGCTCTTCGGTGGTTCAGGGCGTCTCGACCACGGTGATCGAGTTTGAACTGGGCCAGGATCTGCAAAAGATCACGGATGATGTCCGCTCAAAGGTCGATCAGACCCGCCAATCTCTGCCGCGCGAAATCGAGTCGCCGATTGTGCAGCGGCTGGAAATGGATAGCGCACCGATCTTGTCCTATGCCGTCTCCGCGCCGGGCATGAGCCAGGCTGAGCTGAGCTGGTTTATTGATGATACGGTGGCGCGAACCCTTCAGGGCGAAAAGGGCGTGTCGCAAATCTCCCGCGTCGGCGGCGTCAATCGCGAAATCAATGTCATACTCGATCCCCAGCGCCTGCGGGCCTATGGCCTGACCGCCAATGCGGTGAACGATGCCTTGGGCGTGTTTAATGTCGATGTGGCCGGTGGCCGTGCCCAGATCGGCGGCCGCGAACAGACCTTGCGCGTCTTGGGGGCGGCCAGTTCTGTTGACCAGATCCGCAACCTGATGATCCCGGCCCAAGGCCGGTATGTCCGGCTCGCCGATGTTGCTGAAATCGGCGACGGTGCCGCCGAGGAGCGCGGGTTTGCCCGCCTTAATGGCCGCCCCGCCGTCGGCTTCCAGGTCATGAAGACCAAGGAGGCCAGCGATGTTCAGGTTGAGGATCGGATCAAGGCGGCGATTGCCAGACTTGAAGCCACCCAGGCCAAGGCTGGCCGGGACATCAAGATCTATAAGATTTTTTCGACGGTCGATGAGACCCGGGCCAGCTATCACGCCACCTTGCTATCCATGATCGAAGGCATGGGCCTGGCGGCCCTGGTGGTGTTTGCCTTCTTGCGTGAATGGCGTTCGACCGCGATCACCGCCCTCGCCATGCCCCTGTCGCTGATCCCGACCTTTGCCTTCATGGCGATCATGGGCTTTAGCCTGAATGTGGTCACACTTCTGGCCCTGACCCTGGTGATCGGTATTCTGGTCGATGATGCCATTGTCGAGATCGAAAACATTGAAAAACGCATTCAGGCCGGGGCGCGGCCCTATCGCGCCGCCATGGAGGGCGCAGACTCGATAGGCTTGGCCGTTGTGGCAACGACGGCCACCATTGTCGTCGTCTTCACACCCGTTTCCTTCATGCCAGGTGTTGCGGGCCAGTTTTTCAAGGAGTTTGGCCTGACTGTTTCGGTCGCGGTCCTGTTCTCGCTGGCGGTCGCTCGTTTTGTCACGCCCTTGATGGCAGCCTATCTGCTCAAGCCCTCGCATCAGGTCAAACCGCGCAAGCCATTTGTTGGGGCTTATCGCAAGGCGCTGGACTGGGCGCTGGATCACCGGATCATTTCGGTCGCGGCCGGCGGTATTGTTTTTGTGCTGTCGATCATGCTGACCGGCTTTTTGCCCAAGGGCTTCCAGCCGGCCTCGAATGACAATTTCTTTTACGTCAAGATCCAAGGCTCGCCGGGGGCAACCCGCGCGGATATGGACCGGACCGTCGGCGAGGTTACGCGCCTGTTCCTGGCAAGGCCTGAAACCGAAATGGTCTTTGCCCAGGTTGGCTCGACCATCATGACCACAGGTCCGGGCGGCGGCGGCGGGGCGGCGGATGTCCGCGACGGGACCGTTACGGTGGTGCTGAAAGACAAGCGCGCCTTGACGGTGACCCAGATCAAGCAGGCCATGCGCGCCGACCTTCGCACCATACCCGATGCCCGGGTAAATTTCTTGGGCGGGTTTGGCAGCGCTGATGTCCAGACCATCTTGACCAGCGAAGATGGTCCTGCGCTGGAGCGTACGGCCTTGCAGGTCGAGCGTGAAATGCATGAGCTGCAACAGGTTTCGGACCCAAGGCCATCCTCGCCGCCCAGCGGTCCGGAAATCGTGATCCTGCCGCGAAAGGATGAGGCCGCAAGGCTTGGGGCGACGGCCCAGGCGATCGCCGCCGCCGCCCGCGTTGCCACTGTGGGCGATGTCGATGCCAATGTGCCCAAATACAATGATGCTGGCCGGCGGGTGCCGATCCGGGTGCGTCTGAACGCGGCTGCGCGCACCGATCTTGAGACCATCAAGGCCCTGCCTGTGGCGACCATGGGGGGTGGCACTGTGCCTCTGGGGGCTGTGGCCGATGTGGTGTTCCAGGCTGGTCCGGCCAAGATCAACCGCTTCAACCGCAAGCGCCAGATGACGATTGAGGCCGATCTTGATCATGGGGCACAGCTGGGCGATGCGGTGACGGCCATCAATAATCTGCCGACCATGAAGGCCCTGCCCGATAGTGTTAGTCCGGCGGCTGCTGGTGACCAAAAGGCCATGGCCGAACTTTTTGGCGCTCTGGGCATGGCGATCTTTGCCGGGGTCAGCATGATTTATGGCGTGCTGGCGCTGTTGTTCCGCAGCTTCTTTAAGCCAGCCACCATCTTGTCAGCCTTGCCGCTGGCGATTGGCGGCGCGTTTTTGGGGCTTATGCTCATGCGCTTATCGATCAGCCTGCCGTCCTTGATCGGCATATTGATGCTCTTGGGGCTGGCCGCCAAGAACTCGATCCTCCTGGTCGATTATGCCATTGAGCTTGAGCGTACCGGCGTCAGTCAAAGGCAGGCCCTGATCGAGGCCTGCCGCGAGCGGGCGCGGCCCATCATCATGACCACTATGGCCATGGCGGCAGGCATGCTGCCGACGGCTCTGGCTCTAGGCAAGGGGGCGGAATTTCGCCAACCCATGGCTGTGGCGGTGATTGGCGGCCTAATCACCTCGACCGTCTTGTCTCTGGTCTTGGTGCCGGTCGTCTATGAAGTGATTGATGACTTTGAAAACTGGCTCAAGCCAAAGCTGGCCCGCTTCATCACACCCAAAGAAGCGCCAGAAGAAAAGCCATAGACGGCAAGCTTGCCCTTCCTTGAAACCCTCAAGGAAGGGCAGATATGGCTAGCTAGCGGTTTGGTCACGGCCGCGGGCTGTGACTTCAAGTCGGGCTTGAGCAACCGAGGCGGCCGATACGCCGGGGTTTAGTTTTTGCGAGACACTGGCTTCTAGGGCCATGGCGTCCTTGAAAGACAGGCCAAAGCCTTCATCGATCAGGGCCTTATAGTTTTGCGCCGCGGGCTGGGGCACGCTGGCCATGTCGGCGGCCAGTTTTTGGCAAATGGCCAACAGGTCTTGTGGCTCGACCACCCGATTGATCAGACCCCAGTCGGCAGCGGTGGCGGCATCGAGAAAATTGCCGGTCAAGGACAGCTCCTTGGCGCGGGAAATGCCAATGGCGCGGCTAAGCTTTTGCGACAGGCCCCAGCCGGGCATGATCCCAACCCGGGCATGGGTATCGGCAAACCGGGCCAGCGTTGAGCCGATCAGGACGTCACAGGCCAATGCCACCTCAAACCCGCCAGTAATGGCCGCGCCATTGATCGCGCCAATGATCGGCTTTTTGCAGGCATCCATGGCGGCGACCGGATTGGCGGCCGGGTCGGTACCGACCGCACTGCCCAGCGCGCCGTCCTCGGTTCCGAGTTCCTTCAGGTCCAGGCCTGCGCAAAACGCGCGGCCTGCGCCGGTCAGGACAATGGCCCGCACACTGTCATCGGCATCCAGCTTGACCAGAGCGTCGCGCAAGGCGGTGCGCATGGCCCGAGACAAGGCATTCATGGCCTCTGGACGGTTTAGGGTTAGGGTCGCAACCGGCCCGTCAATTTCGACATTTAGCATGGGGTTACTCTTATTAAATCTGCGGTGAAGAAGCGTGGAGGCGGGCCCTAGCGGCCATAGCGGTTATTGAAAGCGCCAAGGGCCGCCATGATTTCGGTCTGATAGTCGGTTGCGACCTCGGTCTCGTCTGGACCATTGGTAAAGATGAAGAACTGATCATCCTCGACCTGATCGGCAATCCGCTCGCCCGCCGTCTGCCAGGGTATGCCCTTGGCGGTTGCCGTGGCGATCATGTCGGCGGCGATATTGGCAGGCACTTCGCGCGGGCCGCCAAAGCGGGCCTGGCGATGACGCAAGGAATCCCAGATATCGCTGACCACCACGCCGGGGCAGATTACGCCTGCGCTGATATTGGTGCCTGCAAAGTCGCGGCGCATGCAAAGGCTATAGCCCATCAGGGCATGCTTGGCCGAGGTATAGGGGGCAAGAATCCCGCCGCGTTCGCTTTCTGGCAGGCCAAGCGCGTGTTCGGAGGCGGTATTGACGATCTTGCAGGCAAGGCCACTGGCCAACATGCCAGGCGCAAGGCTGGTCACGCCGGTATAGGCCCCGGTAACATTGACCGCGAATGACCAGTCCCACATGTGCCGAGGGGTCTGGTGCACAGTGCCGCGCATACCTACCCCGGCATTATTGAACAGCATCTGGACCGGCTGGCCAAACAGGCCGGGGGCCAAGGCGACGAGGGCGGCCCAGCTTTCGGTCTCGGTCACGTCAAGGCTCGCGCTCTTGGCGGCCAGGCCCTGATCGCTCAGCCTCTTTGCGGATTCTGCGGCGCGGTCAGACTGGATATCGGCTAGGATGACCTTGGCGCCGCGCTTGGCCAGGGCCGTGGCAATGCCAAGCCCTATGCCCGACGCGCCGCCGGTTACGATTGCAACCGCGTCCTTGACCTGCATGGGTCTAGAACCCGCCCAGCTTGGCATAGCGGTCGCGATGATAGGACGAGCCGCCAAGGCTGGCCTCTGCGACCCGCGCGCGCTTCATATAGAGGCCCGCATCATGGGCATCGGTCATGCCAATGCCGCCATGCATCTGGACCATTTCATTGGTCGCCAGATGCAGCACATCGCCCGCCTTGGCCTTGGCCAGCGAGGCCAAGGCCCGCACATCATTGATCTTGTCATCCAGGGCATCAAGCGCGGCCTGAACACAGGATCTTGCCAATTCCAGATCGGTGTAGAGCTTGGCCGCGCGATGTTGCAGGGCCTGGAAGGTGCCAATGCCTTGGCCAAATTGGGTGCGGGTCTTGAGATAGTCCAGCGTGATCTCAAAGGCCTGGGTCGCGGTGCCCATCATTTCGGCGGCAAGGCCAATCCGGGCCCGGTCTAGGGTGGCTTCCAAGACGCCAAAACCGCCATCGACCGTGCCTAGGACCGCATCGCTGCTGACCGTGACCTTATCAAAGCTGATATTGGCTACGCCGCGATGGTCGATCATGTGCAGGCCCTGACGGCTGACGCCCTCGGCGCTGGCCTCGACAAGGAACAGGGTGATCCCGGCCTCATCGGCGTGAGCGCCGCTGGTACGGGCGGCGACGATCAGGAGGTCAGCGGCCAGGCCCTCAAGCACAAAGGTCTTTTTGCCGTTCAGCACATAACCGTCACCGGACTGGGTCGCGGTCAGGCCAATCTTGTTTGGCGCATGGTGAGCGGTTTCATCGACGGCCAGGCTGGCGACAATCTCGCCCGCCGCGATCTTGGGCAGCCAAGCGGCCTGCTGGGCTGGACTGCCGCCAAGGATCAGGGCGCTAGCGGCGGTCAGGGCGGTGGAGACCAAGGGCGAGGCGGTCAGGGTGCGGCCGGTCTCTTCCAGCACAAGGCCCAGACTGCGATAGCCAAAATCAGCGCCGCCATGACTTTCGGGAATGATGACCCCGGCCCAGCCCATCTGGGCCATGTCCTGCCACAGCGCCCGATCAAAGCCGATTTCGCTCTTGGCCTCGCGCAGCTTGCGCAGGGCGCTGACCGGAGATTTTTCCTGGGTCCAGTCCTTGGCTGCATCGCGCAGCATGACTTGTTCTTCGTTCAAGATCGCCATGGGCGTGTCTTCCTCTTATCGCGATTGGGTTTGGGCGGCCCAGGCGATTGCCTGTTCCAGCCGATCATTGCCCCAGAACAATTCACCGTCCGGGGTGGTAAAGCTTGGGCTGCCGAACAGACCGCGTTCGGCCGCCTCGGCGGTATTGGCCTTCAGTTCGGCCTTGGTTGCATCGCTATTGGCCAAGGCCAGTACCGTGTCGGGATCAGCGCCGAGTGCGCTGATCAGGCCGCGCAGGACCTCAGGCTCTGAGATTTCTAGGTCCCCCACGAAATTGGCGCTATAGACGGCCTTGGTAAAGGCCGCCGCCCAGCCCGGGGTCTTGTCGGCCAGAACAAGGCGCGCGGCATGAAAGCCATTGCGCGGAAAGCGGCTGGGCGCTTGCAAGGGCAGGCCAAGTTCACCGCAAACCCGGTGCATGTCGCGCCACATATAGGTCCCCTTGACCGGGACCACATTGAACGGGCTATCGGTCATGCCTTGCTGAGCCTGCAAGAGCGGGCCGAGCTGAAACGGTCGCCAGATCACCTCAAGCCCCGCCGCCTTGGCCAAGGCCTCTATGCGATGGGCAGCGGGGTAGGAATAGGTCGAGGCAAACTCAAACCAAAAGGTCAGGCTGGCCATAAGGTTTACTGGTGATCCAGCAGGCCAAGCACGCGCTTGGCCACCACATTCAGATTGATCTCAGACGTGCCGCCCTCGATGGAATTGCCCTTGGAGCGCAGCCAGGCGCGGGTTTCGCGCAGCTCGTCCTTGGCAAAGCCCTCGCCGTCCCAGCCCAGGCCCTGATGACCCATCGACTCGATAAGAAGCTCATACTTGTCCTGATTCAGTTTGGCGGCGGCGTATTTGATGATCGAGGTGGCGGGGCTGATCGTACCGCCGGCCTTGGATTCTTGCTCGACGCGGCGAACGGTCAAGGAAAACGCCTTGGCATCCATCTTGTGGGCGGCAATGCGGGCGCGCAGATCGGCATCGGCGATCTGGCCGTTTTCTTCGCCCATATGGCCGCGCGCGACCTCTTCTAATTCAAGCCCAGCTGCGCCGCCAAAGCCGCCAGCGGAGATGTTCTGGCGCTCATATTGCAACAGGCGCTTTGCGATTTCCCAGCCGCCATTCAGCTTTCCAACAAGCTGGGCCTTGGGAACCTTCACATCGGTAAAAAAGGTTTCGCAGAAGGGGGACTCGCCGCTGATCAGCTTGATCGGGCGCGGCTCAACACCGGGTGAGGTCATGTCGAACAGGACAAACGAAATGCCTTCATGCTTCTTGGTGTTGTCGGTGCGGACCAGACAGAAGATCCAGTCGGCCTGATCGGCATAGGAGGTCCAGACCTTTTGGCCATTGATCAGATAATGATCGCCCTTGTCCTCGGCCCGGGTTTGCAAGGCCGCAAGGTCAGAGCCCGCGCCCGGTTCGGAATAGCCTTGGCACCAGCGCGTTTCGCCGCTGATAATGCCGGGCAGATGGGCGAGCTTTTGCTCTTCAGTGGCATATTCCAACAAGACAGGGCCCAGCATCCAGATGCCGAATGAGAACAGGGCGGGCCGCGCCTTGATACGGGCCATTTCCTGATCCAGCACCTTGGCCTCTTCGCGGGTCAAGCCGCCGCCGCCATAGGCCTTGGGCCAGGTTGGCGCGGTCCAGCCCTTGGCCGCCATGCGGTCGAGCCAGATCTTGCTATCGGGGTTTTTGAACCTGCCCTTGCGTCCGCCCCAGGGCGTTTCCTCGCCCGTCATCGGGGTGCGCATGGAGGCCGGACAATTGGCCTCCAGCCAGGTGCGGGTCTCTGCGCGAAATTCCTCGAGGTCAGCCATAGGTAATGTATCCTTCATGGATCAGATGTTAGGATGAGTTTAACGCGGCAAGGCCGAGGAGCAAGCCTTCAAAACGTTTGTTTGAGTCCTTTGGGTTTTTGATCATCACATGATTGCCATGAATTCGACGCATAGGTGTCGGTCTAGTGGCGCGGCAACAGACATGAATGGATTCGTATGCGCTGGTCCCAGGACCTGAAGTCGGGCATCTTGGCTGTCGCCCCTAGTCTTGCGGCCTTGATCACCCTGGGGGCAGGCCTGATGCTGCTTGCCTCTGGGGCGACGCCGTCCTCGCCGGAAAGATTGCGCTGGCTCACCCAGTTGGCCCCCTTATCGATCATTGAGGTCAGCCATTTTCTGTCGAGCATATTAGGCCTGATCTTGGTTTTGCTGGCATTTGGACTGAGCCGGCGGCTCGATGCAGCCTGGGCGGCGACGGTGGGATTGCTGATTTTGGGCGCAGTTTTGGCCTTGCTAAAGGGTTTCAACTGGGAGGAGACCGCAGCGCTCGCCATGGTCGGACTTGTGCTGGCACCTTTGCGCGCCGCTTTTCCGCGCAAGGCGCGGCTGACGCGGATGGAGATTACGCCGGGCTGGATGTTGTCAGCCCTGGCCGCGATCGCTGGAACGGGGTTCTTGGCCTATTGGTCGTTCAGCAATGTCAATTATTCCGATGAATTATGGTGGCGGGTCGTTGCCGATGATGATGCCAGTCGCGCCTTGCGAGCCTCGGCGGGGGTATCGATCCTTTTCATGGCCTTGGGAATTTGGCGGCTGATTTCCACCCCGGCCACACCGCCTGTTGTGGGCGATGATGATCCAAGCTTTGCCAAGGTGCGCGCGATCCTCGCCAGCGCTGAGGCGTCAAGCCCTGAGGCCAATCTGGCCTTGTTGGGCGATAAGCGATTCTTGTTTTCGCCCTCTGGGGAAAGCTTCTTGATGTTTGGTGTGCGCGGCCGGTCCTGGATTGCGCTGGGGCCGCCGGTCGGTAAGCGCGAGGAGCGGATGGACCTTTTGTGGCGGTTTCGCGAACTGGCCGATGCGCATGCTGCCCGCCCGGCGCTTTATGGCCTAGGCCCAGACATCCTGCCCGAGGTGGTCGAGCTTGGCTTTGCGATCCAAAAAACGGGCGAATCGGCTGCTGTGCCGCTGGAAAGTTTCAGCCTAAAGGGCCGCAAGCGCGAGGTACTGCGCCGCAATTGGCGAAAGGCGGGCGAGGTTGGCGCTGTGTTTGAAGTGGTCGGTGCCGATCAGGTCGGCGAGGTCTTGCAAGAGCTTCAGGCCATATCTGATAATTGGCTGTCGCATCATTCGGGCGGAGACAAGGCCTTTTCAATGGGCGGATTCGTTGAGGGCTATGTATCGGAATTTCCCTGTGCCCTGGTGCGGGTTGAGGGCAAGATTATCGCCTTTGCCACCATCTGGACCACGCCGGATCTGAGCGCATTTTCGATGGACCTGATGCGCTATAGCCAAGACGCGCCCAAGAATGTGATGGATTTTCTGTTTGTTGAATTGCTGCACTGGGGCGCGGTGCAGGGCTATGTTGCGTTTGAGTTTGGTGTTGCGCCGCTTGCTGGCCTTGAAGATCGACCGCTGGCCCCGATCATGTCCCGCGTCGGTCGGCTCTTGTACGAGCGCGCTGAGGAAATCTATAATTTCCGCGGCGTGCGGCGCTATAAGGACAAGTATGATCCGATCTGGCAGCCGCGCTATGTTGCAGCACCAAACAAGTGGGCCATCCCCATGCTGCTTGCCGATGTCAGCATGTTGTCATCAGGTGGCATGGCCGGTCTGGTCAAGCGGCCACACCGGTCCGTTGCCGTGAGCATGGATGTTGCGGCCTAAGGCCTAGCGCACAACCGAATTGCCTGTAACAATGCCGTACATATTGACCAAGTGTACCAGCATAAACAGGCCAACGGCGATACAAGCCAACATAAGAAACGTGTAGGGAACAAGGCGCGGGCCCTTAATCACATTGGGCGGTTGCGCCGCGCGCCAAGCAAAAAATGCACCAAAGCCTATGCAAAGGCCGATTATGACAAGGGTTGTTTGCTGATCCATGCTATTTTTTTGCCCCAAGGGCTGATTCTAGGCAAGCCATCAAAATTTTTCATTTTGTGTTAACCTTAACGTTTACATAACATAGAGATATAGCTAGTCTTAACTTTCGTTTTAGATGAAAGATTCGAATGTCGTCTGGCCAGCCCTGGAGCATGGGGGGACTTGACCCCAAAACCCGCGAGATCGCCAAGGATCTGGCCTATCAGGCTGGCATGTCCTTGGGGGACTGGCTGCACCAGGTCATGCGCGAAGAAGGCCTAGCCTCAGCAGCCTATAGCCCCCCCGCCTATGCCGGTCCCGTCTATTCGCCTCCAGGATTTGGCCATGGACCATTTGGACCGACGCCGCGCGAACTGGCCGAGAATGCGGATCGGGTTGCTATTCGGCTTGCAGCAATTGAGGGGCGTTCGGGTCAAACCGATCAGGCCTTGGCTGACCTCTCAGAAAAAATGGCTCAGAATCAAGACCGGGTCACGCAAGGCTTGGCCGGGTTTGAACTGGTGCTCAAGGATCTGCGCGCCGACCAGGCCAGGCTAGAGCAACAGGTGCAAACCCTTGGCAGTGATCGGTCAGCGACCCGCGCCCTGACGGGCCTAAGGGCGCTTGAGGGGGCCATGAGCAAGGTCGTGTCCCAGATGCGCCATGATCAGGGCCAGTCTCATTCAGCCCTTTGTCAAATCCGTAATGAACTGGGCCGTGTCAGCGATCGCGCCGATCAGGCCGGGGCTCTGGCGCAGTCGGGCCATGCCCTAGCCGCTCAGTCGCACAGCGTCTCCAAGACCTTGGCCCTAAGGCTAGAACAGGCCGAGGCCGATCAAACCTCCGCCCTTGCCCGTCTTGAGCGGACCATTCAACAATTACAAGATCGCATCCACCTGGTTCAGGCAGAGAGCCAGGCAGGGGGCACTGAGGCCAGTGCGGCAATGGCCAAGCGGATTGGCACCCTATCGGAGGACGTGAAGGCCCAGATGCAGACCGTCCGCGGCGAGATGGGCAAGCTGGTCGAAACCCAGGTCGAGCAAAAATTTGATACTGTTAACGTGACGCTCAGCGAGGTCGGCCAATATCTGCAGTCGAGCGATAAGCGCACAGGCGAGGCCCTTGACTCCATGGCCAGCGAAATTACGCGCCTTGGCACCAGTATGGACCAGAGGCTGACCCTGGCAGAGCGCAATCGCGCCCAGGCCATTGACCGGTTGAAGGGTGAGATTTTCCGCGTCATCGAACGCATTAGTGAGCGATTGTCCCATTCCGAACGCCGCGCGCAACAGGCTTCGGACGATGTCGGTAATCAGGTGGCCCGCGCAGTTGATCATATTTCAGAACGCGCTGACCGCTCTGCCAAGGATTTGACCGAGCGCGTGCGCCAAAGTGAGGACCGGTTGGCCTATCTGCTCGATGAGGCAAGGGCGCGGCTCGATCGCCACCTAGCCCAGCAGCATGGCAAGCCGCCGCGTCAGGCGCAAACCCTTATGCCCAAGTCCATAAAAAATGCTGACCGGGTTTCGTCTATCCGTCCAGATTGGCAGGATCTCACGGTTTCGATGACCTGTGATGCGTCAGAAGTGTTTGACGCCAATGATTTTGCTTTTGACATTCAACAAGTTGATGCCACATTCGCCAACGGGCTCGACAATGACACGTTCCCGGATGCGACCGGGGCCGACGCGTTTGAAGCGCTTGAACAAGACACCTGGGCACCGTCCTGGAACAAGGCTGTGCTTTAACCGCGCAGCCATACCGGGTATACTGCAAAAAGCGGCTTGGTAAGTTAGGGTTGGGCGTGGATATCTATCTGCCAATAGCAGAGGTCTCAGTGAATGCGCCGCTATTGGTCGGACTGGGGCTGGTGGTGGGCTTTATATCCGGATTGTTTGGTATTGGCGGCGGCTTTTTGATGGCGCCGGTGCTCGTATTCATGGGCATACCGCCGGCCGTGGCCGTGGCCAGTCAGGCCAATCATGTGGTGGCCTCGTCCGCTTCGAGCGTATTTGCCTATGGCCGCAAGCGATCCGTCGATTTTCGCATGGGCGGGGTGCTCGCCTTCGGCGGTATTGTCGGCTCGGTCTTGGGCGTCGAAGGGTTTCGCGCCTTGCGGGTTCTGGGTCAGGCCGATCTTGTGGTGGCCCTGTCCTATCTGATCTTTTTGGGCACGATCGGCGGCCTGATGCTGACCGAATCGGTGACCGCCCTGCTGCGCCGCCAAAGGGGCGAGCCTGCTGTTGAGCCGAAAGACCGCAGGCCGCCTTGGCTGTATGGCCTGCCGTTCAAGATGCGGTTTCCAAGGTCCCGGCTTTATGTCAGCGTCTTGCCACCGCTTGGCCTTGGCGTGTTTGTCGGCATCTTGTCGGCCATTATGGGCGTTGGCGGCGGCTTTGTGCTGGTGCCCGCCATGATCTATCTGTTGCGCATGCCCGCCAGTATGGTGGTGGGGACAAGCCTGTTTCAGATCATTATCACGACCTCTGTGGTCACGGTCTTGCAGGCTGGACGCAATCAGACGGTTGATCTTGTGCTGGCGACCCTATTGATATTTGGCGGCGTGATCGGGGCGCAACTCGGGGCAAGGGCGTCATCGCGGTTTAGGGCAGAGGAATTGCGGATCATGCTGGCCCTGATCGTCCTTCTGGTCGGGCTACAGATGGGGCTGAGTGTGTTTGTTACGCCTAAGGATCCGTTCGTGCTGATCTATGGTCTGGGCCAATAGCCATGGTCATGCTTATGGATCATACACCCGCTACGGCCTATGTGTCCGCGGCCCTCACCCGCACCCAGGTGGAGGTTACCTCCAGCTATAATGGCGAGACCATCGTGCTTTATGGGGCCGTATTCAGTCCCAAGGACAAGCCCAGTGATGTGGTTATCGTGGTGCATGGCCCAGACCAGCCGCTCCGAATTGCCCGCAAGGTCCAGATTGCCGGCCTATGGCTCAGTCACCGTCCCGTTGTTTTTGAGGGTGCGCCCAGCTTCTATACCGTATCCAGCGCTCGGCCGCTGCTGGCCATTGCGGCCCCCGAGGTCTTACAAAGGCTTGGTATTGGTATTGACCATCTGACCTTTCAATCCCCGCAGACCAGCCCCGGCACACAGCCCGCAAAGCCGAGTGCTCAGGGCAGAGGAATAAGGGAGCGGGACTACCAAGACTATCGCCAAGCGGTGGTGCGGCTCAAGCAGGCCGAAGGCCTTTATGAACAGAACGAGGCGGGGTTGCGCTTTGTCGATAAGGGCCTATTTCGGGCACAAATAGCCTTGCCTTCCACTGCGCCTATTGGTTTGTATGAGGCTAAGATTTATCTATTCCAAGATGGCCGCCCTATTCAGATGCAACGTCGTATGTTGAATGTTCAAAAGGTTGGTCTAGAAAGAGCCGTCTATGTCTTCGCCCATACCCGTCCCTGGACCTATGGGATTATTGCTGTTTTATTTGCCGTTGCTACCGGATATGGTGCCTCGGTGATCTTCCGCAGGAGTTAGTGCATGCCAGACACTGTCAAGTCAGCCCGCACGCCTTGGTTACTTGGACTGGCTGGGACCATTCCTTTTATCGCAACCTCGGCCATTTATTGCCTTGGGCCCGATTCACTCAAGGGGCCCATGAGTCTTGCTTTATTGACCTATGCCGGGTTGATCTTGTCCTTCCTTGGCGGTGCGCGCTGGGGGATGGAGGTTACACAACATGTGCGGCCGCGCGCTCAGGTTCTGATCCCGGCCATAGTGCCGTCGATTGTGGCCTGGGGCCTTTTGGTCGGGGCGGCCTTTGCACCGTTGAAATGGCAGCTCGGCGGTCTGATCGCGGCCTATTTGGCTCAATGGCTATGGGACAATAGCTCCTTGGAAATCCCGACCTGGTATGCGCCCTTGCGCACGGTCCTGACCCTCATAGCCGGTGTGTCCATGGCCTTTGTATTGCAAGATGTCTGGCGCGCCTAAGGCCTAGCCATCGGCCAGTAACTGGTTCCAGCCGACCATATGCACCTGATCAGTGCCCAGCACGGCCGCGAGCGGCGGCTTGGCAAACAGGGGCGTGAAGGCGGCATCCTTGATATTCAGTCCCCCGCCAAACGCACCGAAGGCAGGCATGACCAGCCGCTGGCCATCGGTGGCGAAACACCGCCGCCTTACGCTTCGCCCCCGGCCCTTGACCTTGGCGCAAGGATGCAGGTGGCCAGCCACCTCACCGGGCTGCACGCCCGGTTGGGGCTCATGGCGCAGGATCAGGGCGTCAATCTCAACCGTCTGGACGCAGCGCCCTGGAAGGTTTGCCGGGCCATCTGAATCGTGATTGCCCACCACCCAGACCAGATCAAGACCTGCGGCCAGGGCCCTGACGGTGTTTGCATCCTCTGGCGATATGCGCATCTCGGCCCGGCCATCATGCAGGGTATCGCCTAGAAAAATCACCCGGCTTGGCCTTAAGGCCGCCACTTCACCCAACAGACGCCTTAGGGTCTCACGCGTGTCATAGGGCGGCAGCAACTGACCGCGCGCAGCATAGGCAGACCCCTTTTCCAGATGCAGGTCGGCAACCACCAAGGTCTGCGGCGCCGCCAGCCACAGGGCTCCAGACGCGCGCAAGGCAAGACAAACCCCTTGGACCGACACCTGCACAGCCCCGTCGGCAAGCTGGACCGGACCGGTCACGCCATGGCCTCAGCAATCAGATCCATGCCCGCTTCTTCCAAAATGTCGTCAGACGCGGTGCCGGTCACGGTCTCGCGGCCTATCTCCATCATGATCGGCACCGCAAAGGGCGAGACGCGGGCCAGCGCCTTTGGCCGGATATGGCCGACAATCCGGGCCAGCAACTGGCCCAACCGCTCAATATCCAGCAGGCCGGACGCTGCATCGGCGCGCGCGCAGCTGAGCAGGAAATGATCGGGTTGGTGGCGGCGCAGCACGTCATAGATCAGGTCGCTGGAAAAGGTCACCTGACGTCCAGACTTTTCCAGCCCCGGAAACCGCCGCTCGATCAGGCCCGAAATCAGGGCGCATTGGCGAAACAGCCGCTTCATCATCACGCTTTCTTCCAGCCAGGCTTCCAGATCATCGCCAAGCATGTCTTGTTGGAACAGGGTGTCCAGATCAAGCCCATCCATCGGCTCCAACGCCCAGATGCACAAGGTATAGTCATTGCATACAAATCCCAGTGGTCCCACGCCCAGCCGGTCGAGCCTGCGGGTTAGGAGCATGGCCAAGGTGGTATGGGCGAGCCTGCCCGCAAACGGGTAACAGACCAGATAGTGCTTCTTGCCGCGCGCAAAGGTCTCGACCAGCAAGTCATCCGCCGCCGGAATAGCCGAATGGGTCTTTTGCGCGCCAAGCCAGTCCTGGACATCGCCCGGCAGCCTTGACCAGGCCGCCTGATCCATAATCATGGCCCTTACCCGCTCGGCCAGATGGCTGGACATGGCGAACTTGGCCCCGCCCCAACTGGGGATCTTGGGCTGGGTATCGCTGGAGCGGGTCACGCGGGCATCATTGCCGCTGACGCCCTCAAACCGCCAGACCTGGCCACCGAACAGGAATGTATCGCCCGGCGTTAGCTGCTCGACATACCATTCCTCGACCTCGCCAATCTTGCGCCCGCCGCCATGGCGACCGGATGAGACGCGCAAGGCCAGGGTAGCCCCTGTGACAATGGCCCCGACATTAAGCCTGTGCCTTAGGGCCGTCTGGGCATTGCGTGCGCGCCAAAGGCCGTCTTGGCCCAGAACAATCTTGTGAAACTGGTCATAGGTTCGAAGCGCATAGCCGCCGGTTGCGACGAAATTCAGGACGCCATCAAAGGCGTCCCGGCTTAAGTCCTGATAGGGCGCGGCGCGTCTTGCCTCCGCAAACAGGGCATCGCTGCTCAAGGCCTCGCCGCAGACCGCCCCCATCAGGTGCTGGGCCAGCACATCTAGCGCGCCGCTACGTGTGGCCTCGCCGTCCATGGCCCCGGCGGCCACCGCCTCGCGCGCGGCCTGACATTCGAGCATTTCAAACCGGTTGGCGGGCACCAGTATAGCGCGCGAGGCCTCGTCCAGCCTGTGATTGGCCCGGCCAATGCGCTGCACCAGCCGCGACGAGCCCTTGGGCGCAGCCAGTTGTATGACCAGATCCACCGCGCCCCAGTCTATGCCCAGATCAAGCGTTGAGGTACAGACGACGGCGCGTAGCTCGCCCCGGGTCATGGCCACCTCGACCTTGCGCCTCTGTTCAGGAGCGAGCGAGCCGTGATGCAGGGCAATGGGCAGATTGTCCTCGTTCAGACGCCAAAGGGCCTGAAACGCAAACTCGGCTTGCCAGCGTGTATTGACAAAGACCAGGGCCGTGCGGGCGGTCTTTATGGTCTCATAGACCTCGGCCATGGCGTGCTGAGCGGTGTGTCCGGCCCATGGTACGCGCTCGCCCGATAGCAAGACCTCGATTTGCGGCGCGGCCCCGGCCTGTCCCAGCACCAGATCGGCAATTTGCGGCGCAGGCGCGATCCAGCGGCGCAAATCGTCTGGATCGGCCACGGTCGCCGAAAGGCCAACGCGCCTAGCTTGCGGCGCAAGGCTGTGCAGCCGCGCAAGGCCCAGGGCCAAAAGGTCGCCGCGCTTTGAGCCGCGCAGGGCATGGACCTCGTCAATAATCACGCATTGCAGATCGGCAAAATAGGCCCGTGCCCCCTCCCAGGCGCAGAACAGGGCCAATTGCTCTGGCGTGGTCAAGAGGATGTCGGGCGGGTTGGCCTTTTGCCTTTGACGCTTGGCCAGGCTGGTATCGCCGGTGCGGGACTCTATGCGCACGCTTAAGCCCATCTCCTCGATCGGGGCGATCAGATTGCGGGCAACATCGACGGCTAGAGCCTTGAGCGGCGAGATATAGAGGGTATGGACCCCGCGCGGCGTATTGGGCTTAGGGCGCTCGTCCAGATCAATCAGGCTGGGCAGGAAGCCGGCCAAGGTCTTGCCGCCGCCTGTGGGGGCAATCAGCAGGGTATGGCGCCCAGCCCTTGCCCGCTCAATCATCGCCAATTGATGCGCGCGCGGCTGCCAGCCCCTTTGCGCAAACCAGGTCTCAAACCGGGCGGGCAGGGCGGTCAGCATCGAAGGCGACGCGGCTTGCATCGGTCAGGTCCGACCTTTCAGCCCTGGCCCCCTAGCGGTCAAACACCAATAGGGTCGAGGTGGCGCTGGCATAGAGCCGTCCCTCGGCATCGGTCAACTGGCCCTCGGCAAAGGCGGCCCGGCGACCTAGGCTCTTGACCATGCCTGTGGCCGTAACCTGGCCGGTCGTGGCGGTCATGGCCTTGTGATAGGATACCTTTAATTCCAGCGTCGTATAGGCCTGGCCTGCCTTGAGCGCCGAATGCACGGCGCAGGCAAGGGCTGAGTCCAGCAAGGTTGCGGCATAACCGCCATGCACTGTGCCAATCGGGTTGAACGCGTCCTCGTCGGGCGTGCCGCCAAACACCACCTTGCCCGCTTCCATCGCAATCAACTTAAACCCCAGGGTCTTGCCAATCCCGCGCTTATCTCCGCCCGCTCCAAACGCCGCCTGCAATTGCTCAAGCCCAGTCATTTCATCGAGGGTCTTGGGCGCGGTGGTCATGGCGGGGTCCTAGGGGTGTTGTGTTTTCGGTGCTGACCAACAACCTATCGCAAACATCCACGCCCTGTGAAGCGTGTTCACCCTTGCGCGGACAATCCCCGAATGTTTGACCGCCGCTAGCGAGCTGGTTTTGGATGAGGGTGCTTCCAAATGATGCGCGTTGTCCAGCGGGACTTGATCGGCTTGCCATCAGCCTGGGCGGGCGTCATTTGCCAAAGGCCCAACACTTTCAGCGTAGCTTGGCCAAACTCGTATCCTGCAGGGCTCTCCTGGAGCACCTTGCAGCGGGTCAAAGCCCCTTGCTTGCTAACAATGCACTGGGCGGTTACTGACCCCTCAATGCCCTCTTTGTTTGCGCGTTTAGGGTAGTATTGTTGATAATCGTCACCGTTAGGCGGCCGGGTCCAGACCGGCCTTACCACGGTCCCGATATCGGTGGATTTTAAAGATGGCAAGGGCGCATCTAGCCTGTGGACACCATTGCCAATGGCGACTGCGGTAAAGGCCTTGTCTAGCTTGAGTATGCGGATCTTATTGACATATTGGCCCAAATTGGCGGGTTGCCAGGTCGCGCCGCCGTCGGATGTCTGCATGCCGACCTTGGTATCGCCGACCCAGCCATGATTATCATCGACAAAGCCTATGCCAAATTCGCGCAAGGCGTGGTCCTGGGCTAGCGGCAATTCGCGCCAGGTCTTGCCGCCGTCTGTGGTCTTGGCAACATAGCGGGCGGTATTGGTCTCGGCGGGATCATAGTTTTGCACCGTGACATAGCCAACCGTGTCCGAGGGAAAGGCCAGTTTCCAGGTCAGTTCAAACGGCCTTTGGCTTTCATAGACCTTGGTCCAGGTCTTGCCACCGTCATCGGTGCGCAGGACCAAAGCATGTGAGGTCTCAACATCGGCGCTGGTGGCCCCGGCAATAAAGCCGGTCTTGGCATTGATGAATTTGGCATCCAGGATCATCGCAGTCTGGGCCGACAGGTCGCGGCTGGTCCAGGTGGCCCCCAGATCGGTGGATTCCATCAAGAAGGCTGGCCCGCCAACCCGGCCCGCGGCGCGGATCGTGGTCTTGTAGTCCAGCACGCCGTGATTGATATAGGCGACCTTTAACACATCAATGGCGCAGATCCCCTTGACGGTCGGACCATTAATGGCCGTGACGGGGGTCCAGGTCACGCCGCCATCGGTGGTTTTATAGAGGGGGTGTTCGTCGGTAACGCCTGGAAAATAATCGGTGCCAACATTGCCCAGAAAGCCAATTTTTTCATCGACAAAGCCGAGCGCCCGCACAAATGTTCCAGGCTTTTTCCATATCTCGGTCCAGGTCTGGCCGCCGTCTGTTGTGTGATACAGAAGGCCCTGACCATTGCCGTACCAGCCGATCAAGGGCGTGGCAAAAACAATGTCATCCTGCTTACCGCGAAAGGGCACCGTGGTCTGCTTGACCCAAGCTGGTCCAGTGGCCTGCGGCGCTTGGGTCTGCTGCGCCTGGGCAGCGGGTACAATGGCGAGCCAGCTAGACGCCATGGCCGCGATCAGCATGGATTTCATAAAACTTCCCCCGAATTTTACCAAGGGTAGGAGATTATTTCAAAACACGTTTGCCAAGTGAAATTTTCGTAATGTCTTTTCTTGGGCCAGCAATGAGCTAAAGGCTGGGCAGAGCCTCAAGGCGCATGCGGAGCCGACCTTGCCCCAATTGATCACCATTACCGATCCGGATGATCCGCGCATTAGCGCCTACCGGCATGTGCGAGAGCGCGATCTGGTGGGACGAGAGGGCTTGTTTATCGCCGAGGGCGAGATAGTGGTCCGGGTTCTGGCCCGCGCGCCGCGGTTTGCGGTTCAGTCCCTGCTCTTGGCCGAGCGTCAGGCGGTAAGGCTGGCTGAGGTCTGGCAAGGTCTAACGGAGGGCGTGCCGGTCTATCAGGCCGGTCAGGCGGTGATGGATGCCATTGTCGGGTTTCCGATCCATCGCGGCATTCTGGCCTTGGGACAAAAGCCGCCGCGGCTTGATCTGGACAAGGTGCTGGCTGGGCTTGGGCCCAGCGCCCTGGTCGTGGGCTTAAGCGCAATTGCCAATACCGATAATATGGGCGGCATAATGCGCAATGCAGCCGCTTTTGGCGTGGATGCGGTGGTGCTGGATTCTGACTGCTGTGATCCGCTCTATCGCAAGGCCATACGCGTGGCGGTGGGGGCCAGCCTCTTGGTGCCATTTGTGTCCTTGCCGCCGGGCGCCGATATGGTCGGCCAGCTTCAGGCCCATGGCTTTGAGACCTTGGCGCTTAGCCCGTCGGGAGGGGCCGAACTGGGCGATCTTGTCCGCGCGCCGCGCTGCGCCATCTTGCTGGGGGCCGAGGGGCCGGGCTTGGGCGCGGATGCACTGGACCGAGCGCGCAGTGTGCGCATTCAAATGGCCGGCGGGTTTGACTCGCTCAATGTCGCCACCACCAGCGGCATTGTCCTGCACCATCTGAGCCGCGTGGCGAGGCGTC